>NZ_JAKUGJ010000053.1:0-11280 GCF_022663915.1 Bacillus cereus group sp. BfR-BA-01331
TTGAAGATGAAGTACCGTTTGCTGGATTTGATTCGGATTTAGCTTTATCTTCAATAAAACGTTTAAAAGATGTTGTTAGGAAAGAAAATCCGATTATTTTCTTTGGACATGATATGGAGCAAGAAAAGGGCTGTAAAGTGTTCCCAGATTATTTGTGATATAGCATATAAAAAGTCATGGGCTTGTTTTGAAGTGACCCCCGAAAGTTAGACAGGTCGTTTCATTAGGCAGCCTCTAGGGTATGAGTCCGGTATTGTACCGGGCTCATACCCTAGAGGCTGCCTTAATTCTTTTATGATTATAGTATTCTATATACTTTGCTAATTCTTGTTTGAAATGTGTTATACTTTCAAATTCTTTTCGATACAGAAATTCCGATTTCATGATACCGAAGAAATTTTCAATAACGGCATTGTCATAACAGTTTCCTTTACGAGACATACTTTGAGTTATGCCACACTTCGTAAGAGAATGACGGTATTGTTTCATTTGATAGTGCCAACCTTGATCAGAGTGAATGAGGAGTTTATCCTGATCTGTTACACGTTCAAAAGCTTGATCTAACATTGTTGAAACAAGGGAATAGGTAGGTCTTGAACCAATGGTATAGGTGATAATTTCACCATTAAATAAATCCAATATTGGCGATAGGTATAACTTTTCCCCAAATAACTTAAACTCCGTAATGTCTGTAACCCACTTCTCATTTGGTTTTTCAGATTGGAAGTTGCGATTTAAAATATTCGGCGCAATTTTCCCAACTGTCCCTTTATAAGAGCGATATTTTTTTATACGAACCAGAAATTTTAACCCTAATTCTTTCATAAGACGATATACCTTTTTATGATTTACTTTGTGCCCACGATTCATAAGTTCATCGCGAATACGACGATAGCCATAACACCCATCGTGTTCATCATAAATAGCTTGAATCCGTGCTTTTACCTCCACATTTGGATCAGGACGATTGAACTGTTTTATCCAATAACATTACGTACTACGCGGAATATTAGCGAGTTTAAGTAACTCCTTAACAGGAAATTCATGCCTTAACTCATAGATTACTTCCGCTTTGTCTTGTTTTGTGATTTTTCCTTGTTTTGAACTAAGGCATTCAACTTTTTTAAATATGCATTTTCCATACGTAAACGTTCATTTTCCGCTTGTAAGGCTTCGATTGATCCTTCAACTACTGGTTTTATATTTTTATCTTTCATGGTTGGACGCCCCTTTTTCTTTGATTGTAGGGCATCCAATCCTCCTGTTTCATACGCTATTTTCCATTTCCGAAGTGTTTCATAAGACGGAATATTGAAAAGTGCCGCTGTTTCTCTGATAGATGTCCCGTGTTCATTCATATAATAAAGTACATCTAGTTTATACTGAGCTGGGTAGAATGTATAGCGCTTTTCAAAGGCCTTTTCACCTGAAGATTCATATCGTCTAATCCACTCGCGAAGTAAAACAGGAGTAACTCCTATAGATTTAGCAATTGTTTCTCCACTTTCTGAACCATCTAAATATCGTTTCACCACTTGGATTTTTTCTTTCGAAGAAAATTTAGCCATAAAAAATGCACCTCCAATTGTTAGACCGTGTCTAACAACTGGGGTGCACTTCACGTTAGCTCATGACTTTTTGTTTTGGGGTGTTATAAAATTCTTAAGTTGATGGGCATGGGGTAGCACCATAGCTGGTTCTTTTCTTAATTCTTCAATGGCTATCTGGATTAAGTGTAGAACATTCCCATTTTCTAATGCATATTGTAATAAGACTTGAGACACAACACGATATTCACGAATAGTGAAGTTCCGAAATCCATATTCTCTTCTAATTTCTTCGAGATGTTCATGTTTCGTTTGCTCACGTTCTGCATATATGTGTATTTCGTTCGCATTAATTTGCAGTTGTTTAGCTATATAGTTCACAACACAATCGGGTATATGTTGAACGTCTGACAAAGTCCAACAAGGAAATCTCAATACACAAAGCTGTAAAGCAAATCCTAACTTATCGCATGCGGAATTCAGTGTTTTGAGCAATTTTTCAACTTTACAACAGAACCTTTTGGTGAAAGTATTTCAGAAAGTTGAATAGATATATATTATGAGAGATTGTCCACTATTCTATATAGGAGGGACATGAATTTTTTATAAAAAAGGAGCACGTATTATGAAACTCATCGAAATTATAAAGCGTAGCTTTGATTCTTTACATTTATATAGTCAACAGGAGCTTATACAGATTGTACAAACATTAGATTTGTCACCTGAAAATCTAATTCTTTATATTATAGCCCCAAAGCACTTGGAATACGGACGAAATATCATTTATCATACAAACAAACTAGAAGTCATGGTACTTTATTTTCCTAGCTTGGCGAAAACGCCCATTCATAATCACGGTACATCAACAGGCTGTATCTATGTTGTACAAGGTAGCTTACAAAATATCCTATATACTCTTGAATCCACCGATACTACACCAACCTATCATCAAACACAACAATTTACGCAAGGAAATCTCTTTACTGTTAATAACGAAACCATTCATATGATGCAGAATAGCTCGACCTTACCAGCCATTACCTTCCATGTATATTCTCCACCATTAAAAAATGTAAAAATATAAGGTGTAATAGAAGTTGTGTCTTTGCCTTTAACTTGTTTATTTCGAAAGGAGTTATTATGGATCCTTATGATCTTGTTTATTGGAAAGGTAAGAGGTACACATTGACTTTTTGCCATCTGCGTAAGGAAATTCGAAGCTTTTGAATCGATCGTATTCAATTATTATCCAGAACAGTTGAACTATTCATCATTTAATATCCTAACGGACTGTTCGAAATGGTGAGTTGTTTAAATAAAAGTATTTGTACACAACAAAGCAGTTAGCAGGATTAGCTAACTACTCGTTGTACAAAAGAAAGTAAGCTATACAAGCAAATGGTATGTAATAATAAGTTATAGGTAAAGTATAAAAGAAATTAGAACTGTTATACGGTAAAGAAAGTAATAAAAATGCCCTCTTTCAGAGAGGGTATATCAGTAAACGTGTTCTATATCCTTGTAATATAAAATAGAGACAAGCTAATAAGAAAAAAAGAGCAGTAGCCAAAGCCAAAGTTATCTGTTTAGCAGGTTTTTCAAAAGGTAACAGGAGAAAAGTTACCATGTCATCTATAGTATAAGGGTGGCAGATTGAATTTTGTTAAGGGGATATAAGGATAGAGGCTATTAGCATGAAGACATACAAGTGAAGTGAGAATAGAAAATTAAATTAAGGAGATAGAAAGTTATGGGTTTATTACTTTTAAATTAAAAATAAAGCACACATATAGGTGTGTGCTTATGAAAGCTTTAGATTTGTATGACTAGATAGTCACCATACAATAAAATATGCTTATTTGATATAAATGTGTGTCAAATCTATAAAAATATATTTTGGTGTGTATAAGGAACATTAAATGTTAATTAGCCAAGCATTTTGTTTTTATTAACGAATTTGTGCAACTGTTAACGCTGCAGAACGAATATCTACTGTACCAATTACTTCAACGGGTACAACTTGAATTAAATCACCAGGGTTTAAGTTAATTAGAATAACACCACTGGATACATCTACTTCACCGGTGCCGAAGATATTAGAACGGACTGCGGTTCCAGATCCTGCAATAACATTAGTTGATGAGTTTAGCGTCAAGAAAAAGCGTGCTGCTTCCGGTGCTACGGGAACGTTATCAAGGCTGATTGTTAATGTATAACTGATTTGATAAATACCAGCTACCTGGATTCTAATACCAGTTCCAGTACTAATTGTATCATTTATTACAGGGACAGTAATGTTAGGGTTTGGACCCGTACTAGGTAATAGTAGTGGCGTGAATAATGTTGCAAATTGTGGTGCAGATGCATTGAAGGCAAAACCAAGGGCAGGTAGTGTACTGGGTGCTTGTGCAACACAGTTAAAGTTATCAAATTTATGACTAGATGAGTGCATATTTTCACTCCTTTCTATCAATCATATAATGTTAGAAACAATCTAACGTTATGGACAAGTATAATACAATATATGAAAGAAGGTATTGTAAGGTGACAAGGTGTTACTATTAGGTAGTTTAATAAAAAAGGTAAAACTATTTTGAAAAATAGGTAAATAAATGTTTTTTACTAGTACCCTTGCCTGAAGACTAGTGTATTATTGTAACTGTTCGTTACGTTTTATAGGATAAACAGAATTTGAAAAGTTATTTCTGGAAAATGGGAATAATTTTAAATAACTTATAAAAATCGAGTTTAGGAAGTATGCAAAGGGGCATAAGGTACTGAATTTTCTTTAGAGTGCGATTATTAGTTTGTTTTTCATTTATTTGAAACTGTTTTTAGTTTTTTTGCTTTGAGATTGTGTGTGTGAAGTTGGAATTGATAAGTATAATAAGATGAGGGATTCAATCTATAAGTTTACTTCCATTGATTGTGCAAATAGGTTGTTGAAACATTTTTCTACCGCATTACCAGGATATACACTGCGAACATCTGTTAGGATCCAACATTATGGCTTCATTCATCATATCCCGCTCTTATATACTCTGGAAAAGGATACTTATCTCGTTTTATATAATTCTTTTTTGTTTATAATGATTACCTATTTAAATATTGTGACATGTATTTTTAGGTATAGTTAAAATTGAGTAATCATAATTTAATATAGGCATTTATTAGTGAGTTTTTTAGGTTTTTTGTGAACAAGGATAGATATGGAGATTCTGGAGTTGGAAACTTAAAATTTTTCAGGAGGATGCTTGAGAAATTGATAAGTTACAGTAATATTTTAATAGGAAAAGCCCTTTTTGAAAGAGGTGCTAAAGAATGGATATAACTAAAAGTATTCCTAGGATTGTTGTTGATAATCAAGAGCTTTCATTCATTAAAATTAGAACTATGGCGTGGGATAATGGACCTACATTTGATTTGATTGTAAGAACACATGAAAAGGTAAAGAATTTTTATAATCTTCTTTGGTCACAGAAAAAAGTTTCAATTGTAGTCGTGGTGCTATTAAAGTAAAGCTTACCCAGGTTATTGGTGTGAAAAATGATATTAAAGGACAGTATGAATATCACTTCTTTTGGGGAGAAAAAAAGTAGCATATTAGCTGCTTTTTTATTTTATATAGGTTATAGAACCTGACTGTTTTTTTGTGAAATATTTAATTTTTAAATAAATGGTTGTCTACCCTCACCTGAAAATAAATGTTTTTCTTTTTTATTGTGTCCTTTTTTGGCTAGGTGCCAAGTCGACAGACGAAAGTAAAGCAATGGTTCTCGACTTCTTAAAACTATTTTAATGGCTTCAGTTCCGTATCCTTTTCCTGCTAATGAGATGGAAGCCATCGATATCCTGAATCCTGCATTTTGATTATCCTCATCGATATCAAGAATCGATAGCTCTCCAATCATTTCTTATTTAGTTGGAAAAAAGTAATCTTAAATCAATACTGAAAGAGATTCGACGAATTAGTAAACTATGCACATGGAAAAACCACTCAGATACTTAGAAATCATACAATAATACGAATAAAGACAATGGAAGTGTCGGTGTTTTTCACGAAACATTTCAGATAAAAAAAGGAGCTTCTGAATCGATCTATGTTAATGTGCCAAAAACAGATTTATCTAGAGCTACCGAACATATACAAGGATCTCAAGATACTAATACTGCTAAAAAAAGAATGAGTGAATAATTTATCATTTATTATTTTTATTCATGGAGATATAAAAAAGGGAAAATGAAGCCTATGTATATGTGAAGTAAACCAAAAAAGAGCATTCCCCTGGCGAGTGAGGAACGCTCTTTTTCTAACATTATAAAGAAATACATCTCTTATTTGGTTTGTCATAGTATTATATGCAACATTTTATAGTAATATGAACAATAAAAATAAAGAAAGAATATTCCCAGATGGATGGAGGAATACTCTTTCTCTATATAAAATAACTGATGGCATCAGCATTGTTAGTGTATGAAGTAGGAAATGAATATGGAACTGAAAAATAATAAAGACACCCCTGGCTGAAAGTGCCTTTACGTTTTGGATGTTTCCAAGAACAGTATTGATATTTGGTATACGTATTTTCAAAAATAAATAATCAAAATATCAAGCATGTAGGCAACATGAACAGAAGTTCATAGAAAATCTAATTTTAGTTTGTTGGGCATGTATGGTGACCCAAAATTATTGTAAATGAATTTGTCCACAAATTGATACACGCTATAAATGAAGATACGATTAGAAAATATATGAGAATACTTCAAATGAACGATAAATAATTGGGGAAAATAAACAAACTCCGTAAAGCTTGTAATCTAGTTACTTTAGTAGAGAAGAATAAGATGGACGCTGTATGCGGTGAAAGTCGCACGCACAGTGTTAAGCGAGGGAAAAGATGAAGTTATCGTAACTACAAAAATAATCCCCTGAAATCTAGGGGATTTAGGAAAACATTTATGAAAAATTATTTTATAAGGACTGGCATTCTTTTAGTTTCAAATCTTTCAAATTCTATAGGACAATAAGCAAATGTTGCTATAGGTCCTGAAGTTTCGTTTGTAAAAAAAGTGTGGTTAATTACTTCACCAGAAGAAGAATAAAAAGTAATTTTGGTTTTTGATATAGGAGGAAGTGCTATTACTAGTGGTTTACTTGTCATGCTAATCAGCTCCTAAAACATTTGGTTTTATATGAACTTTTATATGTATTCAATAAATGTATATGAATTCATTTTATAAAATTAGTAATTTGTAAATTGATAAATTTAACAAAATTGTTATTTTATAATCAAAAATAAAATAACCCGCTATTTAAAACGGGTTATTCCTACAAGGTGTGCAAGAAATTCAAAGTGACTTGACCAGAGAAACCTGTGGAATTCCTTGTGATAATAATGTATTCAAAAGAGTCATTAACGGTTAGTGGGAATTAAATAAAAAGAGCGCATTTTTATATGCACTCTTAGTAAGGTAGGTGAATAGCTCATGAAATAGAAAAACTCAAAAATTTGTAATCAGATTTTCATGAGTAAATTTTTAATATTGCATTCCTTACTTGGATTTATGAGCCTGTCACTGAAGAAAATGGCCAGGTGGAATCTATAAGTAATTTCAACAAAATCCCTTTTTGATTGGAGGAGACAAAATGGGCTGGGAAACAATAATTGAGCAAAAGGAAATGATAACAATTGGAAAGTTACACCTGATATGTGACGCTAGTTTGATACAAAGGAAATGCATATTAGTTGAAGCGATCAGTTTTTCTTGGATAGTTCGAACTATCACGGGACTTAGTAAGGGGGAAAATAAGTGATTTATGAAGTTATAGATTATTGCAGTAAGTGTGATGAGTAGTTACAGGATTGTAAATGCGAAGATAACTAAACAAAATCTTTATTTGAAAAAAAGAGCTTACATATCAGTAAGCTCTAAAAAAATAGTCTATATGAGTTGAAAGTCATACAACAATGTATGCTTGTTTGGTTTGAATGTGACAAGTTGTTAATAAAATCGTTATTGTACAAAAAAAGGCTAGGATTTCTCCTAGCATCAATAAAGGTTTTGTCGTATGGAAAATAAGATAATAAGCGGTCTTAATCGCTTATTTCAAATGTAGTATATAACGTTTGAAATGAAAATAGTGAGAATGAAAGCAGTATTTACAAATATTTTACATAGTAATAAAAATCTTGATAAATAATGAAACCTTTATTTGCCTAGAAAAGGTGCCAGCTGATACATCCTTGACATTTCAGCTGGCACGGGATAGATATTAACTTTTATTATTAGGTTTTTTAGTTGGCATTTTTACTCTTTCTAGAAGAGTGTGTACCAAATATTGCTCCGATTAAAGTCATAAAAATTGCACTCCATGCTGCAAATGACATCATTACACCTCCTAATAATAAATTGTTATAACTATGTATTTTGTTATATGTTGATTTATTGATGTTAGGCAGGAAAAAGGTTGAAAAACTAAATAAAAACGCTATTTGTGCGACACGTTTCCTTATAAGTGTGTTAACACGAAATTGGAGGGTTATCAATTTTTGATAACAACAACTGATTGACTGAAAGCAGGAATGAAAGCCGTCAGGTTGAGCTGAAACTACTTATCTAATACTCCTACATGCAAGGCGTGATAGTAGTCACAAATTGTATGAAGCTAGGTGAAGTCGACCGAACAAAACCTAAGTGAGAAATCATATGATTTTGGATAGGTCGGGACGCTACAAAATATCTAAGGTGCGAATGTCCTAACGGACTGGTGAACCTGCGAATGTACGGGTCTAAACGTTTAATATATCAGAAATGTGTATGTCGGCAATGACGACGTTATCTATCGAAAAGTAGGATTGAATAGTATGTATATTCAGATTTATTTACGTTATTGATCGAAAAAACTTCATTACACATTTAGATGAAGTATCATTCAATCAAAAGATAAGATAATATTCAGTACAAGAGACTTAGAAGCATTTGAGGATGAGTCTTATTCTGAAGCAGGAATAAATGAATTCATTCTCGTTAATCCTGATGAATTGTTATACGATGTATTAAAAAGGTACTGTTTACAAAAAGAATATCAAAAAATAGTATACGACGACTATTTGCTCTCATATAATTACGCTATATTTTTATTTGAAGATTATATCCGTATGTTTTTCATGAATACAATGTTTCATCTGAAGAGATTCTAGATGAAGATATACAAGTAACTATATTACAAAACGACGAATTTGTTCATGACCGTATAGAACAATTAGAACAATCGCTTGAAGGAATATTTGTAGATTTCGAAGAATGTGAAGAGTAGGGCAGTGATAAGCTGCTTTTTTTAACAACTACAAGTTCGCACGAAATACCGTTTTTACGAACAATAAGATGCTTATATAAAATCTAATATAGCATTTAGGGATTTCGAACTCAATTGCGTGAATCTAAGTATATTGGTATGTGTTTATATAATTAATCCTTTATATAATTAATCCTTTATATAAGAATCATTAAATACTTAATAACTCATTAGAACTTCTTATAGTAAATTACATTTTAATTTATAATGTTTCTTCTTAAATTGATCTAATTAACTCCTCATAAACATAATTAAATTAACCAATTTAATTTGATGACGACCTTTAAACCGTTTATAAATATTGATTTTTGTACTAGTTTTATAGTTTAATTTAGATTTATCAATTGGTTATCTATAATTTTTTTAGAACGACTACACTATACCTATTCATTTTCGAGTGAATTCTGGTAATCATAATTTAATTATGTAAATAAGTTTGTGTAAAAATTTAATTTCGCGCGAACTTGTGTTCGTTTCTATTTTCTGTTATATTATATATGAGGTGATTTTTATGGACTACAGCAAGCAACGTCAAAAATCCATACATCGTCAAAAATTGTACGAAAATTTAAATGAAATGCCCTTTTACATAGAAGAATTTGTGGAATACAAGGAATTGCATGATGCCTCTCCCTCCACCCTACTGAATTATGTATATGACTTTAGAGTCTTCTTTAATTGGCTATTATCTGAACAAATTATTGAATTAAAGCCCATTAAAGACATATCCTTCTCTGATTTAGAGAATTTAAAGAAAAAAGATGTTGAGAACTTCATGAGGGTTCTAAAACTGCAACAAAACATGCAAAATTCCTCTGTTAACAGAAAAATTCCGGCCTTGAAATCTTTATTTAAGTACCTTACCTCCCTATCAGAGAATGATGATGGAGAGTGTTATTTTTATAGAAATGTAATGGCTAAAATTGAAATACATAAAGATAAAGAAACATTAAATGCCCGTGCAAAACGTATGAGATCTAAAATATTTCATAATGATGATGATCAAGAGTTTTTAAATTATGTTAAGTATGAACATGAAAAATCTTTAACAAAACATCAGTTATTCTATTTCCTAAGAGATAAAGATCGTGATGTAGCTATCCTTTCCCTTTTTCTTGGTAGTGGTATTCGTGTAAGTGAATTGGCCGATCTTCGTATGGAAGATATAAACTTAAAAGAAAGACTAATTGATGTAATCCGAAAAGGAAACAAAGAAGATTCAGTATGGATTACTCCCATTGCATTAAATGATCTTGAAAAGTATATGGAAATTAGAGATAACAAATACGCTCCAGGGAAAGAATTAAAGAATGTGTTTTTATCGAAGTATAAACATACTGCACAGCCCCTTTCAGTTAGGGCTATCCAGGATATAGTAGAAAAATATACTAAGGCCTATGGCAAAAAGATGTCTCCTCATAAATTAAGACACACACTGGCAAATAAGCTATACATGGAAGAAAAAGACTCGTTACAAGTCATGCAGCAACTTGGACATTCCAGTCAAGATACGGCCTTATTATACACACAGCTTGGAGAAACAACTATTAAGGATAGCTTAGGACGGATTGGTAATAATCAGAAATAATAAAAGTTTAGCGATATATAATTGCTGAACTTTTATTATTTCCCCTACCATTTTTCTTTAAATGTCATGTATTTTTTATATGATATTTGATTTTATTATATAAAAAATACATATTGATATATATAGAAACTAATTGATAAATATACCATCAAGTTAATTTACTACGTTATTTAATAGCTCACACGGCTAATAATATTATTGTACTTTTACTCCCGTAAAACGTGTATTTGGGGTAGCACCACATTGCTATCAAGCTAAGCTTATACAAAGTCAATTTTAGGCGAGATTGTTTCTTTTTTCTAAAGGTTATGTGTAAGGAATTTAAAGATTTGCATACGAAATAAACCCTAACGGGTTTCATTTTTTTGAATTAAGCCGCTTGATTATCAGACATGGTACAATTGTAAACGACACCTAATATATCAAAGACTGTTTTCTTCTCATATCGATGAGATTTTCTCCCGTTTTGCTGTAGGAGGTTGAACAGGCGAATTAGAATCTTTGATAGCTCTTGGGTGTCTTTCTGTATAGCTTGGAAAAGAAGAAGAAAGTAATCTTTAATCATATATATGGTCTTATATTCACTCAGTTCTCGTTTCTTTTTCATAAGAAGTAATTACCGCATTTGAAACATGGTAGAAGAACAGAGTAGAATGGCAATCAGTTTTCCATACAAATGGCATTCCAATCGTTCTCGTTTTATCTTTTTACAATGATGAATATGAAAGAATGATTTCCACGTTTTAAATAAAATCTGTCGGGTAAAGAACTGGCGCGGTATCAGTTAT
>NZ_JAKUGJ010000054.1:0-11240 GCF_022663915.1 Bacillus cereus group sp. BfR-BA-01331
TTGAAGATGAAGTACCGTTTGCTGGATTTGATTCGGATTTAGCTTTATCTTCAATAAAACGTTTAAAAGATGTTGTTAGGAAAGAAAATCCAATTATTTTCTTTGGACATGATATGGAGCAAGAAAAGGGCTGTAAAGTGTTCCCAGCTTATTTGTAATATAGCATATAAAAAGTGGTTCTGTTGCAAAGTTTTCTATATAAAGCTACACTCTAGAAAACAGGATTTAGGAGAATCAGACATGAGATATTTTAAAGGAAAACAATTCAAGAAAGATATTATTTTAGTAGCTGTCGGCTACTGCTGCCGTTTTTCTTTAAGTTATCGCGATGTATCTGAAATCCTGAAAGAACGTGGTATTTCAGTTCACCCAACAACCATCATGCGATGGGTTCATGAATATGGAAGCCTCATCTATCAAATTTGGAAAGCGAAAAATAAATCTGCATACTTATCTTGGCATTTGGATGAGACTTATATCAAAGTTAAGGGAGAATGGTGTTATCTCTATCGTGCAATTGATAAAGATGGACATACATTGGATATTCAACTTCGTAAAAAACGGGATCATTAGGCTGCCTATGCCTTCATGAAAAAATTAGTAAAGCATTTTGGAGAACCAACGGTTCTCACTACAGACAAAGCGCCAGCATTACTTTGCGCATTTAACAAATTAAGAAAACAAAGATTTTATCAAACTACAATCCATTGTACAATCAAACATTTAAACAATCTTATTGAACAGGATCATAGGCATGTAAAGAGACGTTTTGCTAAATCTGCAGGATTTCAAAATCTTCGTCATGCTTCACGTACGATAAAAGGTATCGAGACCATTCATGCCCTATATAAACAAAGGCGAAGTCTTCAAAGAGACTCCGCCTTTTCAACGTGCAATGAACTTCAACAATTACTAGCTACTCCCTAAACATTGTTCCTCATTTACCAACCTGTTTATGCTTTTTTCAAACTTTGCAACAGAACCCAAAGAATATGGAGAGGTTAGGATTGAAATATCTGGAGAACAAAATACATCCTTTTGCGGACAGTCCCAGGGAATTTGCAATGAAGTTTAGAAGAGAAATATAAACAATAAAAGGCATAATTGCGTCTATCGATATAGGAAAAACATGCTTATGGCAAAAGGAGCACTGAGATTACTAAAAGTTACTCTATACAAATGAAGATTTTGAAGCGTATCATTATCTTAAAATGGATATTTCTACAATATGAATAAGTTTCAGAGTACTTGAATGAGTCATATGTATAATCCTTTGCTTTTAAATTGTAAAAAGTAAAAGAATACATGTCAGTAATAAACAAGGGAGAATTACATTTCTCCCCTGTTTATTACTGTTTTAGTGATGGCGAAATTATCGGTAGATACACATAAAAAGTCGTTCCTTCTCCAAACTTACTTTTTACAGATACTGTTCCTCCATGTGCTTGAGTAATAGTCTGAGTAATTGCAAGCCCTAGACCAGATCCACCATGCTGTCTTGTTCTGGAATCATCAATTCTATAAAAACGATCGAATACATAAGGAAGGTTTTCTAATTTTATGCCTGATCCATTGTCCTTTAGGGATATTTCTACTTGATTTTCTAAGACCATTAAAGAAATTGTTATTTTGCCTGTAGTAGAATCAGTATGTTGGACGGCATTATGAAATAGGTTTAAAATAATTTGTTTGATTTTATCAGCATCATAAGTACCTTTTACTCCTTCTGTTAGATCATATGATATCTGTCGATGTCCACCTAAAACGCTTAATTGTGGTTTCATCTGCCAGATAAGTTTGGTGAGATTGGTTTCCGATAAATGTAGTCCAGGCTCACGATCCATTTTTGCAAGAAAAAATAAATCTTCTACTAACTTTATAATGCGTTTTGATTCGCCGTGCATACTGTTTAAAGCATTATAAAGCTGTTCAGGACGATCAGCTGCGCCTCGTAATAATACTTCTAAGAAACCATGAATAGATGTAAGTGGTGTTCTTAGTTCATGAGAAGCATCGGCAATGAAACGTTTCATTTTCTCTTTTGTTTCTCTTTCATATTGAAAGGATGCCTCTAATCGCTTCAACATGTTATTATATGCTAAAGCTAATTGATCAACTTCTTCTTGTCCTTGGTGTGTAGGTAGTCGATCAGCCAAATTATCCGCATTCGTATTTTTTACTGCATTTACAATGTTAGAAAGAGGAATCAATGTGTTTTTTAGAACTGGTAAATATAGCGCTAAACCGATAAGTAGAGCTAGTACAGATAGAACAACGAATGTTAGTAATTGCTGAAATAGAACATCACGTAAAGGAGCAGTATCTGTTCCAATTTGAAGAATTTGATTAGGAACTTGATTAAAATCTCCATCGGAACCGTTTGGAAGACTCCGAATAGGTTTAAAAACAATTAATTGTTCAATCCCTTCTTTATTACGTACTACTTTATAGGTTACTTGTTTACGATTCGAGAACTGTTCTAATATTTTTGCATACTCTTTGCTTGATAACTTTGGAGAGGACATTCCAGTACTCTCTGCGAAGTCCTTATAACCACTAGCTGGTCCGATAATTGCAAGTGAAATATCTTGTGAAAACAGAAATCTTGGTCGATTAGGATCAGGATGTTTTTTTTCATTATTTTCCGAGTTAAAAGGAAGTAAATCTATTTCTGGTGGTAACGACATCATCTTCGCTCGTAATGTCTCGGCTTCATTTTTATACAGGAAGTCTTTCATTACCCAAAATTGTAAAAGACCAATACTCAAAAGAATAAGAGATAAAATAAATAATGTTCGAGTTAAAAGTTGCTTTCGTAGGGAGTGAGGCAGTAGCCTTTTGTTTTTTAAGAACTGGATTCTTTTAATCATGGTAAATCCACACGATACCCCGCTCCCCTAATTGTGCGAATGAGTCGGTGTTCTTTATCTTTTAATTTTTCCCTGAGTGAACGAATATACACTTCCACAATATTTTCATCACCTTGAAAATCATATCCCCATACTTTATCAAGTATCACACCTTTACTTAGTACAATCCCGTGGTTAATTACAATATATTTAAGTAGCTCGTATTCAGTAGGAGAAAGTTCCAAAATATCATCTTTAAATCGCAGTTCTTTTCTACGGTCATCCACTTTAAAAGGACCATAAATAATCTCGTTGAATAAATTAGGAAACTGATTACGAAGACGTGCGTGTATACGAGCAAGTAATTCATCAAAACTGAAAGGTTTAATTACATAATCGTCTGCACCTAATGTTAATCCTTTCACTCGATCATCTACTTCGTCTTTTGCAGTAAGCATAATTACGGAAGTAAGAGCGCCACTTTTTTTAATCATTCGACATACTTCAAACCCATCTGTACCAGGCATCATTACATCTAAGATGGCTATATGAGGCTGAAATTCTTGTACTAAGTTAATGGCACTTATTCCATCTGTCGCTTTTTTTACTACATACCCTTCGTTCATTAACCCGATCTCTAAAAACTGTAAAATATGGGGTTCATCATCTACTATTAATATTTTAACCCCTTTAAGAGAGTTCATGTTCTATGCCTCCTTTTTCTTCATTATTGTTAGTATCTACGATTATGCTTAAAATTTGCTGAAAGTCATTCAAATACCTGGTAGTTTTTTATTTTTTTGTCATTTTCTCTTTTAATACGAAAGATATTTCATGTATTCAGGAAACTTTCAGCTTATTTTCAAGTCCACTTCAGATAGAAGAAAGATAATACATTCAGGGCCTAGTTAACTTTATAAAATGATTAAGGAGTTGTAATTCTATGTTTTTACAATTGAAAAAACGATTTGATGTTCCTCTAATATTCATAATCTTGTTAGCACTTTTTTTAAATGGCTATAATATTTGGACGGATCACTATGTGAATACTTATTATACGACTGCAGTAGCAAGTATGCTGCAAAACTTTCATAATTTCTTTTTTGGTTCCCTTGATTCAGCCGGGTCAGTAACGGTAGATAAACCACCTGTTGCATTTTGGATTCAAACGATTAGTGCCTATATTTTGGGGTTGCACGGTTGGAGTGTAATTTTACCGCAAGCATTGGCTGGGATAGGATCCGTATTGTTGATTTATTTTTTAATTAAACCTTCTTTTGGTGTAGTTGCTGCACGTCTTAGTGCCTTAGCCTTTGCATGCACACCAATTGCAGCTGCAGTGAGCCGAACAAATAATATTGATAGCATGCTTGTATTTACTCTTTTGTTAGCTACTTGGCTCTTGTTTAAAAGTGTGAAGCGTGAAAGTGTTTGGAGTCTTTTAGGATCTTTCGCGGTAATTGGGATAGCTTTTAATATGAAGATGCTACAGGCATATATGATACTGCCCGCTTTTTATCTCTTTTATCTTTTATCTGCGAAAATAAACTGGAAAAAAAAGATTGGTTTCCTTACTGGGGCCACAGCTATCATGCTCGTTATTTCTCTTTCTTGGGCGGTAATTGTAGACAGTATTCCTGAAAATAAACGTCCGTATATCGGAAGTAGTGAAACAAATTCAGTTTTAGAATTAGCATTTGGTTACAATGGCATATCACGTCTTACTGGGAATCAGGGAGTACCTGGTGCGAAGGAACATCAACAATCGCCTCAAAATAATATGTGGGGAATGCCAAATGATGGCGCTGAGAATGGCAAACAGGAAGTTCCAGCAGATAAAGGAATGCCTAATGCAAATGATCAATCTCAACCACCTCAAGGTAACAATAAAGTAGTGCAGAAAGATAATCATCAAAATGGAGCTAATTTACCACAAGGAAATGGTGATAATGGTCAAGGATTCCAAATAAACAAAGGGGATGGTCCACCGACAGGTAAAAATGGTGGTCCAGGTGGCATGGCAGGCGGTATGTTTGGAACTGGAGAAAAAGGGCCGTTCCGTCTATTCCAGTCTGAATTATCCGGTCAGGCTAGTTGGCTGTTACCGTTTATTGCTATTGCTAGTATTAGTTTATTGGCTAGTGTAAGAAGAAATAATATAACCTTAAAACATAAAGAAGCTGTCTTTTGGCTCGCATGGTTAATTCCAGTTATGGTATTTTTCAGTATTGCTGGATTTTTCCATCACTATTATTTAATAATGCTTGCGGCTCCTATTGCAGCTCTATTTGGAGCTGGTTCGGCACAGCTTTTTGAGGATTATAAAAATAATACTGGTTGGAAGTCTTGGTTATTGCCAATTGCAGTTGTAGGAACAGCAGGTTTCCAATGGTATATAATGCATCCTTACAGTGATGTCATTGGAGCTGAGTGGCCACTTTGTATAGCAGTAGCCGGAATTATCATGACTTTCGTACTTGTTTTGTTCAAGGGTAAGAAGATTGTATTGCCTTTTACGCTGCATATTGCAGGATTACTTATATTATTAATCGGACCATTGTATTGGGCTGCTACGCCGATTACATATGGTGGAAATAGTATGCTCCCACAAGCGGGCCCAAGTTCAGCTGATGGTAAAGGGGCTTTTCCAGGAGCAATGCCTGGATTTTCTGGACAAGGAGGACCGGGTGATAACGGACTTCCAACTGAACGAGAATATATTGAAAAAGATTATGCTTCACCAGAAGATCACATGCAAATTCCAAACCCTAGTAGAAAATCTTCAGGATTACCAGGAAGCAAGCCAGGAGGTATGGATAACGAGAGTTTAGATGATAAAACTTTTTCATATTTAAAGAAAAACAATACTGGTGAACAATACTTATTTGCTACAACAAGTTATCAAACCGCAGCTCCTTACATTATAGATGAAGGAGAATCTGTAATAACGATGGGTGGATTTTCTGGTTCTGATCCAGTGTATTCTGTTGAAAAATTAAAAGAGTTGGTAGTAAGCGGGAAAGTAAAGTACTTCCTCATTTCAAATGAAGGAATGAGGGGCGGGAGTTCTGAAGTAACGAAATGGATTCAAGAAAATGGTGAGAAAATACCTTCTGATGAGTGGAAGACAAAACAAAATGGTGGAAAAGAAGGTATGAATATGGGTGGTCCTGGGCGCTCAAATACTTTATATAAAATAACTTTGTAAAGGAGTGGTTAGAGTGGAAAGCAATATATGTTATTCAATAATCATCCCCATGTATAACGAAGAAGCTGTTATTGAAGAAACGTATCGAAGATTGAAAAGGGTCATGAAAGATGCAAATGGTACGTATGAATTACTATTTATTAACGATGGAAGCCAAGACAAATGTGCGGATATTATAAAGCAATTTATGATAGGTGATAAGACAGTGAAACTCATCGATTTTTCACGGAATTTTGGTCACCAAATTGCAATTACAGCTGGTATGGATTATGCAAATGGGGATGCAGTTATCATTATTGATGCTGATTTGCAAGACCCACCAGAGCTAATTTTACAAATGATTGAAAAATGGAAAGAGGGGTATGAAGTAGTCTACGCAAAACGAATGAAGCGTAAGGGTGAAACATGGTTTAAAAAGTGGTCAGCAAGCACGTTTTATCGCGTGCTTCGCGCCTCCACAGATATTGATATACCAGTAGATACGGGAGATTTTCGCCTTATGGATCAAAAGGTATGTAAAGAAATGAGAAAGATAAACGAAAATAATAGATTTGTTAGAGGATTAGTTAGTTGGATCGGATTTCGTCAAATAGCAATTGAATATGTTCGAGATGAAAGAGTAGCAGGTGAAACCAAGTATCCCCTTAAACGAATGGTAAAGCTATGCCTAGATGGGATTCTGTCTTTCTCTTATAAACCTTTGAAGTTAGCAATTTATTCAGGTTTACTTCTTTCTAGCTCAGGCTTTCTATACTTTATATATGTGCTATATCTTACTTTATTTACTGAAGTAACTATGAAAGGGTGGCCTTCCATCATTAGTATTATGTTAATTTTTAATGGGTTTATGCTATTTATGTTAGGCGTTATCGGTGAATATATTGGGCGAATTTATGATGAAACAAAAGGGCGACCTTTATATATTGTTCGAGAATTTTATGGGGAACAGGAAAGTGAAAAATTAGCGATCCAACATGAGACAGCGTATGAATAAAGACTTAATACGAATTTTTAAGTTTTTAATAGTAGGTATACTGAATACGGGCATAGATATAGTAATCTTTTCATTACTTGTCATGGGGGACGTGCCCATATTACTGGCGCAATCAGTCTCCTATTGTTGTGGTGTAGCTAACAGTTACTTACTGAATAGGGTTTGGACATTTGAACAAAAAAGAAGTCAAGTTGCAGCATTTAAATTTATGTGTGTTAATCTTTTAAGTCTTATTGTAGTATCTCTAATACTAAGAAGTATGTATGATACCTTGGAGCAGTCGTTGATTGTCTCTAAAGTGACTGCAACTTTGATTGGTAGCTTAATAAACTATGTAGGATCGAGGTATTGGGTGTTTCATACTTCCCACACTAAACAAGTGAATTAAGATGCGATGCGATGTAATGAAATGAATTGTTTTCTATTATTATATAGATGTAACATATGGAATTGGCAAGAACTATATAAACTTTTGCAGTGAAATCGTGTGGCTAATTTTTTGTTTTTTTATTGCAAAAAACTTTCGTAAGAGATTTTACATGTAAGGTTGAACTTTTAAGAAAAAGTTAAGGAATGAAAGTCACAATGGGCTTATCAAAAAATATACGAGGTGGAATAAAAAATGGAACAAACGAAACAAAAGTTAATACAAATTTTACTCATAGTAAATTTAGGGATTAGTACGTGTGCAGCTATCGGAGTAGGCTATGTAGCTTACAAACAAAGTAAAAGTCCGGATTTTTCAGAGATGGGCTCAAGAGGGCGCGATAAGATGTTCCCGGGTAATGGTAATGGTAATGGTAATGGTCAATTCCAGCCGGGGCAAGAACAATCGGGGCAAACTCAACAATGGGAAGGAGAATAGAATTTTGAAAAAGTGGATTATCATTTCAACCATTATTGTTGTAATAGGAGGAGCAAGCACTTGGTTCTTTTTACATAAAACAGATAAAACACAAGGTGTTGTGGCTGCATCTCAAACAACGACAGTGCAACAAGGGAAACTGGAAGTAGCAGTTAGTGGATCGGGTTCGGTTACAGCAAATACAGATCAAGATGTAACAGCGAAAGATACAATCCTTATTGTGGATAGTATAAGTGTAGCGGCTGGAGATACAGTAAAAAAAGGTGACACACTTGTAATATTTAAAAATGGTGCTGTTGTTACGGCTCCATATGATGGGGAAATTAAATCAGTTAGTGCGAAAAAAGGCGGCAAAGCGTCACAAGGAACAATTCTTCTTCGTATGGAAGATGCAAATGGATATACATCACCTGTAACGAGAGGGAATAATAGTGCAGGTTCGGATAAAGCAAGTGGTGGAAGTGGCTTGACAGCTGATAGTGTTAGTGTGAAGGAAGGTGATGTTGTAGAGGCAGGTGCAACACTCGTAACCTTTACAGATGGAAGTATTTTGCAAGTTCCAGTAACTGGGACAATTACAAGTCTTTCTGTTGCAAGCGGTGATTCGGTACAGGCTGCGGATCCAATTGCACACATAACAAATTACAACGCATTGCAAACAACTATTAGTGTTGATGAATTAGATGTACCGAAAGTAAAAGAAGGTCAAGCGGTAACAATAACAGCAAGTGCATTCGGAGAGGAAACATTTAGCGGAAAGGTAACAAATGTAGCAACAAAAGGAACAGCTGAAAAAGGCGTTTCTACATTTGACGTAACTGTACAAATTGAAGATCCGAAAAATATGAAAATTGGTATGTCGACTGAGGCAAGTATCTCAATAGAAAGTAAAGAAGACGCATTATACGTTCCAGTAGAAGCGGTGCATACAAACGGAAATGAAAAATATGTACTAGTTCCTACATCTTCAGACGATGCGACACAGTCAACAAAAAAAGTGACAGTAGAAACTGGTATTTCAAATGATACGCATGTAGAAATTACAAAAGGGTTAGCAAAAGGAGATACGGTGCAAATACCGAGAGTTCAATCTAAAGGGAATTCTTCTCAAGGACCTATGATGATGCCTGGCGGAAACTCTCAAGGGGGATTTGGTGGCGGCAATTTCCAAGGAAGACCTGGTGGTGAGTTTGGAGGAAGATCTAACGGCGGAGCTCCAGCTGGCGGCGGACAAGGAGGGCGTTAATATTATGGTAGAGCCAATTATTCAAATAAAGAACATGAAGAAAGTCTACGAACTTGGCGGCGAAACAGTAATGGCTCTAAAAAGTGTTTCCCTCGATATTCAAAAGGGGGATTTTATCTCTATCATAGGACCATCAGGCTCTGGAAAATCAACATTTATGAACATGATCGGATGCTTAGATCGACCGGATTCAGGTGAATACTTACTAGATAATGAAGAGATAGGGAAAATGAAAAGCTCTCAACTTGCAACTATTCGAAATGAAAAAATCGGTTTCATTTTTCAAAATTTCAACCTTATAGCGAAGCTTACAGCAGTTGAGAATGTCGAGCTTCCACTCATTTACCGAGGCATGAAAGCGGGAGAACGAAGAGAAACGGCATTAGAAGCATTACGAAAAGTAGGATTGGCAGATAGAGCGAATCATTTGCCTTCTCAATTGTCGGGTGGGCAACAGCAACGTGTTGCAATAGCACGTGCGTTGGCTGGACAGCCTCCTATTCTACTAGCAGATGAACCGACTGGAGCACTTGATAGTAAAACGAGTAAAGAAATATTAGGAATTATGAATTCATTAAATGAGCAAGGGCATACCATTATTCTTATTACGCATGATTTAGATGTTGCAAAGAAAGCAAGCCGTGTCGTTCGGATTCACGATGGACAGCTCTATGAGAATGGAGGTGAATGGTTTGCAGACACTCAAAATGGCACTGAAAAGCATTAGAGCAAATAAAGTTAGAGCATTCTTAACGATGCTAGGGATTATTATCGGTGTATCCTCTGTTATAGTCATGGTTGCGATAGGACAAGGATCGACAAAAGAGGTACAAGATCAAATTGGCAGCTTAGGTACAAATGTATTGACTGTAACAGTTACGGATTCAGATGCTACATTTAAAGAAACGGACGCAAAACAAATTCAGGATATCGATGGTATTAAAGCAATTGCACCAACAGTGTCAGGAAGAGTAACAGTGAAACATGAAAAAACGAATACACAAGTATCAATGATTGGAACAACTTCTTCTTACTTAGAGGTCCGCGATTTAAAGCTGCAATCTGGTCGTTTCATTGCAGACTTAGATCAGGGGAATCATTCAAAAATTGCAGTACTTGGTTCAGACACAGCACAAACATTATTCGGTTTAGGAGACCCGGTCGGTAAATCAGTAAAAGTGAACGGAACATCCTATAAAGTTGTTGGGGTTCTTGAATCAGTGGGAAGTTCATTAGGAACAAGCGGAGATAGTACAATTATTGTCCCTCTTAGCACCGGACAGCGTTTAGCTGCTACTACGAATGTTGGGACAACATATGTGAAGGTGAAAAATGAAGATATGATTAATTTCATATCGACCCGCATTGAAAGAACGATGCATTCAATCTTAGGTGATACTGATAGTTATAGTGTATCAAGTCCAAAAGATTTAATGGAAACTGCGTCATCAGTCAATGATACTATGACATTAATGCTAGGCGGAAGTGCAGCAATCTCTCTTATCGTAGGCGGGATTGGTATCATGAATATTATGCTCGTATCAGTTTCAGAACGTACGAAAGAAATAGGCATTAGAAAAGCAATTGGAGCAAAGCGTAAAAATATTCTGCTTCAATTCCTTATCGAAGCAGTTGTGTTAAGTTCGTTCGGTGGAATAATTGGAATAGGGATTGGGGTAATCAGTGCTCAAATATTTACGCTAGCCACAGGTACAACAATAGCGTACTCTATACCGGTTATGCTGTTATCATTTGTTTTCTCTTTATTAGTTGGAGTTGTATTCGGTGTATTTCCGGCGAATAAAGCGTCTAAACTTGACCCAATTCAAGCACTACGATATGAATAGAAAAAACAAAGCGATCGTGTCCAGCGATTGCTTTGTTTTTTACTATATAAGAAAACAGGATTCTAAAAATGTAATTATATAAAAAGATACTGATTCATAAAGGAGTAGTAATAAATACATCGAAGTTGATATTATCTTATGTGAACTACTCGCCACTTAGCAAAGCTTGAAGTGGGAGCTTCTCAGTTCCACGACGAAAGTACCCTTTCGTCTCCCTGAGCGTTACTTCGG
>NZ_JAKUGJ010000055.1:0-10623 GCF_022663915.1 Bacillus cereus group sp. BfR-BA-01331
CCCGTTCTTCTAGCATTTCCACCAAATCACGAAAACTGAGGTTGTACCGTAGGTACCATCTTACCGTTAACAAAATAATATCAGGCTGATATTGCTTCCATTTGAATACATTTTCCTTTTCCATACCAATCACGCACCCTTTTTAAAGTAATAGTAACAGTATGTCCAAGATTTATAGATTCATTGCAATTGTCCTTAATTCTTTGCACCAGAACCCATATTATTTAATTGATTATGTAATACAACAAAAAAACAATAAAAATGTTTCTCTTATAGTTAAGCAAAATGAAGACATAATAGTATCGATAAATCCCAATGAAATAATGCCACCGGCTAGTATGGCAAAATTATTGATAGCCATTGAATTTGCTAAACAATGTGAGGAAAATAAAATCAATCCAAATGAAGATGTAAAATTAAGTGAATTGGATTTATATTTTATTAAAGGTACTGATGGTGGTGCTCATGAGAAGTGGTTAAAAAGTTTAAATAATAAAAATATGATTCAGGATGGTAGAGTGAAATTAGAGGAAATAGCTAGAGGGATGATACGTTATAGTTCAAATGCCAATTCTGATTATTTAATAGAAAGATTAGGTATTGATAATATTAATCAAACAATAAAGCAGCTGGGTCTAGTAGAACATCAAGAAATGTCATACTATACAGCTAGTATATATGTTGCTGGGTTGATTCAGAAAAGGTTTCAACTAACGGAAGGGGAGACATTAAAGGTATTAAAAAGTATGTCAAAGGATGAGTTTAAAAAATATACAATTGAAGTGCATAATTTAATGAAAAAAGGGAGCGAATTTCAAAAGCTTAACATACCACTTTTAGCTGAAGAAGAAATTCAGAAGATTTGTTTTGAATACTTCTCAGGTGGATCAGCTGGGGATTATTTGAAAATAATTGAGAAATTGAATAGAAAAGATTATTTTTCAAAAACACAACAACAACAACAACAATTAGATAGAATTATTGAATCACCTTCTGTAAATGAAAAGGAGTTTATACATACAGGACAGAAAAGTGGGAATACAGAGAGTATATTAACGAATTCTTTATATGTAAAAGACAGTAAAGGGAATTATATTGAATTAGTTTTCATGGCTAAGGAATTGGAATACATAGATATGATTAAGTTGAATAAAGGTATTGATGAATTTCGATGGATGATTATGAAAAGTAGAAAGTTTAGAGAGCAATTGGTAGAGAAAGTTACAGAGTAGTATACCTAATTTAAAATGAAAGGGCGATTATATTGAAATCTTTAAAAACTATTTTTTGTATTGAGATGTTATTGGTATTATGTATTTCAGTAAGGACTTATGTAAAATGGGATTTGCCTATCTACATTCCAATATTTTTTGTAGTATTAGCTACGGTACTATTATTTCTGTTTCATTTTAAGTATGCTAATAAAAACAGAGGGTAATTATGTGGATATGCTACAGTAAAAGTTACGTGAAATGTATGGAGATATAGAGAATCACTGATAAAAAATTCCTCGGATTATTAAGCAGATGCGGGGGATTTTTTTATTTGAATAATCATTGGTATAGATTTGAAATAAAGTTGTATTGTTTTGAAGAAAGTAATACTGTTTTAAAAAAGTTACGTTGTTTTCTTCCTTCTCGATTAGAGAATTTTAAGTGAGTTTTAATTGTTTTTTTATAATAAATATATAATGCTTCGCAAATTAGGAATCTGCTTTGATTGATCTTTTTCAAAGTGGTTTCCTTTTGTTCCTTATCAAATAAGGAGCGGTGTTTTACAATCAAATCGAGGTTTTTGCTACTTAAAATCATCATTATAACCATATAAATTTGGGTGAAAATCATACAAGTCATATAAATACTAGAAATATTAATTTCACCCTAACTATTGACGAGATACATTTGGACAACGTTGGAATATAAAGAAAAATGGTACGGCAAACAAGTCATTGTCATATCGAAAACATTTGCTGCAAGCCAATTATGTTCTTGTTGTGGATATCAAAACAAAAGACGTTAAAAATCTAAACCTACGTAAATGGTGCTCTCCTTCTTGTCTTACACATCATGGTAGCGATATTAACACAGGTTCAATCTAAAGATTGAAACAATAAGGCTTCTATCCGCAAGCAATACGTAGATAGCCTAAGAACTCCTTACTTAGGAATCCCTCACTTCTAAACGAAGTGAAAGCGGGTGTAGTTCAACAGAATCTCATCGAATATAAAAGTTGGATATATCAGAAAATTAAAACCTTAATTTCAGGTACATCTCTCTGAAATTAACTTGCAGTAAATTAAAAGTATTCTGTTGCAAGACTTTATAAACTAGAGAGCACACTTTGATTGTAGAATGTCAATCAAGGTACATATTAATTTGGAGTTTGGATGCTACTGATCAGTAACGGCAGTTTTTAAAAAATATTATTGCTACTGTGGTGGTTGTATTGTTTCAATTTATTTTCAGAGCCTGAAAAAAATACGGGCTATGTAGACAGGCTCTAAATCCTTTAGAAGCTCGTATGATGTATAGATTTTAAAAATAGAAAGGAAGATGAGCATGTCTCAAGCGAACATCCCTAATATAACTCCAACAATATCAATTACCCCTGGTCAATCAGTTTCTTTAATTTTGGCTTCGATTGCACTTGAAGAATTGGCATTAGCCCACATTATTAATAGTGAGGCGGAGAAAATTCAATTTTTGTTAGGAACACTAAGTACTAGTGTGACTCCTCCACCGGTAACATTACCAGATTTGTTAACACTAAATAGTAGTGTTCGACAAACACTACAAACGGTTGTTAAGCAAGAAATGCTTTTACAATTCAAATTGGAAAATATATTAGATTTAGTTAGTATTACACCACTCCCATAACTAAAGCTCATGATAGGAATTATCATTTTAAATAAAAATGTGCTTAATTCTGTATGAAATTACAATTCATTTTATTAATGAATAGCTTATTTAATATTTTTATTCACTGAAGTAACGAAAATGCACTCCTAATTGTTGTTTCTAACAATCAGGAGTGCATTTCATTATAATTTTGTTCTTTTAGATAATAAAAATGAAAGTGACAAATTATTTTAATATTACGAAATAAACACTATGCTAAAAATGTATAAAACCCTTAATTTGACACTCCCCCTAAAGGGGCAAGGTGACTAACGTCAGTGGGATTCTTGCTACCAAAGGCGAAGTCCATTTCTGGTATCGCTGACGCGCAATATTACGGTGTTCTATCACCACTCTCACAACAGACCGTATAGGTTCTTGAGCTAAGGTACTATCATCATACCATACAGGTTCGTGTTCAGATGTTTTAGCGTCTTGTTCTTGACGACACATATCATTTTACCGATAGCATGAATTCGGCTACCGAACTCCATATGATATCTTGTTTTCAAGGAACACAATGTCGTTTTAAAGACTTGTACTTGTCTATAGTTTCAGTATAACTAAAACACAACTGTTTTTCTATGAAAAAGCGATCCTCTCATCCCATGCCTAAAGGCGGACTAAAATCAGATATGGGATGAGAGGATCGCAAAATCTGTAATGGTAAATGAAAATTTTTTTGTAGGGGAAGAATTATATAATGTACACTTTTGAAATATATGTGGATACCGAGAGTCATTATTAGATTCTAAAAAAAGAACAAAATGTAAGGTTTTTTTATTTATCCATATTATATAATCTGTATGCATAATATCGTGAACTACTCACCACGTAGCTGATGCTTGAAATAGAAGCCTCTTGGGAAGAAAGCGCTTGTACGACCCACTTATGTTTACCAAGCTACTAGGGTAGTCCCTACCCCTAAGAATAGTAATCTGTAAGTTAAAACATCAGTCTGTAAACGCTTGAGAAAGGAAAATTCTTTTGATAAGTACGGTTAAATTGAGTCAGTTTTTCTTTTTTCTCCTCTTCCAACCTTTCTGAAATTTATAAAGTTTATGTACTTCTTCCTTAAACTCATGCATATGTACAGTATTTTCACCATTTGAATAACGTGCGATTTTATAGGTATCTATAAATTATAGAATTCTGAACATACACACTTCCCTTACAATTACTTCTCTTTAGCCACGCCTCAACAGTTTCTCCTCACTTTCTATTAAAAGGAAGTGATAACTTACTCTCGATTTTAAAAATTTCTTTCCGAATTTCATTATGTGGTGGTTTATTTCGCTTAATTCATTTTTGGCTAATTCCTTTTTTATAAGTAATGATTGTAGATTCAAAGACAGGTATTTTTGATAAACTTAAATATTTTCGCTTTTTATTATTGTCCAAACGACGCAAATAGCGATGGCTGTAACGGCTACAATTGTAATGCTATTTATGTGAGTTGGATCAAAAAGACGCTGCACTAATTCCTCCTGAATTTGAGGATTTTTTAATTTCTTTTATTTGACCAAAAATCGTCTGTTTCTTTTAACGCAGCAGTCGAAAATAACGGATTGATGGCGTATCCGAATCCTAATGCAAATACTTGAACGATATAAGAAAAAAATAAGACGAATATAAGGGAATATCGGAATAAGTAAAGCACTAATTGTTTCAATAGTAATATATAGAAGTAAAACGTAATAGCTGTTGATTACCTTTTGAACCCGTCAGCCAACATATAATCATGATACATAAAGTTAGCGGTGATAATTTCCATAACATTGAACACGGTGTATAAAATATAGCAATAGCGAAAAAAATACAATACCGCCTAATGATTTTTGTACTGGATACCCATGTTCGACTGCGTGTAGGATAAAGAAGAAAAGCGGTACCATAATTGTGTCAAAAAGAGAAAAAGGTGAACTGAAAGAATAAACGACTATTTGAATAACTAACAGTAATACAAATCCTGTTGTTTTTTCTTCATATATTTATGAAGAAGAAATACGCCTATATAGCCTGTTGCTAAAAATATAGTAGCAATAGCAAAAAATTTATCCCTTGCTGTTAATAACGAAAGTAGGAGGAACAGAATAAAGTCATTAATGTGATATAGCCAAGTTTTCAACTGGTTCCACCATACCTTCATCATGAATAACAAATGTCGGTTGTGCTAAAGGAGAAAATTCTTTTTCCTGCAAACCGAGAAAAATCATTGTTGGTGATCGTTCTCTTTTTCTTGTTACATAATGAAAGAATCCTTGTTTCGGAAGTAGCGCACCATCATCTGAAATACGTGCTAATTCCTCTAAAGCTTTTGCATATTGCATTTGTCCTTCATTTAACGAATAAATGTAATGGACCACCTTCTGCTAATACACTAATAAACAATTCAAACGGTATTTGCTGTTTTTTTGCGTATTGGCCAATATATTTCGCAAATGAAATAAGGTCTTCTACGTTATATTTCCAACCGAATCCGCGATCAGCAACTAAAGACAGACAAATCATCCAACTATCATTTTTTACATTCTGTTATATCTGTAACCCATTTTTTGTTCGGCTTTTCAGCCTTAAAGTTACGCTCTAAAATATTGGGCGCAATCTTACCTACTTTCCCTTTATAAGAACGATATTTTTTAATACGGACTAAGCTTTTTAGATCTAACTCTTTCATAATTCGTTGAACTTTTTTATGGTTGATTTTGTATCCTTGATTTATTAGCTCATCGCGAATACGGCGGTATCCATAACGCCCTTGGTGTTCATCGTAAATGTTTTGAATTAAGATCTTTAACCCTTTATCTTTATCTGGACGATTAGAATTCTGTATCCAGTAATAATACGTACTTCGTGGGAGTTCTGCTAATTTTAAAAGTGCCTTCACCTGAAATGGTTTCCTTAGTTCATAGATTACTTGCGCCTTATCTTGTTTGGTGATTTTTCCTTGTTTTGAACTAAGGCATTCAACTTTTTTAGATAAGCATTCTCCATACGCAAACGCTCCAATTCAGCCTGTAATGCTTCCACTGACTCTTCTGTTTGTTTTTGTTTGTTAATTGATTTTTGATTGTCCTTATTCATAGATTGACGCCCCTTTTTCTTCGATTTAAGGGCGTCTACTCCTTTTTGATGTAGCTGAATGCGCCATTTTCTAATAAGTCCAGGTGAAGAAATATTAAAAATAACTTCCGTTTCGTTTGGAGACGTCCCATTTTCGATCATATAATTTAGTACGTCTAGTTTATACTGTGCAGAATACGTTGTATAGCCTTTTTCAAATGCTTGGATTCCATGATATTCAAATTGTTTTATCCACATACGAACTACTTCGTGATTCGCTCCCAATGATTTCGCAATATCTTTTATACTTTCACTTCCATCTTGATAATGTATGACTGCATTCATTTTGTCTTCTGAAGTAAATTTAGTCATAAAAAAACTACACCTCCAATTGTTAGATTGTGTCTAATAATTGGGGTGCAGTTCACTCATTTTTTGAGGAGGCTCCCTCGCCTGTAGGCAGGTCAAAACGATAACCGTTTTGACACATCAAGAGGGTTTGAGGGTAGTGAATTAGTCAACGTCTTAATGCTCACTTCGTTCCGCTCACCTTTTACTAATATTATAAATTCAAAATTTTAACATCATTCATATTAAATTAATTATAAAGTATTTAACAATATTAATCTTAAAGCACCCGTTGGTGATTGAGATTGCGCTGATGGCTGTTGCCCTAATAACGCAACAGTATTGCTTCCTACATTTTTTAATGCTACTGTATCACCTGCATTTAAAGTGACAATAGTAGAAACTACAACAAGTCCACTTGTACTACCTGCTTGTGTTGTACCGTGGTTAAAAAATGGTACAAAAGAATTATCACCATTAATCGAAACAACAAAATCACCAGTTCCAGAATTAACATCTGTTTGTACCCTTCCATCAATTGCATATGTTCCACTTTGATTTACTGTAATAGAACCATCTGGATTTACAGTAAATGCACCGGGTGTATTATACGAACCAGCCGTAGGTGTCGGTACAACAGCACCTGGACCAACTGAAGTATTAAAACCTAAAAATGTTCCTGCAACAACTTGTTCTGGTGGACAAGTACAAACACCAGTAGGTCCAGTAGGTCCCGTAGCTCCTGTTGGTCCCGTAGCTCCTGTTGGTCCCGTAGCTCCTGTTGGTCCTGTAGATCCAGTTGCTCCTGTAGATCCAGTTGCTCCTGTAGATCCAGTTGCTCCTGTAGATCCAGTTGCTCCTGTAGATCCAGTTACACCAGTCGGTCCTCCAGCAGGGCCAGTCGGTCCTATTGGTCCAGTCGGTCCTGTCAATGAAGGAGCTTTTAATACACTTTCTAATTTACTTTGTAATAACATTTCTTTCTTCATCGCAGTTTGTAATGTTGTATTTACACTTTCATTTACTGCTAAAATGTTGCTCAAAGTAGCAACAGGTGATAAACCTGGTATAGTTCCTAACGCAAATTGAATTTTTTCCGCTTCTGCATTAATAATATGAGCAAGTCCCAATTCTTCTAACGCAATAGAAGCAAGTAATAGATTTAAAGACTCTTCACGGCTTAACGTAATATTTGGAGTAATATTAGGTATATTTGCTTGAGACATATTAATATCTCCCTTCTGTATTAAATGTATATCTTGCTATAAAATATGAAAGATATGAACAAGTTGACACAACTTATATCTAATAAATCGATTCTGGTGCAAAAATAAAATATAGGAGAATATAGCACATATATTCTCCTATATTTTATTTTTACACCAGAATCTATTTCCTTTTGTCTTTTATAGAATACTTTAAGAAAAAAACATCCGTTTTAACGGATGTTTTTTTTCTTAAAGTATTTGAACGTTCACATTTCACATCTTAAATTTTTACATTCTAACAAACAGAAAAACTCACAAAACCTTTATTTATCCAATTTTTCTCTTTATTTTGTTTGTACCCACTTTAGAAAGCACAAGGTCACTATTATAATAATTTAATTTTATTGCTTTATAAACTCTTATTTATTGTATAAGTCCAAGCTAAAAATAATTAATTACATATAATTTAATTAGAATTATTCTCACTTTAATTTGTTCGTGCTATCACACATTCCTCCAAATTAAAGAATGATTCTTTTGTCAAAAAAATAAAAAATTTAAATCAAGGAGAGAAAATATGGAGAATAATAACTGTTTTCATAATCACGATCATTGTAAAAATATTATTTTTTCACAAGAATGTTGTAATAATCCACAAACAGTGCCGATTACAAACCAACAATTAAATCAACTAATTACTTTGCTAAATTCTTTAATATCAGCTGTTGCTGCATTTTTTGCAAATCCCAATAATGCAAATAAATTGGTATTAATTGATCTATTTAATCAATTTTTAGATTTATTAAATTCTTTACCTCCTTCTCCAGAAGGAAATTATTTAAAACAATTAATTCAAAGCATTTTAACTATTTTACAATCTCCGAATCCGAATTTAGGTCAATTAGCTGTATTATTACAACAATTTTACAGTGCTCTTGCACAATTCTTCTTTTCTTTAATTATTAATCCTTCAAGTTTACAACTTCTTTTAAATTTATTAATTCAATTAATTAATGCTACACCTAGTCCAACAGGAGCTACAGGGCCTACAGGAGCTACAGGAGCTACAGGGCCTACAGGAGCTACAGGACCTACAGGGCCTACAGGAGCTACAGGACCTACAGGAGCTACAGGACCTACAGGACCTACAGGACCTACAGGAGCTACAGGACCTACAGGACCTACAGGAGCTACAGGACCTACAGGACCTACAGGAGCTACAGGACCTACAGGACCTACAGGACCTACAGGACCTACAGGACCTACAGGACCTACAGGAGCTACAGGAGCTACAGGAGCTATTTCATTCGTTCACGGTACCTTTGGTAATGTCACTGATCTAGGTCCATTTGTACCTTCTGGTGTTGGAACTGTTGGAACTGTTATTCCAGTAAGATTTGCAAGTCCACCCCCTATAAATACTCCTGGAGCTTTTACTCTTAATGTTGATGGCTCTGTTACTGTAAATATAGCTGGAATATACGAAATATCAGGTTCAGTTCTTCTAGCAGCAGGTAATACAGGAAGTTTTGGAATTCAAATCAATGGAACAGGTATCGTGGTACCATTTATGAATTCTTTTGGTACTGCTGGAAATACAATAGGAACAACAGAAATCAATCGAACTACTATTCTTAATATTGCAGCAGGTGATGTTGTATCAATAGGTTTATGTACTAGTAATGCACCAACAGTACTACTTTCTTTGGGAGTTAATGGAGGAATTGGTACTAATGCTTCTACACTATCATTTGTAAAAATAGAATAGTTTTTACAAAATAATTAACAAGGGATGATTTTTATATTAAACAAAAACCATCTCTTGTTAAATAAAATTTAGGGTTCTGGTGCAAAGAATTAAGGACAATTGCAATGAATCTATAAATCTTGGACATACTGTTACTATTACTTTAAAAAGGGGTTCTGGTGCAAAAAATCTATAAAACTTGGACATACTGATATTACTACTCTAGAAAAGGTGTGTGATCAGTATGAAAAAGGAAAATTTGTTCAAATGGAAGCATTATCAGCCTGATTTAATTTTGTTAACGGTAAGATGGTACCTACGGTATAACCTCAGTTTTCGTGATTTGGTGGAAATGATGAAGGAACGGGGCTTATCTATTTCTCATACCACGATTATGCGTTGGGTTCATCAGTATGGCCCTGAATTAGACAAACGAATTCCTCGTCACCTCAAGCAAACCAATGACTCTTGGAGAGTTGATGAAACATATATAAAAGTTAAAGGGCAATGGATATATCTGTACCGTGCTGTTGATTCGAAAGGAAACACAATCGATTTTTGTCTAAACAAAACAAGAGACCAAAAGGCTGCAAAGCGCTTTTTCAAGAAAGCTTTGCGGTCTTTTCATGTTTCAAATCCACGTGTAATAACAGTCGATAAGAATCCGGCTTATCCTATAGCAATTGAACTGTTGAAAAAAGAAAAAAGCATACCTGATGGTATGCAACTTAGACAACAAAAGTACTTGAATAATATAGTAGAACAAGATCATCGCTTTATAAAGAAGCGTATCCGTTCTATGCTAGGGTTCAAATCTTTTGACACAGCTATATCCATTCTTTCTGGAGTAGAAGCCATGCATATGATTAAAAAAGAACAGATTAATTTACGGAACCAGTCTATCCAAAATCAGAAAGAATTCGTCCATCAATGGTTTGGACTTGTAGCATAAGATACGATTCCCTTAGAAATATATATACTTTATTCTCTTTTACTTTATTTTTGCACCAGAACCCTTCACACAATTCCACCTAAAAATATTTAATTTTAATATTATGATGCAAATTTATAAGCCCTTTATAATATTAAACTATTATAAAGGGCTTATTTAGCAAAATTAAATAGCCTAAACAAAGCATACAAAACGTTTATTACCTTAATATCAAATTACATTTTTACTACAGAAGCCTATAAATATATAAATAGATAAGCTATAAACCTTGTAAAGAGGCATAGAATGTACAGATACTAAAAAAATGAGAGGAGGCAAAACATGTCTCAAGCGAATATCCCTAATATAACCCCAACGATATCGATTACTGCCGGACAATCAATTTCTTTACTCTTGGCATCTATCGCA
>NZ_JAKUGJ010000056.1:0-10556 GCF_022663915.1 Bacillus cereus group sp. BfR-BA-01331
AACATTTGAATGCATCAACCATAGAAATAGAGCCCCTTTTAATTAGGACTGTATTTCTATGGTTTCATTACAAATTTCTGCAATACATTTCACAAAATCAGTTATCTTTATATCCCACATAGTTAAGATAACACAAGAAGGAAGTATCCTCCAATGTTTGGGTTAATTGTTCATCTTCATTTGCTGAAAGTAATGATAACCAATCAATAAACTAATAAATTGCAACAACTAAGAAAGCAGCTTGGATTTTTCAATCTGCTTTCTTAGTTGTTTATTATGAATTTCCTCTCAAAATATGTTCAACTTCTTCTATACTTAATTTACTTGCTTTTGCAATCGTTTCAATTGGTATACCCAGTTCATGCATACTTTTAATCATTTGAATTTTCCCTTGCTGAACACCTTCTTGAATACCTTCCTTTTTACCTTCATTATGAGCATGAACAAACTTAGCGGCCTCATCCATTAAAACCTTTTCTCTTGCTTCATACGCTTGGAGAAAAGAAGAATCTTGACTCATATGTTCCCACTTATCCATTGCTTTTCGTAAAATTGGATCTTGATTCATGGCAATGTCCTCCAATGTTTGGGTTAAATGTTTATCCTCATTCGCTGGAAGTAATAATAGCCAACGAACAAAGGAATCTTCCCAAGGATTAATTTGTTCATTACGCCACTGTTGCATTAACTTAGGAATCTCTACAATATGAACTTCTATGTCATCACTTCGTATTTGTTCCTGTTGCTGATTCCATAGGATTCCTGTTGTATGGAATGCTTCATATTCTGGAAACATGACAAAGTTTAATAAATTAATCGTAATTGTTTTATGAAGAGAATTATAGGGCATTCCTTTTTGAAGTGGGAGCATTCTTGCCTATTTTAAATAAGCAAGTTGTATTTCTTCTTATATTTAAATGTAAGTTTATCTTATTTTTGAGCTTAAGTTGATGGGCATGTATGGTAACCCCTATTCATGCTCATCCATTCCCAATAGTTTTTGAGTTGAAATTAATGTTCCTTTCTGTTTAATCCTTTGAAGGCATAAATTGGTCTAAATACTTTTATACAAACAATTGATACAATAACTAATAATAATAAACTGTAAAAAGATAGCTTTTTTGTTATTTTATACTTTATCTACATATGATAAAATTTTGTATAGAAAAGATATATTTGCGTAAAATTATATCTTTTCATCTATATCAAGCGAGGTGATGCATTTGAAAGAAGTAACTTACAACTGTGGATTAGAATTACTATCTCATATGATTACTGGTAAATGGAAGATGTTAATATTATTTTACTTAATTTCTGAAAAGAAGCGTTTTAGTGAATTAAAATCTTTACTACCTGGAATAACTTCAAAAATGCTGACAAAACAGCTACGTGAGTTGGAACAGAGCAGGTTAATTGAGAGGAAAATATATCAACAGGTACCAATGAAAGTAGAGTACTCTCTTACATCTAAGGGATATGAGTTAGAAGCTATTTTATTTCAAATGTGTGAGATTGGTACAAATTATTTAGAAGATATTAGTGAACCTAATATTGCATTTCAAACTATCTAGAGCGCAAGTATTTTCATTATAATATTTTAAATTTAAAACAAAAAAAATCACCCGTATTTTAAATTTCTTAACCTACTACGGGTGATTTATCTTTGCAGTTTAATATCAAGCTACAAGGAAGTAATTTCCACTTGATAGTTTACGTTGCCTTTAAAATAGAGAATTAATCTATTGTTTTTATAACTCGACAAGGGTTTCCTACTGCAACTACGTTAGGTGGTATGTCTTTTGTGACAACACTTCCCGAGCCAATAATACTATTTTCCCCAATAGAAACCCCCATATTTATTACTGTATTTCCTCCAACCCAAACATTATCAGCAATGTTTACAGGTGCTGCAATTTCGTATCCGTCTCTTCTAGCCTGTGGTTCTGTAACATGGTTTACAGAATAAATCTGTACTCTTGGTCCAAGCCACACATTATCTCCAATTGACACTTTACCACAATCTAAGATAATGCAATCAAAATTTGCAAAGAAATTATCACCAACCTCAATATTGTAACCAAATTCACAACGGAAATTTGGCTCTATAAACGTATTTGAACCATTCTTTCCAAGAAGTTTTTTAATCAGTAGTTCACGATAGTCACGTTCTTCATCAGTTGTTGCATTATATAATCTTGTAATTTTCTTTGCATTTTCTCTTGCCTTGACTAATTCACTATCAAATCCACAATACATTTCGCCCAATCGCATTTTTTCTTTCACGTTCATAAATAAAATCCCCTCTCCGCCCTTAAATAAATTTATCATATATTCTTTTCTTGTATTAATAATCTTCTAACCTAAACAAATTTTAAAGAAGAAGTCCTGGTTGATAGAACATCCTCTTCAACCAAGCGTTATCAAGTTCTTAGAAAAAAGATGTATAGACCATATATGACAATTTAATTATATTTGTGAAATAAGAAAAGTCAACAAAATCAGAATTTTCATTTTAGATTATGCAATGGTTTTATATTATGAATGCTATTAAAATTAATATGGAGATTATTTAACATTACTATCTTCTAATTGCTTTTGTATATGGTTTTGTCCCCATTCACACATACAATCAAGTACAGCAGTTAAAGTTTGTCCATACTCGCTTAAAGAATACTCTACTTTTGGCGGTACTTGACTATGAACAGTACGATTAATAATTCCATCTGATTCTAATTCTCTTAATTGTTGTGTCAGCATTTTTTGGGTAATGCTTGGCATAGCACGTTTAATTTCACTGGTTCTCTTTTTTCCATTTAGTAAAATACATAATAATACTACTTTCCATTTACCACCTACAACATCAAGAGTTGCCTCAATAGGAAAATTATATTCTTTCATAAAATCGCTCCTTTTACTAGTATTAAGTCTATAATGTTTTTGAAATTAAATAAAAAACTAAGCCTCCCCTATTTTTATAGGAACTTCAAGGTTCCTATAGCACTTCAGGGTTCCTATAGCACTTTAAAGTGCGTACTTTAAAGTATGTACTTTAAAGATTAGTATATATTACATGATATCAATATTACTTAATATAAAAATAGTATTGATATTATTTATTATTTATTATTTTTTGAAAAGGGGAAATTTCATGAAAACACTTGTAATCATTGCACATCCAAATATTGAAGAATCTCGAGTAAATAAACGTTGGCTTGAGGAGATTAAAAAGCACCCAGAAGAATTTACTGTACATGAAATATATAAACGTTATCCAGATTGGAGTTTTGATATTGAATATGAACAAAATCTATTATTAGAACATGATCGTTATATTTTTCAGTTCCCATTCTATTGGTACAGCTCTCCGCCGTTATTAAAAAAATGGTTTGATGAGGTTTTAGAATACGGATTTGCATATGGTTCTAAAGGAGATAAGCTTCAAGGAAAAGAGTTTGGCCTAGCAATTTCTGCTGGTGTAGCAGAGAAGGAATATCAAGCAGGTGCAGCAAACGAGTATACATTGAGTGAATTATTAAAACCTTATCAGGCTTCATGCCTTTATACTGGGATGAAGTTCTTACCGACTTTTGCTGTATATGGTGCAGAACACAATAACTTATCAGATGAAAAATTAGAAGAAAGTGCTAGAAACTACATACTTCATATGCAGAATTTTTCTAAAGAAATGAAAGTTTAATCACATTTTTAGGAAGATACAATTTCTATTTAGGATCCTATATTTAGGATCCTTTTTTATCATTTTAGCCAAGAAGACTCCGTCCTCCCAATTATGTTCTTGTTGTGGATATCAGAACAAAGACGTTAAAAATCTAAACCTACGTAAATGGGACTGTCCTTTTTGTCGTACACACCATGATAGGGATACTAACGCAAGTATCAATATAAAAAATGAAGCGATAAGGCTTCTAACCGCAAGGACTGCGGGGTTAGCCTAATCAACTAGAGTTCGATAGAACTCTTTACTTAGGAATCCCTCATTTCTAAACGAAGTGAAAGTGGGGGTAGTTCAACTAGAGTTACTAGGCAAAAATGTATTATATAACTTAAAGGAATAACCAAGATATTCGTAGCATATTTCATATGTTTTTCCTTAAGACAATAAAAATGATATGACATTCATTAAAAATAATTAACTAATTAAAAGTTATTATGTATATAACAAGATACTTTGACACAATAAAGTGCCTACTTTTAATAATTGTTTTTAGAATATATAATAAAAATAGAATCTTAAGAAATTTGGATTTAGGAGGTGAACATATAAAGCTGTTTTATGCTGCTACATAGGTCAGGGAATTATTTTTAAAAAAATAAATCAATCTAATTAGTTGAGGTGATCTCTTGCAACTTAAAGAAGAAATTTTTCTATCGAAGAATAAAAGTAAACAATATGAGACTCCTTTAATTACTGGTGTGAAGAATTATATAAATAGTGATTATTTACAAATGCATACACCTGGTCATATAAAGGGAAGAGGATTAGATGAAGAATTTACAACCTACTTTGGAAAAAATACCTTGGATTTTGATTTAGTGGGTATACCGCCATTAGATTATTTACGTCATCCAACTGGTATTATTCACGAGGCACAGGTACTGGCTGCGGACGCTTTTGGAGCTGATTACACTATTTTTAGTGTTCAGGGTACTAGTAGCGCCAATGTAGTTATGATAATGAGCATTTGTAATCCAGGTGATAAAATTATTATTCCTAGAAATGTACATGCTTCTATTGTTAGTGGACTAATTTTATCTGGTGCAGTACCAATCTTTATATCTCCTGAGATTGATTCTGTCTACGGTGTTTGCCATGGGATTAGCTTAGAAAATATAAAGCAAACTCTAGAAGCTCACCCTGATGTTAAAGGTGTATGTGTAATAAACCCTACTTATTATGGCGCTGTAACTGATTTGAAAGCCATTATTGATTATGTGCATTCTAAGGGTATACCAGTCATAGTGGATGAGGCTCAAGGATCACATGTACATTTCCATCCGGATCTCCCTATATCTGCAATGGAAGCAGGTGCAGATATTGCATCCTCAAGTATGCATAAAATGGGCGGTTCATTTACTCAAACAAGTGTGATCAATGTTCGAGAAGGATTGGTGAGTCTAGATAGGGTTAAAGAAAATTTCTCTTTAATTACGACTACTAGCGCATCCTACTTATTAATGGCTTCTTTAGATGCAGCTCGCAAACAACTAGCAGTTAATGGAGAAGAATTGTTGCAACGAGCATTAGATTTATCTCGTATTGCAAGAGGTTCAGTTAATAAAATTCCAGGGCTTTCTTGCTTAGGACCAGAGGATTTGAAGGGTTTAAGTTCTAGTTTTGCTTTAGATGAGACAAAGCTTTGTATAAATGTGACAAACTGGGGCGTAACAGGTAGGGAAGTTGAAAATATCTTACGTGATGATTATCGCATAGAAGTTGAGCTTTCCGATGTGAATAATATTCTTTTCATTGTAACAATTGGTCATAATGAATCTGATATTGAACAACTACTACAATCATTAAAGTCATTAGCTATTCGATTTGAGAATGGCTCAATACCAATTGATTTTGATCGAGTAACTAAGAGTAAAAGTGCTATAAGAACATTAACTCCACCTACATTGGCTATGACACCTAGAGAAGCGTACTTCTCCAAAGTTGAGTATGTAGATTTAGATAAAACTATTGGAAGAGTGGCAGCAGAATCCGTTCTGGTAACACCGCCAGGGATACCTGTCCTTTTACCAGGTGAAGTTATTACAAAAGATATCGTGAATTATCTAAAATACTGTATTGAGTTAGGACTTTCTGTGCAGAGTAGCAATGGTTTACATGCTATTAAAGTCATTGATAATAAATAAACTTTTATATTTAAAAATTAGGAGGAATTTACTATGGAATTTCAAAAACAATTTGATGCAATTGTAGAACAACATATTAACTCATTACCTAAGGATTACTTATTAGTTCTTCAAGAAAGATTTAAAAATGAAGGTTTAGCAATGATGAATGACATGTTACCGCAACCTCTAATTGCAGCTATGTCTGCAGAAGCGAAATATCTTCTTTCTGAAAATGCAAAACGTCGTGATGTTACCATTAAAGCTACAGGGAATACTCCACGTAACTTTAATGTAGTAAATCGAGATAATATTCATGAGGATGGAAAATTAATTCCAGCATTCTTTAAGTCTGAAGTACTTTTAAATTTCTTAACCTTCTTAAACAATAATGAACCAGTTCACCGCATTCCTTATACACCAGAAGAGTTTATTATTAATAACCAACAGAAAACAGGTGACACACACGGATGGCATTGGGATGACTATACATTTGCTTTAATCTGGGTGATTGAAGCTCCTAAAGAAGGTGAAGGTGCTCTTGTTGAGTATGTGCCTGATACTGTTTGGGATAAAGAAAACCCAGAGTCTGGATTAAAAGAAGTTTTAGAGAGCCGTGAAATTAAGAGTTTGTATGTTCCTAAAGATCATTGTTACTTTATGAAAGCCGGCACTACATTGCACAGGGTTACACCATTAAATAACGACTCTCGTCGTACTGTTGTTGTTTTCAGTTATGCATCCGAGGAAGATATGTCTAGAGAGATTTCTCATGAAACTATGGGCGAAATTTATGAAGATAACAAAGAATTAGTAGGAGTTTAAACTATACGGTGAGTTAAACATCTTTAGAGTCGGAGAGAAATTCTTCCGACTCTTTATGAAATAACCTCTACAAAATCAAGAGTGTTTGAATAAACCTGTAAGAATTGATGTTATTTCTAAATACTCCAAAAAATTTATATGGGGGATTTTATGAGTTCTGAAAGAGCAACGGTAACTTCGCATGTTGACAATATAGCTCAAAAAAGCACGGAACATCCTACAAATACATTAAAAAAAACATTAGAAGCTAGGCACCTTACTATGATTGCTATTGGTGGTTCAATTGGAACAGGACTATTTATTTCTAGTGGTACATCCATTCAAATGGCAGGGCCTGGAGGGGCTCTAATTGCTTATATTTCAATTGGAATAATGGTATACCTACTTATGATGAGTCTAGGTGAAATGGCCACTTTTCTACCTCATTCGGGTTCATTTAGTGCGTATGCCTCTAGATTCGTAGATCCAGCTCTCGGATTTGCTCTGGGCTGGAATTATTGGTATACATGGGCCATTACCATCGCAGTAGAGTTATCAGCTTCTGCTATTATAATGAAATTCTGGTTCCCTTCTATTCCAGGCATTGTTTGGAGTGCTGCTTTCTTAACTATAATATTTTTGCTTAATTACTTTTCCACCAAGTCATTTGGAGAAGCTGAGTTTTGGTTTTCTTTAATTAAAGTAATAACAATTATAGTTTTTTTATTAATAGGATTACTCACTATTATTGGGATTATTGGTGGGGAGTTTGTTGGATTTAAAAACTTCACTATCGGTGAAGCCCCTATACCCTCTAATGGTCTAAGCATCTTATCAGTTTTTATGATTGCTGGATTCTCTTTCCAAGGAACAGAATTAATAGGGGTTGCAGCTGGTGAGAGTAAGAACCCTAAAAAAAATGTCCCTAAAGCTATAAAACAAGTATTTTGGAGAATTTTACTCTTCTATATTTGTTCTATCTTTGTAATTGGGCTGCTTATTCCATATACTCATCCTTATTTAATGAATATAGATATTGAAAATGTCTCGATGAGCCCTTTTACAATAGTCTTTGAAAAAGCAGGCTTATTATTTGCTGCATCGGTTATGAATGCTGTAATTTTAACATCTATTCTATCAGCTGCTAATTCTGGAATGTATGCATCTACTAGAATGCTATGGTCCTTAGCCAGAGAAGGAAAAGCTCCAAAATCTCTTATGAAAATAAATAAAAATGGTGTACCAATTAACGCTCTAATTTTTACGGCTCTAGTAGGAATGTTTGCTTTTCTTTCTTCCTTTTTCGGCGAAGGAAAAGTATTCATGTGGTTGTTAAGCTCTTCCGGCCTTTCTGGTTTTATAGCTTGGTTAGGAATTGCGTTAAGTCATTATCGATTTCGCAAAGCATATATAGCCCAAGGAAAAGACATTGATGATCTTCCTTATAGAGCTAAATGGTTTCCATTCGCCCCTATAATTTCAATAGTACTATGTATTGTTGTTATATTAGGACAAGAATATGAAAATATTGTAAAAACGAATGTTTCATGGGTTGATTTATTTGCGACATATATTAGTGCAATTTTATTTTTATGTATTTGGTTGGGGTATAAGATAAAATATAAAACTAAAATTGTTGATCTTAAGCAATGTGATTTTAATTAAGAATTTTCTTTTTTTAAATCTATTTATAATACTCAACATTTAAACTTAGGAGGAATTTTATTATGTTATTAATCGGCACAGAAGTATTACCATTTGAAGCGACAGCTTACCAGAATGGTGAATTTATTGATGTTACAGAAAAAAACTTCAAAGATAAATGGAGTGTAGTTTGCTTCTACCCTGCTGACTTCACATTCGTATGCCCTACTGAACTTGAAGATTTACAAAATCAATATGCAACTTTAAAAGAAATTGGAGTTGAAGTATACTCTGTTTCAACTGATACTCACTTTACTCATAAAGCATGGCATGATAACTCAGAAACTATTAATAAAATTGAATATATTATGATTGGTGATCCGACTCAAAAAATTTCTAGTAATTTCAATGTATTGATTGAAGAAGAAGGCCTTGCTGCACGTGGCACATTTATTATTGATCCAGATGGTATTATTCAATCTGTTGAAATTAGCTCTGACGATATCGGTCGTGATGCAAGTATCCTTGTAAACAAAGTAAAAGCTGCACAATACGTCCGTAATAACCCAGGCGAAGCTTGTCCAGCTAAATGGAAAGAAGGCTCTGCAACACTTAAACCAAGCCTTGACCTTGTAGGTAAAATCTAATAAATAAACAAAAAGAAATACAATTTAAGGAGTAAGACACAATGTTACTAGACGCAGATATCAAAGGACAATTAGCCCAATATCTTCAACTGATGGAAAGTGATGTATTACTAAAAGTTAGTGCAGGATCTGATGACACATCTAAAGATATGCTAGCTCTTGTAGATGAATTAGCAGCAATGTCATCAAAGATCAAGATAGAAAAAATAGAATTAGAAAGAACACCAAGTTTTAGTGTGAATCGTGTTGGTGAAGATACAGGGGTAGTTTTTGCGGGTATCCCTCTAGGACACGAATTTAATACCCTAGTTTTAGCGTTACTACAAGTTAGTGGCCGTGCTCCAAAAGTTAAGCAAAAAGTCATTCACCAAATTAAAAATATTCAAGGTAAATACCGCTTTGAATCTTACATTAGCTTAAGCTGCCACAACTGTCCTGATGTTGTACAAGCACTGAACTTAATGAGCGTTTTAAACCCTGATATTACACATACAATGATTGACGGCGCTGCATTTAAGGAAGAAGTTGAAAGTAAAGACATCATGGCAGTACCAACTGTATTCTTAAATGGTGAAACATTTGGAAACGGCCGTATAACGATGGAAGAAATTCTTGCAAAACTAGGCGTTGGCCCAGATGCATCAGAATTCGCTGATAAAGATCCATATGATGTACTTGTTGTTGGTGGAGGTCCTGCTGGTGCAAGTGCAGCAATTTACGCGGCACGTAAAGGCATTCGCACAGGTATTGTTGCTGACCGTTTTGGTGGCCAAGTAATGGATACAATGGGTATCGAGAACTTTATCAGTGTGACACGCACTGATGGTTCTAAGCTTGTAGCAAGCCTTGAAGAACACGTAAAAGATTACGATATCGACGCAATGAATTTGCAACGTGCGAAGCGTCTAGAAAAGAAAGACTTAATCGAAGTAGAACTTGAAAACGGTGCGGTTCTAAAGAGTAAGAGCGTAATTGTTGCTACCGGTGCACGTTGGCGTAATGTTGGTGTACCTGGTGAAGCTGAGTTTAAAAACAAAGGTGTAGCATATTGTCCACACTGTGACGGCCCATTATTCACTGGAAAAGATGTAGCAGTTATCGGCGGTGGTAACTTTGGCGTTGAAGCAGCAATTGATTTAGCAGGTATCGTAAAACACGTAACTGTTCTTGAGTTCATGCCAGAACTAAAAGCTGATGCTGTATTACAAAATCGTCTGTACAGCTTACCAAACGTAACTGTATTAAAGAACGTTCAAACGAAAGAAATTACTGGTAGTGACAAAGTAGAAGGTATTTCTTACATCGATCGTAAAACTGACGAAGTTCATCATATAGAATTACAAGGTGTATTCGTTCAAATCGGTCTTGTACCAAACACAGACTGGTTAGGTGAAACAGTAGAACGTGTTCGTGGTGAAATCGTTACAGACAAGCACGGTGCTACAAACGTACCTGGTGTATTTGCTGCGGGTGACTGTACAAATAGCCCATACAAACAAATCATTATTTCAATGGGATCAGGCGCAACCGCATCTCTAGGTGCATTTGATTACTTGATCCGTAACTAACAACATAATTTGATAACGATTAGAAAGTATTAAA
>NZ_JAKUGJ010000057.1:0-10499 GCF_022663915.1 Bacillus cereus group sp. BfR-BA-01331
TTGATTTAAACCCTTTGATAACATCTGTTTTATTATCTTCAAACAGTTTTTTGACTTGTGCTGCAGGGATCGCTTTTTCTTTTATTTTTTTGGGTAAGCCAATATTACAGTTCGGGTGATTGCTGCAACCGAAAAATTTCCCCCTATCTAAAATAATTCCATTTCTACAAGGACATTGGCAAACCTCTATTTGTTGCTTCCAGGTCTCTATTAAATTGTACGAAACGGTATCAGGAATTTTTATAATCGCTTGCGTTATTTTTCGTACAAACGCATTTGTTTGTACAATGAAGTCTTCATAACTCATTTCATTCTTTTCAATACGATATATCATCCCTTCCATTTCAGCTGTGTATAGTGGATCTTTAATTTGTTGAACAGGAAATTGTTCAACAAAATCACGACCAATTGGAGTTGTACTGATTTTTCCTTTTTCAATGGCGATATAGTTTCGTTCATACAAAGCAGGGATAAAAGTCGCTTCCGTTGCAACGGTTCCTATTCGCTTTCCTTTCATCAGTTCTTTTAAATGTTCGTCATCAATTTTGCGTCCAGCTGTTTCCATGAAAGTCAGAATTGAGCTTTCTGTGTGTAGCGCGGGTTTCTTTGTTTTGGATTCAAGTAACTCAAAATCGCAGATTTGAAGTTCATGTCCTTTCTGCAGAATAGGAATTTTAAATGCTTCCACACTTTCTTCTTCTTTTTCCTCTTGAAATACTTCTAGAAACCCTTTTTCCCTAAGTACACTTTCTTTTGTTTGATAGATATTACCCACCGAGTCAATAAGTGATACGTCTCTTACTAGATACACTGCAGGACGCATGAAATTACCCACAAAGCGTTTTACTACAAGATCATAGAGCTGTTTTTCAATATCAGGACGCTCTCCTCCCATATATTGTTTTGTCGTCGGAATGATAGCGAAATGGCTTGATACAAGCTCATCATTGAATGTTTTATGTTTTGTATTAATTGCCTCAATATCTACTATTTGTACCAATGACGAATAGTGACTCGTTGCTAATGAGTGCATAACACCTTTCACACGCTCTACTTGTTCTGTAGGTAAATGCCTAGAAGAAGAACGTGGATAGGTAATAAATCCTTCTTCATACAAGTTCTGAATATGTTTTCTTGCGGTTTCTGCATTAATCTGCAGATGAGCATGAGCATCTTTATATAAATCCGTTAAGTTATATAATAATTTAGGATTCTTCTTTCGATTTCCTTCTTTAAATTCTTCCACCACGAGATATTGGCCTTTCAAGTTTTCTCCCAAACTTCTTAATGGCGATGGGTTTAATACCTGGTCTTCTGTTTTCATAACCGGAGTGATTCCTAAATCTGTTACTAGTTGCAGATGATAATAAGATTGCTCTCTATAGTTTTCAATCGCTACCTCACGTTGTCGTATCTCATTTAATAAACACATCTGTACACGTCCAGAGGATAACAGGAACTTATTCTGTGCTAATTTCGTTGTACATCCCCTCGTTATGTTCATACCTAATAGATAGTCCAAGTACTGTCTTGCTTTAGCAGAATACGCCAGTCCATCGTATTTTGATGCGCTTTCTAATCGATTAAGCGCTGCCTCTAGTTCTGCTGCTTCATAAGAGGATTTATATACACGAGATTGCTTTTTATTCACTCCTGCATATTCGTACACTTCCCTATAGATTAACTCTCCTTCGCGGTCCGCGTCACATATGTTAACCGCATGGTCAACATCATGTCGTTGCAGCAGTTTAACAAGTATTTGTAATTGTTCAGCATTTTCTTGTTTCACCTTATAAGCTGGCTGATAAATTAAAGGTAAATGCTCTAACTTAAACACTTTATACTCTGGATCCGTCTCTTCCGGATTTTTGAGTTCCAGCAGATGCCCACGGCACCAACTGACAATATAATGATCATTTTCATAATAACCATAGTAAGGCTTACTGCCAGTGTACTTTTGTGCGTGTCGGAATCTTGGTGATTTCATAATTTCATTGGCCACTTTTGGTTTTTCAGCAATAAATAACGTTTTTCCCATACTTTTTTCCTCCTTAAACAAAAAAAGGACACACCTACGCTATGGTTATGCGTAGGTGTGTCCTTTTGCAATCTGATTTTTTAGTATTTGACTACTTTTATAATAACATTACCTCTATTTATATACAAATAATAGTATTACTCAATGGACCCCATTCGTTATATTTAAGCTTTTATATGCTCATATAACCGATTTAATAATAAGTATTTCTATACATCTATTGTTATGTTTAAACCTATATAGATTTTTAACCTGAGGAGGAAAACTAAATTTCAATACATCTATTGTTATGTTTAAACCACCGCCAGATTGGGAGAAAGTTGCTGATACCTTTGTATTTCAATACATCTATTGTTATGTTTAAACCCCGATAATATAAGGATGATTAACAATATATATTACGACAATCCTTTGTATATCAACAATATCCTTCTTTTTTACCAGCAAATTAATGTATTGTGTAACGGTCTTTGTGTTACACCCTTCAAAGCATTCGTAATGCCTACATATCAATGTTATTCTAACATTCGATACTACCTTATGGAGCGTTGACACTTGGTAAAATTACCGTGTATCACTTCTCCATTTATGGCCGGGGAAATCCACCAAAAATTTATTAAATTTCAATCTTGCATCTAGAGGTTCTGATTAATTTGTTGCCTTCCCTCAATACAACTATTGTTATGTTTAAACTTGTAGCGCATTTAGTAAAAGACAAATTTGATGATATTTCGATACATCTATTGGTTTGTTTAAACTGAGTATAGGCCAACAAATTACTCGGTATTAGTTAATTTCAATACATCTATTGCGAATCAAAAGGCGCTGTTCCATATACAATGTCATTTCAATACATCTATTGTTATGTTTAAACCCCCGATAATATAAGAATGATTAACAATAAATATTGCGACAATCCTTTGTATAGCAACAATATCCTGCTTATTTACCAGCAAATTCATGTATTGTGTAACGGTCTTTGTGTTACACCCTTCAAAGCATTCGTAATGCCTACATATCAATGTTATTCTAACATTCGATACTACCTTATGGAGCGTTGACACTTGGTAAAATTACCGTGTATCACTTCTCCATTTATGGCGTGGAAATCTACCAAATCTCTAATGCACTTAAACCCTAACATCAAGATTTTATGAGTCGGCTGTTCTCAAACTCTCAACACATCTACTGTTTATTCCAAACTCCTGAAGTCAACTTTACATAAGTACTGCATCATGCTATTTCAATACATCTATTGTTATGTTTAAACACTTCGTGCAATCAAAAATAAATATTTTTGGTATCAATTTCAATACATCTATTGTTATGTTTAAACAATAATTACTATAGGAAGTCCTAGATATGAATACATATTTCAATACATCTATTGTTATGTTTAAACCCCGATAATATATGGATGATTAACAATAAATATTGCGACAATCCCTTGTATATCAACAATATCCTGCTTTTTTACCAGTAAATTCATGTATTATGTAACGGTCTTTGTGTTACACCCTTCAAAGCATTCGTAATGCCTATGTATCAATGTTTTTTTAACATTCGATACTACCTTATGGAGCGTTGACACTTGGTAAATTTACCGTGTATCACTTCTCCATTTATGGCGTGGAAATCCACCAAATTATTTCATACAATATTCCTAAACTAAGTAATATTTTCTATCTGCTCTATATACTGTTCCATATACTTTTTCGAATTCAACTTTTCTTGTAACTTCAACTGTTTTTGTATCAGTTTTTCAATATTGTATATAGATATGTTTTTTGCCGCATTATAGTCTGCATGAACTTTTAAATTACATTGCTGACATTCAAAGGTAGATTGATCTTGCCGATTATTTTTATGGATATACCCACATTCACTACATCGTTGACTTGTATAGGAGGGGGCAATTTTCACTACTTTAATCCCATATTGATTTGCCTGATTCTCGATTTTCTCTTGTAAATCAAAATACGTCCAATTTTTCAAGAATGTTTGTTCTTTGCTTATCCCTTGCAAATTTTCTAACTGTATACACCCACACTTATATTTCAAACATTGTTGTACTATATAATTGGCATACTTATGATTCGTAGAATTTCTGAACCTGGCTACTTTATCATTTAGTACATCAACTGGTTTAATTCGCTTTTTACGGCCTTTACCTATCCTATTTTCACTACAATATTTACCTTGACGTAATAAACTTATACGTCTGTGTTCAATTTTTTTTCGAAAAGCCTCAATTTCTTCCCCACTGATTGATCCTCTTATGAACCCTTTATTAAACGCAAAATACAGGACATTTACCTTTCCCATATCAATGCCCATAATAAAATCTTCATCAAATTTACTTTCTTCTATTGCATTTGCCTTATAAGTAACAGATAGATACCATTTATTTTTATATTTATGAAGCATGCTTGCACCTTTAACATATGTTCCATCAATTAACCTGTCTAAAATTACCTTCATACTATTTTGTTTTCGTGTTGATAATTTGACAAGTATTTTACCACTTGACAATTCATTCTCTCTTATAAAACTTGATGAAAAAAGAGATAAATTTGCAATATAATCACCACTTTTTTCTTTTGTTAACTGTATAGAGTTTCCATGAATATCGATTGGCAAATTGTTTCGAAAAGAAGGAATGGACATCTCACCACTCCAGATTTCTTTTTTTCTACTATTCCATGTCTTAATTGTTTTCTGAAGGGTAGTAGACATATTAGCTTTATTAATATCCAGATACTCGAATTTTAATTGATCATAGATATAACCACTTATAGTTTTTTGTGTGCATCCATATAGTTGCTGGGTACTTGGATATAAACCATTCTCTTTAAAATGATTCAGCGACTGATTATCAAACTCCCAAAGCTTTTGTATAGTTCGATTTCCAATTGTCCTTACTTGATACGTAAGTGTACGTAAATACGTTTCAAAAACCTTCCACTCTATATTTACCGGACAGACTATTTGGTATTTCATTACTTTTACAACTGTACTCAAATATTTCACCTCACCGTTATCTTGGTCATTGCCTCAATATAACCGATTAGTTTAAAAATCATACCAGATAAGAAATATGTTCCAATACTTGCTATAATTGAAGTACTTATAAATTAATGGGGAGAAAAAGAATTGTGAAAAAATTAAATACTTTAGATAATACAATCATTGAGCATTTAGCTTGTTTAGAAATAAATAAATACATACTACAACCCCCTTTTCATTTACAAAGTAATGTACAGTGGAATGACAAGGGACTATCTTTTGATGGAGATATTAATGTTTATACTAACAAAATTAAGAAAACGGATTTTATAGGTACTGTACCAATACAAATTAAAGGTACAACCAAACGTAAGAAAATCAAAAAACAAAAAAAAATCTCCCATCCTATAAATAAAGAGGATTTAGATGTTTATTATAAAAATGATAATGGGGTACTATATTTTGTAGTTACTATCCACCCAGAGACATATGTAAGCCAACCATTTTATAAAATTCTAGCTCCATTGGATATAAAAAAACTTTTAGATGAAATAGCATTAACTGGACAACAATCAATAACAATTAATTTTAAAAAGCTAGAAAATGGGGAGTTAGAAAGTATTTGCAGTTCTTTTCTAAACTCAGTGGAAAAACAGTCAAAAAGATTTATAGAGGATGCTAAAAATATAGAATTCTCACAATACAAAATTGAATATGGGTATGTTCAAAATAATGCTTTAGTAGATTTATTTGAAGAACAAGCATATGTATATGGTGTATTAAATGATGTAGACTTTCCAATAGATATATTTCAACTACAAGAAATGCACAAAGAAACAGATGAAATAGTAACAATAGGTAATGAAACACTCCGTATAAAATCTACATTAATAATAAATAAAGAAATTATTTGTCTTACAATTGAAGATTCTTTAACATTTGAATTTAGTAAACAATTTGTTGATGGCCAATTAAAATTAATAAATGGTAAGGTGCATTTAAGTAAATTAAAAACTCTCGGATCCTATGTAAAAAGCTTAAAGGTACTTAAATATCTATTAACATATAATAAAATTCCTTTATCCACTTTCGAAATTGACACTACATTAAATGAAAAGGAAACTTTTAAAGATATTGATGAAAATATAAGAATCCATGAAGAACTTATCCAAATATGCAAACAGATAGGAATTGGTGATGACTATATTTTTAATGAGAAGGAAAACCTATTCATCCTTTTTAATAAAATTATTAACATATTTAAAAATAAGCAGTACGATTTAATTGATTTTAATACCCCTTTAGATGAAGACGGTATGGCATTTTGTAACATTGAACTCTCTGATTACGTGATGGCAACATTACTATTTGACGGCAATACTTTTATTGACTTTTTCAGTCTTGAAGCAATTAAAAAAATAGGTGCATTCCTTCCCAAAGATGGGCATGTTATTGATTATGAAGATGCTAATTGTAGGGAGAAAATTTGGAAAGTAAGTCTATATGTTAATCAAAGTATTGAGAATATGGAAAGAGCCGCAAACTTTAAATATGAAATTTTAGAACTTTCTTTTCAAGATGAACACCATGATATTGATTCTCTTAATAGTATAGATACCCATCTAAAATATATTGGTTATTTTGATGAATCTTCTGATGAAAGATATTTAAGAATTGCACAAGATCTTATCCAAAGATACCTATTAAAGAATCCTAAAGATATCATACAAAGAATTAATCTGTATCAAATTAATATTAGACTAGGTAATGAGCTATCAGATGACGAAATTGAGGATATCTTGACCATCCAAGAAAACGCTCCAAATAAAAATGATAAAATTTTAGACTACGCTTGTGAAGTATTATTACAAAATAGGTTAAAATCCAAAAGATTATATGAATCTCTAAAAAAAGATGATCAAGATACCATTAAGATGTATCCTGTTTACCATTTATATAAAAAATTAATTTCAATTTAAATCTAACTTTGCTCGAACATCTTCGTGAACTACTCACCACATAACAGACGCTTGAAGTGGAAGTCTCCTGGAAGGTAAGTACTTTTACTAGTCACTTATATTCACCAAACAAATAGGGTAATGCCTCCCCCTAAAAAATCTCCAATTTCAAAGAGTTCGTTAGGAAATTAAGTGATGAGTAGTTCAATCTGTAGTTAATTAGCAATGGTCGCAGAAAATCTATATAATTAAATACAACGTACTTTAAGGTATAATATAAGTTATACCCTTGGAAATAAGCACTATTATTGTTTGTTCATTTTCAAGCAAAAAACATGTAATGGAGGCATTTAAATGGTCGAGCATCAGAAAATTAAGGATAAGGATATTTACATAGTTGAGCATCACCATCATGTACTTGAGCCATGGGCTATTCATCGAGAAAGAAATGCAGCCCCTATCCTAGTAACCCTTGATCATCATACAGATTGTAATTCTGCTTTCCTTAATCATTCATCTTGTAAATTCAAGGGTGAAAGCGGCGAGGTTATTGCCGAGAGAGAGGATTATAGAAGGATTTGCGTAGAACAAATTAACTATAATGATTTGCAAACTGTTCAGTCTGCAATCGGGAACTTAAAGCATGACGAACATATCGATGCAGCTATTAAATCTAACATAATAGAAAAGGCTTTTATTATTAATTATAATGCATGCAGCGATACACCAATATCGTTTAAAGAGGAAAAAAGAATAGAAGCATTTAATTTTAAAATGTTAGGTATGTCACCTGGAGAAGATTTTGAAGTCCAAGCACCAGAAGGTTATCATGAATCTACAGATAGCATGTACATTCTTGATAGAAAATGTTGGATTGGTAATCAAACTGAACATCCTGACCCATGCAATGATAACTGCAAAAAACCACACTATGACCAAGCAATAGAGTCGATTTACCTAGAAGATAAATTAAATACTATAAATGAGATGGTACCAGGTTTAATACAAGATAATCAATTTACTCAAGAATATATCCTTGATATTGACTTAGATTATTTCCATACGTTAAGGTCAATTCATCCCGAAGACTATGATATCTTTTACAACCTAATTAGAAATGCCAAAATAATTACAATTGCCATGGAATCTCTTTGTGTTGATGATGGAAAATATGGAGATGAGGATATTGATAGTGCTTCATTATTAACCGCATTACTAAGTCACATAGAAGAGGCATTAAGCTAACCAACTATTAATGATTAGGTATAAAAAAAGGCTCCTAAAAAGGAAGCCTTTTTTTATTTTATTTATCCAGTTAGATATTTAAAAACTACTTATTTATTCTCGTCACGAAATCTTTCGGATCTCCTTTTAACTTGTAATATTTTATATTCAGGCGAACAGCTATTACAGAGATTGCTATAATACCTATTACATAAAGAATCATGTCTCCTGCTCCATTCGTTATTGTTTTGCAAACTTATTATGTAAATACTTCACATGTTTCTTTTCAATTCCCTTATCAGTAATGTTTGCTCGCAATATAGTTTGATAGATATGCTGGACCTCTTCTTTTGTTAACTGAATGTCTGTATAAGATTCAATACAGTTCTTCAGATTGTTATAATATAAGACATGTTTATCTTTAGAATGAACGTTTACCCTTTTCAGGCTACATTTTGGATGGAATGTTGCAATAGAGATACACGGCAGCTGTTGTTCCATCACCCATTCAATTGCCTTCGTATGTTTATAGTTTTGTCGAAATGGATTTTGAAAAGAGTGTTTCTTTCTAAAAATACCTTGTGTCCATCTTGCCGCCTTCTCATCTCCATAGATCCAGCCCTCGTAGTTCTTCGTCTCTATGACAAATACACCTGTTTCCGCAATAACAATATGGTCAATTTGCGTTGTATCACCATACTCCGTATGAACCGTCACATCATGTAACACATAATAACTTTCAGGATTTAATTTACTTAATATACGTTTCACCAGTTTTTCTCCGGCTTTCCCTTTCCATTTAGGTACATGTTTTTTTACAACAATATTCAATGGAATCAGAATCGCAATAAGAATTAATTCGAATATCAATACTTTCATAATAAAAGCCTCCTTTTCATACTCTTGCGTTTTTGCGTATCAAACGATATACATACGTTTCTAATCCTAAAATAAAATATGAGATACATAAGCCTTTTATCACCATCTCTACAAATCCTAAAGCTAATGAAACAATGAGCCCACCCCGAAATTGAAAGGGTCTTGTCACCCTTCGATTCACTGGCTTTTCAATGACACCAAAGTTAGCCCAGGTTGGTAAACGTTTTTCCACATTCTTTATGGTGCCCATTAATCCATATTTAAGCGACAAAATGAAACATCCGATTAATAAATACACAATGGAAGAAAAATAGATAGATAGGCCCATAACGATAATTGTGAGCAACCAACCTACCAAAATGGAATTTCGCAAAGCGATATATTCTCGATTTCTTTTCAAAACAAACAGTCCTTTCAAAATAAATAAGGTTATTTTTATTTGGAAAATATTTACATTTAATTATAAGCATGATATGATACGTCTATATTAATTTACGAACTAGCCTAAAAAGGATTGTGATAGACATGTTAAAACTTGTAGTAGATAATACGGTAACAGAACAAGAAACAGATTCAGCCTTTTCAAATCTCTTTACGTGTAAAGACTGTGTATACTATCTCTCAAAATCAGATTCTTGCAGTCTATTATTAGCATCTGATTCAAATAATCCTCTCATCCCTTATGAGTGTGGGAATTTTGAGGAAACCTATGAAATCGGAACGGAAGATCCATTGAATTCACATATTCATCAACGACTTCGTGAAGAAAAAGCACAAATACTGGCTGAAAATTATCCAGCACAACCTTCTATTGATCCGATTCATAAAGAAGCAATATGGTATGGAGCAGCAGATTATGGTTGCTGGATTGTAAATGATGCAAAGAAACGTTTTGCTCTTGCAGAACAGGTTCCTTTCGGTGATAATTATATGTCATCTGAAAAATACGCATCTCCTTTCCCTTTACATGATCATGGTGCAAAAGAAGGTATTAGGCACTATATGTGCTGGTATGTAAACGTAAAAGGGATAGGCGAATACCATCTACTTATTGGTGGTGTCATCATGAAAATTGCAGAAGGAGTTAAGAAACTTGGATTCAATTACTAATCACCTCTACAAGAAAAGAATGTTAGAACATACGATATTATTTAGCCTGGTACATCTGGTACCAATCCTTATCTTTACCGGCATCATTTACTTAGTACTAGATCTTTCTAAGTTGGAATGGCATACTTGGCTTATTTATGAAGGAATTTTTACAATCCTGTTCCTCATAACGAGATTCCAAGTCTTTCAAACGAAAAAAAGTATTCTTTCTATGAAGCAATACGAGAAATGGTTTTCGAAGTTAAATATTATTTTAGTTTCTATTTTTCTTGTCTATTTTGCAG
>NZ_JAKUGJ010000058.1:0-9450 GCF_022663915.1 Bacillus cereus group sp. BfR-BA-01331
ATAAAAAAAGACACACCGATGGCAGGTTATGTGCCTTCGGTGTGTCCGTTTAGCTAAAGAATGAATCTATTAATTTGTATATTTCTCTTAGCGAATTGTTGTTCATGTACAAGAATACATCTCTCAATTTTAAAAGTCAACAGTTTCAGAAAATCCTAATGCTAATATATTCATTTGTATTTTTCTTATTTTCTAAGTATCTAATCTAAAGAAAACAATATTTGAAATAAAAATATATACAAGTATTTTATATAAATAATACAAGAATGATATATAACTAAACTCAATTATTATATATAAAGAGAAAATACAGGTGCCTATAAATCCTTATATACCGCACGTTCTTTTATAATAAACCAAATTACATATCGTACTATCCCCATTACATACAAGTAGTGAATCATGAAAAACACAAATTAAGAAGCTAAATATCATATTACTAAGAATTCACAGGTTTTAATATATAGTATTAAGATAATCACAAGTATTGAATCGAATTATAAACAGAATGAATCGTATCCAAAAGCAGCATAAACTGTTTATATATTTATGTAAAAGCGCCGGTAAAGACATTTCCTTAACAAAAAAACATGTCCTCAAATTAAAGAACATGCCAAATAACCCTTGCTTTTATGTGATTTTTTAACAAGGGCTGCTGCTTACTATATTTTTTAAGATTTTATGAAATCTGGATAGGCACCATTTTGATTATAATAATTCATCATTACATCGTTTCTTTCTTCTACAGACAAGCTTTTTTCCGTAAAATTAGACCAGGATTCTCTAAATTGTACTCGCATAAATGCAGGAATAGAGAATATTTCTTGCTCTTTCGTATAATTTTCAACCTGATCTAATGCATAAGTCATTGCGGTAATCAGTAATTCGTTTTGTTTTTCCTTTGTTGGCATGTATGCAGCAACGTCCACAATTTCCTGTTTAAATGCAATCATCATATTTTCACGATCTTTCTTTCGTAATGATTGTCCCATATATTTTAAACGAGATACTGCTTCCTTTCTGCATTTCGCTACTGGTCTATGTAAATCTTTTTTATCATTCTCAATTACACAGTTTAAAGAAAATACCACATTGAACTTTTCAATGATGACTTGTTTCACCTGTTTTCTAACACGCGCTATGCGAGAGTCGCTAGACTTCTTTTCCTTAGAATCAATTGCTGTAAATTGCACAATTGGTTTTACAATTTCTATGTATTGTCGTACCTTCTTTGCATTACGATTCAATTTGTCCTTTAAAAAATCCATTCTTCTTGTAATCTCGAACTCTTGAATCTGGTGCTTATAATGCTCCATACCAATTTTTCTCGAAAAAGTATTTATTAATTCTAATAGGAACATAATCCCTCTGTTATCACGAGCCTTTACAAGACTACTAAGTATAGTTGTTTGAATAAGATGAAATGGAATTCGGAAATATGATAGTGATATATCTGTAGTTTTTGCAGCAGTATGGTTATACAAGGCATAATCTACAACCTCATATACAGTACGATTTCCAACAGGTGTCTCTTTTACGAGCCTACGCTCCAAGCAAACTTGAAACCCCGTATAAATTGTTGTGTAGGGAATCCCACTTTTCTTAGCAAGATCCATGATTTGAAATTCACGTGGTAGCATACCAATATCATTACATTCAAAGTGAAGCAAGATATAAGTAGCTAAAGCTGAAGATGGTAATTCTTTTCGTTCATTTTCTAGTTTCACGATGTTTAATAATCCATCGAAAAACTTAACCCCATGAACCTTAAAGTTCTGTTGGGAAAAAGCCATTTGCGCATTCATAGTCTTCTTTTACTCCCCTCCCCAAAAACACAAAAAAGACACACCGCTGGCAGGTAATACGCCTTCGGTGTGTCCGTTTAGCAAATTTTTATTTATTTATTTGTATATAACCCTTAAACAATTGATATTCATGTATAGATTATCTTTATAAAATTAAAATGTCAATACATTTTCTCATTTGAATTTTATAAGAAATAAAACCTATAATTGATTTAATTAGAAGTTGTACCGTAGATATCTTCTTACTGTTAATAATATGCGTTCGACTTCCTATCATTTCCATTTGAATAGACTTTCCCCATAACAACCACACTTTTTTTTAGCGTAACACTATCAGTATGTCCAAGTTTAGAAGATTACTTGCAAAAACTTTAGAGTTTTTGCACCAAAACCTTTCAACCTTTATATACAGCCGGATTTTCAAAACTACTTAGTACATAATTAACTCACATATTAATGTTATGTAAACAATTAAAATTCATTCCAGAGAATGCATTCACATTAACATATCAACTGACATTAACATGTAATCAAATTCCCGCTGTTAAATGTTGATTTCATATCAATATTTAACAGCGGAGAACAAGTATACACACACATTCATTTGACATCATTAACAACCTTATAAGAAACATTTCTAAATGACTAGAATTATAAATACCTATAGAACCTGCCCAGGCTTGCACCATAGTTAAAAGCTAACAAAATATAATAAAACTTATAAACCAATACATACTTCAGTGTATTAATAACCTCTATAACAAATCTCAATTATTTTTTTGATATATTTCACCTAAATAAACACTACTTCGATGGAGCTTCAAAATTCACTCTTAACTCTATGAAACTAAACCCTTAACAAGTTGTCCTTTTAGTTGATACAAAATTAACAACAAGTATAGCATCGTATTCAAATATCAATCTCTTGTTAATAGCATTATAGTTTCATGTTAATGATAATAATATAGATATTCTTAACAATATCACTCAATAACCGGTCAACATGTTAATTTCATTCTCTTTATTCACTTTGTTATTTGCATACATAATTAATCAATTAACACCGAAAAGGTATTGATCGACTTATTTAGATGATCAAAAGGAAACTTTAGCATATTTAACCTTCATATCAAAGTGTTCTATAAAATCCATCACTATATATTTATTTTAGTTGATAAGACATTGACATTGATAGAAGGCTGTTCTTGTGTAATTTATTTCATATCAATGTTACATTCCATGTTAATGTCAATACAAACCCAAGATTCGCCCCTGGATCGGATGATTTTCACCTTTATTAAAAAACAAGGCGTTTTATGTTAGATAAATAACGTCTTTAAGTTGTTTAAAAGCTACCAGTGTTAAATTAACTATGCAAATCCAACCAAGTATCCTATACCATATTAAAATACTCGTACATTTCACATTAATGGCAGCGTAGAGTGGGAATTAACTCTTACAGTTTATTTATCTTGATTTTGCTCCTATATCGCTAAGTACATTTAAATTCACCAAATAATACTAATGTAGTAGTATTATTACCTTTTTCTCTAGTTTTTATACATTATAATTTAAATTCCTTAGTTTAGTATGCTTGTTTTTCCATAGTATACTTTAATTATATCCTTATAACTTATTTACAAAACACCTATATTTCCTTATCATTAATATTAAGTGACATGATTTGTTAATCTCATGGCAACTATCATTAATCTTACTAACATAAAAGATAGGTATTTTCATCGATAGAACATTACCATTTAGACACTTAGAGTTAACAGTAATATCAACAAATCAAGCATATTACGTGTTAACAGTTAATGTTTTGTTAACAAATATTCGGTTACATGTTAATTTTATATTTCATGTCAATTACTGAACAGGTAGGGATTTACATGATTATTATCGAATTAATGCCTAACATGTCAATTTCAGTTTACATGTTAATTACAAATAGGGTGTTTATGAGTTGATTTTTAAGGAGGTAGTTACAGTGATTGACCAAAAAAACGAATCACAAGACCATCAAACTAATGATGATGACATATTAAATGATACTGTTTTTGAAAAAGCATGGCGAATAACTGAATTTTCCAAACTAGTCGGGCGTCATCATAATACTGTTTATAATTGGTTCAACATTCTAGAGGAAAAAGGGCTTCACGAAACTTTAAGAACCCAAAACACAAACGAAAAACTCTATAATATGTTAGATCTTGAAATTGCTCTATTTATAAAACAAAAAAGAGATGAAAAATGGTCTTTAGATGCCATTATTGACCTTTTACCACACCAGTTTGATTTAAGACCAGTTTCACCAGAGAATCAAACAAATGAAGTATCTACCGAATTAAACCTTCAAGCCGCTGCAGAAATTATCGAAAAAATGGTAACTAAGCAGTTAGAAGAAAAAATAAAACATATTGAATCTCATTATGAAGAAAGGGTTGAAAATATACTAAAACAGTTACCACAACCAGAAGATGTAGAAACCATAAAATTACGCCAACGCCAAGATAGACTGGATAATTTCATTATTGAGCATAGAGCACGTCAGGAATTAAGAAAACAAGCAGAAAGCCTGTGGAATAGTAAACCTGAAGAAGAGCGTACTAGAAAAGTAGGGTGGTTTAAAAAAGAGGAAGATTTGGGTAGAAAACAACTCTTCATTGAGCAGTACATACAGGATAATATTATTGATTATATAAAATCTCTTATGAATACTGTGGAATAACAAAAAAGTCTGGATCTTTATCCAGACTTTTTCTTTATTTTGTAGTACCGAACATCTTATCTGGATCTAGGAAATCCGCAAATTCATCATCTTCATTTGCTCCAGCATCTTTATTTTCTTCATCACTACCCATATCAATAAAATCTCCAAATGCAAAGCCTAAGTCGTCATCATCATCTACATTCTCTATTGTACTAATTTGAGACTTTGTGTACTGAATTTGGCTTTGTCTTTCTTTAAACTCATTAAATTCTTCAACTAAACCTTTAGATAACCTTGATGGTAATGCATCAGTTTTATAGAACGTATATACACTTCCTAAGAAATCATTCTTACTTACTAAATACCCGTTAAAAACGGTACCATTTATAGGTAGATTATTTGAAACTTCTACTTTAGCATCATCCATAAAGGAATCATCAATGTTTTTTTGCTCATCTAAGATAGCCAGCATGCCAAAATGATGTACTCTTGACGCTTCAACAGAACCATCGTTATTTTTCTTCATCAAATCAATCGGAGGATGGAATGAGCTTCCTCTTAATGACTCTTGGAACATCTCTATAATTGCATGGCTATTTTCTATCTGGTTCATATTGCGTGAAACCTTATTAATAACTAAACAGCCCGTTTTCTCAAGTAAAATACGTTTAAAGTCTTGAGAATCAAGTATTACAGATGTACCAGATCCATTGGCAGCAGTATTTAACTCATGAATAATCTCACTAATGCGTTGATTTGCATAGTCTCGTGAATTGGCAATACCTTTTTTCTCATTTTCATTTAATTTCTTAAATTCATCATAAAAGTGCTGGTTATCAGCAAATACTACAAATGCTACACCTTTTGATTTATCATTTGCTAATTTCCAAATCTCCTGTGAAAATTTATTTACTTGTCGTAATACATCTGGCCCATCTGCTCGGACAGGCAGTGTTACAACAATCCCCATTTTTATAAAGTCTTTGCGTTCAATAGCATTTTCAAAGGCGATTCTCGTAAACTTCGCTTGATTTGCTTTTATTTCAGCCATTGGGTATTGCTGTGCAACTTTTTGTAATTCTTGTCTAATTACTGGCTTATTATGAAAAGCCGAAAACTCTTCAATGGCCTTAATGATTGTAGAGGTTCCTGTGCCTCCACCAAGTCCTGCAAAAAACAAAACAAGTTCATCAGATGGTCTTACACGTTCAGTTATAAATTCTTTTAATTTTTCTTTTGCGTCATCATTTGAATCAAGAACCTTTACCGCACGCTCAGGGTTTTTACCTAAACCACCTAATTTAAGTGAAACTTGATTGCTTTTTGGTACATTTTTTAGTTCGGCTAGATCCCCATCATTACTATTTAGCGCTAAGCAGTTATATACTGCTGTTCCGTCTGTATGTTTATATTCCGCAAATTTATCTACCATTCTAGTACCAGCTTGACCAAAACCAATCATCGTCATTTTAACTGCTACTTCATTCTTCAAAAAGTTCTTTGCCATTATTTTATCTCTCCTTATTCACTTTTTTTTCTTTTTCCTAATTCAATAAGTACTTGTTGTCCTCTATAAGTTAAGATTAAAAATTTATATGGGTGCATAGTCTTTTCATAAATTAAAGACATTGATGATAATGTACTCACACTTATTTCAGCCGAACGCCTTGATATATTTGTACGTTCAACTTCTAATGAATAAGATTTTCCTTTTGTTTTCTTTACTCTCCTGTCTATAACTACATTTTCCACTATTTCATTAATGGATATGCCCCTCATATATGTTGTCTCTTGAAATTGTTTGTTTACTACGTTTCCTATGTATAGAAATACACTGTATAGTATCTCATCTTGTTCAAGAATATCAGCAAACATGTTTACTACTTCATCTGCAAACTTGATTGTTTGATATTTTTCACTTAAAACCTCGTTCAAGTTGTCCCCCCCTTAAAGCATTGGTTAATTATTCCTAGAAACATAGTACATCATTATACGTCGTATATCAAGTCATTCTATATAAAACTTATATATAGAACTTATAAGTCTCTTAATAAAAGAAATCCGTATTTTACATAGGTTCTTATATACGATGTATATATAAAGCGTATATAAGATATATCAATCTCACACTTCATGTAATTCACATTTTATCAAGGATTGATTTACTATCATGACTACATGAAATGAACATATCAAAAAATAGCTCTATTTTATTAATATAAAACTTATAAATTATCAATCCAAAACCTTGTGCATTTTATATATACACTTTGTATATACAGCGTACATTAAACACTATATATATCAATAAATTCCATTCTTATATATATCAATTTCACATCAACACTACATAGTAAGCGGTACATGTAAGTTGTGTGTATAAGAATTATATGTACCGCTTATATAATAATGAGGGAAAAGTTCTGTATTTTAATAATTAACATTGCACTCATCTATTTATATTGATTAAAAGCTTCCATTAAGTTTCTATAAAAATTCATACTTCATTTTCCCTTCATTAACAATTTGCTTTTACATGATTCATCTCTTGTTAGAAAAGGGATTGTTAATGTTATGTTAATGCATTTCTTCGCTTAACTTAACTCTTTTATTAATTCGCACAACTGTGTATGCAGTAAAAACAAGGGTGCTGCATGTGAATCCAATTTCTTATCAATTTCAGTCATTCCTAAAAATCTATTAGGGAAGATTGTTAATTTCATATCCACAAAATTACTCAATCATTTTAAACACTTTGTAGTTTAAAATGATTGAGTAGTTTACTTCGATCGTTCTGACATTTTCACTCCATTATTTTCATATGAACAAAAGACGGTATCTCAAAATTTATTATGTAGTTTTATGGTTTAGTGAATGGGGATCTAAATTAAGGTAAAGAGCCCATGGACGTATTTATACCATGCCGTTGATTCAGAAAGAAATAACATTAATTTTCCTCTAAGTAAATTGATGATTCAACACAAAAGGAAAAGCCTACAAAAAATTGAATCTCGCACTGAACCAGTAATAGAAGTAGACACTCAATCACAAAAAAGAAATTAATAATCTAATAACGAGGAAAGAAAATCACTCTTTGTTATCAAAATCCTTTTTATAATTCTTGAATAATTTCAATCCATAAAAATCTTAATATTCCTATCTACGTCTTGTTAGGGCGGTATAACATCACTTTATTAGTAATTTTTCTTTTGAATGCTTGTTAGGTATCTAGCAGTACCCCGTCCTAACAATCAGAACAATCTCGTAAATCCCATTAAATCGATAATTTTCTACAGATTTATAAAGCAAGTTATCATCCCAACTTTGGAGTACAAGAGTAGGTATCTCTAGAAGGCAAATCCTCTCATTCATTTTTTCTTGTTTTACAACCAATATTTAGATGTACTAGTATATATAAAATGATACTTATTTAGTTTTAGTTTAATTTAAGATACGAGGTGTATATAATGTTCAAAAAACTGTATAAATATAAACGACCAGGTACCCAAAAATATTTTCATCTAAAAGAAGCAGACATATTTGTTTTTACAGTTTTATATTACAAAAGAGCCCTTACAACACGTCAAATCACTACGTTATATAGTGCATTTGAGGGGAGGGAATGTTCAGAAGCAAGCGTATTTACAAAACTCGACCGATACTCCCAATATGGTGCTATCCTAACTAAAAAAATAGATAAAAGGGATGACAGTATAACAAAACGCGCTTTATTTTCCTTGAAAGAGAAAATAATTGAATTCTTAAAAGAGATAGGGAAGCTCCCACCTGGCGCTTCAAAAAAAAGATATTCACGTATAAATTCACTTCACACTTTATGTTCACGTGAGGTTCTTGTTCGTACTCTACTAGCTACTACAGAGAAGACACAAAATAATGAGATTTTATATAAATTAGATATCCGCTCTTATTACCTGAAGAAAAATATGAAAATTGAGGATGGCCAGTTACCGGTGATACCTGATGAACACATTTCATATCAAGATAAAAATATCTATATTGAAATGGATATGTGTAAAGAAACCAATTCTACCTTAGTTGAAAAAGTAGGCAAGTATGTAGAATATGCTCAAAAAACGAAGGACAATGTTTCAGTTATTTTTGTCATGTACGACAAATCAATGTTCCTTGCAGAAGAAGCAGAACCACCATACGTACGTATGAAGAATCTATTATTTTCTATGAGGGAGTATCACGAACTTTTAATGACAATACCTAATCTAAATATTTACGTCTGCTCACTTAAAGATGCTGGAGACGTTATTTCAGATATCATTCTTGGAAAAGATGACAACCAAAATTTCGAACAAGATATTCTTGTGCCTTTATCTCAACGTACAGTAGGAGATGCTGAATGGCGTTATGCATTTGTTGAGAACGTACAAATATTTAAGGAGCCAATAGATGGCGGTCTACGTCGAACTTATAGGCGAGACAAAGACGTTATACAAGATTTCTTCTTTATTTTTGGGAACGAAAATGATTATCGAATGATCGCTAGATTAGATGACGTCGTGTTTTCAAGACGAGAAGGGGATGACGGTGTTCCACTTGTAGTTATCTATCCTAAACGTGAAAAGCCCAGAGATATTCTTCTGATGGACACTTATGAAAATGTACGACTGCTATCAATCCAAAATAAAAGTATCCATATAGACATGGATGAACAGATCATGGTACGTACTGCAAATAACGTTCATCCGAAAAGACGTAAACTTGTTGAGTTATATTAATCTATTATTTTTTATATAACACTATATAATTTTATTGATTTTCATTATTTAAGGTGGTAGAATAACGTTTGAACATATAATTAAAACTACAATCAAATCAGAACATATGAATTAAGGCAAGCGACACACGCTGTTTTTACAGTGGGTGTCGCTTGCCTTTTTTTATTTGGAGAAAGGT
>NZ_JAKUGJ010000059.1:0-8506 GCF_022663915.1 Bacillus cereus group sp. BfR-BA-01331
ACTTCCTTATGTTAACATCTTCGTTAGTTAATGTCAACTAAGTTTTTCATTTTGTTTGCCGCGTTCTGCGTTATTGCATCGGCGACTTGTTCTATATTACACCTCTATATCCTAATCGTCAATACCTTTTATCCTTTTTATTTTATAAATTCTAAAGGGTATTGAACCTTCTTCATTTATACTCCGTTCCTAGAGATTAATAAACTGGTGCAATCACTTTCATAATCGACAGTTTATACTTTCTTACTTACACCTTTCTAAAGAATGAATAGCAAGCCAAACAAATATATATTAAAGGTAGCACTTTTTATTTCGAGTACATTCCAGCTGCATTCACAATTATCTCCTACCACTTCTCTCTAGGAATTATAAATACACCATGCATTTACTAAAAATCTAATTAACTTAGGAGGCGTTATGAAATGCATGTTAATAAGAAGATCATTTATGTATCCCATGATGCCCATTTCCACGGAGCACAGCTGCTTTCTTTACATACTATTAAAGCTCTTAAAGAAAACTTTCATTACTCCGTCGCAATTATTTCTATTGGAACGGGCATTTTAATCCACGATTTTCAAAAGTATGGTCCTGTTTATTGCCTAGAGGAAGACTACCCAACAGAAAAAAGGGTCGAATTATTAATAAAGAAGTTACTATCACAAGACTATACCATCGCCATATGTAGTACCGTCATAAGTGGTGATATAGTTGCATTACTAGCTAAACACAATATAAAAGTTATTTCATTAATACATGAATTGCCGCATTTAATACAACAGTACTCTGCCGAGGGGAAAGCTAGAAACATTGCCCAGTTTGCTTACAAAATTGTCTTCCCTTCACAGTACGTGTATGAAAAATTCCGTACAATCACCCAATTAGATCATCAAAAATGTCACATCCTCCCTCAAGGCTTGTTTAACCACAATCCTTATAAGAACAATATTGCAAAAGCTAGAAGCGAATTACGAAAAAAACACAACCTGCCTCTAGATAGCAAAATCATTTTAGGAGTAGGTTTCGCTGATCATCGGAAAGGGATAGATTTATTCTCACTTATTGCTTACTCAGTAAGAAAGGTTCATACGAATATTCATTTTATCTGGGTCGGGAGAACGGATGTTCATTTCTTTAACACACTATCCCCAAGATATACAGCACATTTCACATTAGTTGAGCCTACTCCAGATATCGGTTTATATAACGCCGGGGCTGATTTATATTTGTTAACTTCAAGAGAAGATCCTTTTCCAAACGTGGTTTTAGAGGCATTAGATACAAAAGTACCTGTTATAGGGTTTAAAAACGCTGGAGGTTTTGAAGATGTTGTTACGGAACAAACTGGCGCCTTAGTAGACTTTTTAAATTTACCGCAGGTGCTGGAAAGAATATATGAATTTATTGGAGATGAAGACTTACGATTACAAAAAGGGCGCTTTGGCCAAGAGCTTATTGAAAAAGATTTCAACTTTCTTCATTACATTTATCAACTGTTAAACCTACTTGATCATAATTACAAAAAAATAAGCGTAATCATACCGAACTATAATTACGAAAAATACTTATCTAACCGAGTTAAATCCATATTAAACCAAACCTATCCCCTTTACGAACTAATTTTCCTAGACGATGCCTCTACTGACAATAGCGTATCTATATTTGAACAGCTGCTCTCAAACGAAAATAAGCCCCACCTAAAAGTTCAGCAGATTATTAATGATAAAAACTCTGGTTCTGTATTTAAACAATGGATAAAAGGCATCTCTGCAGCAACCGGTGATTATATTTGGATTGCAGAGGCCGATGACTTATGTGATCAGACATTTTTAGAAGAAGTAATCCAAGGGTTTCATATAAATCGTGATGTTACCTTAAGCTACACACAATCAAAACAAATAGATGAACAAGGAAATATCCTAGCCAATCATTATTTAGATTACACAAATGATATTGATAAAGAAAAATGGAAAAGTTCTTATTTCCGAAAAGGGATAGATGAAATACAAGATACATTACTTATCAAAAACACCATACCTAATGTCTCAAGTGTAGTTTTTAAAAACATAGATATAAAAACTACAGAAAAACAATTAGAAAAGTTTAAAGTAGCTGGTGATTGGTTTTTCTATGTTTCTATTCTTAAAGAGGGGAACATTTATTTCAATCCAAAACCGCTAAACTATCATAGACGACATACAAATAGCGTAACGAGAACAGAAGATTCATATTCCCATTACAGTGAAGTTGTACAAATGCAGAATTTCATTAAAGAAACCTTTACTATCGACGACATTTCAAAAAAGAAAATGTACACATATAGAAAGTACCTTAAAGCATATTTGAAGATTTAATGATATATTTTCTTCGCCATCAGTATCTCTTGTAAAACGTTACTATCATTTAAGGGGGGTTACTCTTTGAAAGAATTTATAGAAGCAAATAAAGATTTGCTTTCTCAAATTGCACACAAATACAATGTAAATGCAAGTATCCATCCAGAGGATCATATCTTTCAATTCCTTGTCACTAATCCAGTCTTCCCATCTAAAAAAGAAGCGATAGATTATTATTTTCAAGATGGGAGAAAATCTGCAGAAACACTTTTAGATTTAATTACTTCCTTTTATCCCCCTATAGACACTCCAATTAAATTATTAGAATTCGCATCCGGATATGGCTGCGTAACACGTCATTTATTAAACCAACAAACGAACTTAAGTATAACTACCTGTGATATACATGAAGAGGCTATTACTTTTATTGAAAACAAATTAAATACTTCTTCTATCTTATCTCACCCTGAACCTGAACAAGTAAAATTGGCCTCGTCTACGTATGATATCGTCTTTTGTCTATCCTTTTTTTCTCATATGCCCGATACAACTTGGTTTCGTTGGCTTCAAACATTGTATAATGCTGTTTCTCCTGAAGGCTTACTCATTTTCACAACTCATGGTTATCAAAGTAAAAAGTACTTCAGCTTTCCAGATTTAAATAAACAGGGTTATTGGTTTCTCCCTTCTAGTGAACAATTGGATTTAGATGTTCATCAATACGGGCAAACGATCGTTAGTCCCTCTTACGTATGTGACAAAATTAAATTATTACCCTATAACCCTGTCATCAAAAAATACACTGAAGGTTTTTGGTGGGAACATCAAGACCTTTGGGTAATAAAAAAAGAAATAAAATAATAAACCACGCTCTACTGATACAAAAGTAGGGCATGGCTTATTATTTTTTACTATATAAGAACTCTTCAATCCATAGCTTATTTAATCTAATTCCACTTTTGAAATCTATTTTCGGTTCCCAATTACATTCTCGTCTTACTCTATCTATATTTAAAATGATTTTTTGAACATTTTCTTGCCTTTGTTTATAGCAGGTAAAGTCCACTTTTCTTTCCGTTAATTTCTCCAATTCTACTATAATTCGCTTTAAAGAGAGACCCTTTCCGCTCCCTATGTTATACACACAAGATTTCAAACGATTTAATTGTGATAGTTGTATAGTGATTTCAACTAAATCATCGATATAAATATAATCTCGAATAATCTCTTGTGGATTCCCATATATATTAATCTTGTCATTACTGAGATGCTGATACAAAAAACAATTTATTGCCCCAACTTTCTTTAAAGGATTTTGATATTTTCCATATGGATTAGAATATCTACATACAACATAGTCAATTCCGTATTTTTTCTTATAAAAGTACAAGTAATTTTCAAGCGACACTTTTGTTATTCCATAAGGAGAAAGTGGTTTTAATGGATGTCCCTCATCAATAGGTAAATATTCCGGTTCACCATAAACCGTGCCTCCAGAAGATGCTAATACAATTTTTTTAACAGGAAAATTTTTAACACTTTCCATGAAGTTAAGAAAAAAAAAGCTACTGTTTATATCTCCGAAAACATCTTCAATTGAAGTTGCTACATTAGACGTTGCAGCTAAATAAATAATAATATCCACACTCACTAAAGCTTTATATATATCTTTAACATTCGCTAAATCACCTTTAATAAATTCAACTTCACTTATAATATTTTGAGGAAAATTATTTATATGTCTGGAAAATACTTTTACATTTTGACCCTGTTTTAATAAACCTATTGCGAGGTTAATACCAATGAAACTATTTCCACCTACTATTAAATAATTATTCTTCCTCATAATATCCTCTCTAGTAATAAAATTTTTACTCGTCACACCTAGAAATACAAATAAATGAACTTGGTCACTTCTATTATTCATCCTCTTATAATTGTATGCTCCTTATAGATTTTCATTATCTTTATTTTATATTTTCATTTTAGAATCGCTATCTTATCCAAGATGACCACAAAAAACACTCATAATATTTACTCATTTCCATGAATATATTGGATTAATAAAAACTTCCTTTCCCATATTCTCACTCGTTTATTCTATTTAAAGAACCCTCTCCGTGAATAAAACTTTCAAAAAGGAGTACTAAATTTATGAAAAATGTAAATCAAGAGCTTTTAAATCATGTAATGCTACATAAAGATCGAATCCCACATTTCCATAAAGACTTTCCACTTATACTATTCTGGAGCCATAGAAGCGGATGTACCACATTAGCTAATTGGTTCTTTTTTCAAATTGGATTATTTCCTGAAGCAAAGAAATACCATGACTTTATTCATTACTATGAGTTCTGGGTGTATAAAAACAATACAAATTACATACCCGAGTTACAAAATGGTCTTCTAGAAGCAAAAAAAGATGTTTATAAACTTGTGCGAAACCCCTATACAAGGGCGGTCAGCTCCTTTTTATTGCTTGCTGACAATCCATATGCTAGCCCTCAATGGGAAAGTATCCGGCATTATTTTTATAATGACAAATATAGTAATCAAGGAATATCATTTAAACAATTTTTATATTACGTTCAAGCATTCGGTTCCAATTCCCTAGCAATAGATATACATTTTAGTCAGCAATACGTCCCAGGTGAAGAAAACTTCATCCAATGCTATATTCCTTTAGAAGATTTTAATACACAAATCACCAAGATAGAACACACGTACGATTTGACTAAATCAAATTTAGCGCTTCTTATAAATTCAGATCATCACCGTGCTCATAAGATGCTTTATACGGGAAGCTATGCAGAACTTAGCATTACAGATGCATCCTTCCCCCGCTTTCCAACATATGAAAGCTTTTATGATAAAGAAACCCTGGATTTAGTTACAGAAATATATGCACAAGACTTTGAAATGTATCCGTACACAAAAGGGATATTCTAAGTCGATACATTCTTCAATGAATAAAAGCGAATGTATCGCATAGCATAAGGTGAAACTTTAATTAGCGTGGGGTTCTCTCCCGCTAATTATTCCATTCTACCAATCTCACTTTTATGAGTTCCCTAATTTCCACCCACTCTCTTTGATTTCGCTGATTGTTGACGTGTGTGTCATATGCATTTTTTTACACAGGAGTGATGTCATGTGGAAGGTAATTTGAAGCACAATAATGGATATTGCGTTATTTGTGAGAAGAAAGCTACATTTATAGAGCATAATGATTGGCTTAGAGATCACTACTTATGTTCTACATGCCACTCTATACCAAGGCAGCGCGCTCTAATTCATGTTTTAAATACATTTTTTCCAAAATGGGGTTCCTATCATATCCACGAATCCTCTCCTGGAGGAATTACAACTCAACTACTAATAAAAAACTGCAAAAACTATACATACTCTCAATACTTTAAAAACTACCCTCTCGGCCAATACTTTCAAGGGATTAGATGCGAGAACTTAGAAGACATGACTTTTCAAAATGAATCTTTTGATTTATTCATTACTCAAGATGTCTTTGAACATGTAATGGAGCCAAACAAAGCCTTTAAAGAAATAGAGCGTGTATTAAAGCCTGGCGGCGCTCATGTGTTTACTGTCCCTTGGTATCATACACTCACAAAGACTTTACCAAGAGCAAGAATCAATAAAGAAGGAATCGAATATATTGAGGAGCCAATTTATCATGGTAATCCTATTGATGAGAACGGGTCTTTAGTAACATTTGATTGGGGTCAAGATATGATTGAATATATTTATACACATGCAAATATGTATACCATTGTTTATTTACAAAAGGATAGATCACTGGGGTTAGATGCTGAATTTCTACATGTTTTTATTAGTAAAAAACACGAAAATGATTTTTAGGCACTATATAATATGGAGGTTAACAAATGAATAACTTTGAGTTAGGAAGTGATTTTGATAACCTTGTTAGCCCGCTTTCTGATGTTGAACTTCTTAATCTATTTATACAAAGTTGCTCACAAACAAAGATAAATGGCATCCCAGTACCTATATTCCCCTCCGAAGAAATTCAACAACAGTTTGTAGGTGCTTCCTATGAACATGCTCTTTATGAAGCATATTTGTTTTATAGCCTTGTAAAAACATATGCCCATAATTTAGGCGTTCCCTTGAATAAAGAACGGAAAATTTTAGACTTTGGTTGCGGATGGGGAAGAATCATACGCTTCTTTTTCAAAGATGTTCGCCATAAAAATTTACTTGGTATTGATGTAGATCCTGCAATGATTAAACTTTGCAACGAAACGTTAGGAAGAGGCAGGTATAAAATAGCTCCCCCACAACCTCCTGTAAAATTTATTAATGACAATTCATTAGATATCATATTCGCTTATTCTGTATTCTCACATTTATCCGAAGAAACCGCAGAAAATTGGATAAAGGAGTTTTCAAGAATTCTTCGTCCAGGTGGAATCTTCATCGCAACAACACAAGCACGCTATTTTCTCGATTTCTGTCAACAATTTAAGGAACACCCTGAATTAATTCAAACTGGGTGGCATAAAACTTTATCTCAAGCTTTTCCAGATATAAATCGTGCCATCTCGGATTATGAAAGCGGCAATTTTATCCACAGCCCTACGGGAGCTGGAGACGTTAGAAACAGTAGCTTCTATGGGGAAACCGTTATACCTAGAACTTATATTAAAAACCACTATGAGAAGTATTTAAAGCTACGGGACTTTTTTGATGATACAAACCGGTTACCCCAAGCTCTATTTGTTCTCCAAAAAGATTAACTCTTTTCGCTCATTGTATAATGAAGATCATTTTGTATCTCAGCCGTATATATTAAATCATCAAAGATTTCCATATCAAGCAAACTGCACAAAAGAATTCATTATGCAGCATAAATACAGTAAGTAAATAACATATTTCATGTTTTAACTAGATTCGAAAAATCAAAAGTAACTTCCCACCACTTGAACTACGAAGAACATAAGGGGGATATATCTTGAAAATAATCGCTTTTTACTTACCACAGTTTCATCAAATAAAAGAAAATGACCGATGGTGGGGGAAAGGGTTTACTGAATGGACAAATACTAAAAGTGCACGACCTTTATTTTCAGGACATTACCAACCTAGAGAACCTTATCAAGATTTTTATTATGACTTAACCACCCCATCCGTAAGAAAATGGCAAGCAAAAATCGCCAAAGCACATGGCATATATGGTTTTTGTTATTACCATTACTGGTTTAAAGGGAAGAGGCTATTGGAGGCACCCTTTAATGAGGTACTTAAGATGAAGGAACCAGATTTTCCATTTTGCCTTTCTTGGGCAAATGAACCGTGGACAAAAACTTGGGATGGTCTTGATAGTCACATATTAATGCCTCAAAATTATGGAGAATTATCGGATTGGAAAGAACACTTTGAGTATTTATTGCAAGCTTTCCAAGATGAGAGATATATCCGTATAGACGATAAACCACTATTCATTATTTATCGTCCCGGGCATATCCCTCATTGTGAACAAATGCTTCATTATTGGAATACACTCGCACAAGAAAATGGTTTGAAAGGTATATACTTTGCAGAAACATTAAACAGCTTTCCACTTCCTAATATAAATGGATTTGATGCTAGCATTCAATTCGAGCCTTTTTATACAATTGCTCATGATAGCTCTTCAGACATAAATAAGACAATATATGAGTCTGGTAAACAAATAAACGCTTGGGATTATGATAAAGTGTGGATGTATATACTAAAGCGATCTCCTCCAGAGAAAAAAACATTTCCTGGTGCCTTTGTTGACTGGGACAATACAGCACGCCGCAAAGACTTAAATAGCAGCATCTTCCTAGGTTCTACCCCTAGTAAGTTCACGATATACTTAAGCAAACAAATCCAGCGTACCTATTCTCTTTACAACAGCGAGTTTTTATTTATTAATGCGTGGAATGAATGGGCAGAAGGTACTTACTTAGAACCAGATAAAAGGCATGGATTCGCCTATTTAGAAGGAGTTAAGCAGGCAATTAACAGAGGTATGAAAGCATACAAAAAAGACGAGTCATTCTGACTCGTCTTAAAGTTGCTTGGCGACGTCCTACTCTCACAGGGACAAGGTCCCAACTACCATCGGCGCTAGAGAGCTTAACTTCCGTGTTCGGTATGGGAACGGG
>NZ_JAKUGJ010000060.1:0-8379 GCF_022663915.1 Bacillus cereus group sp. BfR-BA-01331
ATAAAAAAAGACACACCGATGGCAGGTTATGTGCCTTCGGTGTGTCCGTTTAGCTAAAGAATGAATCTATTAATTTGTATATTTCTCTTAGTAAATTGTTGTTCATGTATAAGAATACATCTCTGAATTTTAAAAGTCAACAGTTTCAAAAAATCCTAATGCTAATATATGCACTTATATTTTTCTTATTTTTTATGTATCTAATCTAAAGAAAACAATATTTCAAATAAAAATATATTCAAGTATTTTATATAAATAATACAAGAATCATATATAACTAAACTCAATTATTAAATATAAAGAGAAAATACAAGTGCTTATGAATCCTTATATACCATACGTTCTTTTATAATAAACCAAATTACATATCGTACTATCCCCATTACATACAAGTAATGAATCATAAAAAACACAAATTAAGAAGCTAAATATCATATTACTAAGAATTCACAAGTTTTAATATATAGTATTAAGATAATCACAAGTATTGAATCGAATTATAAACAAAATGAATCGTATCCAAAAGCAGCATAAACTGTTTATATATTTACGTAAAAGCGCCGGTAAAGACATTTCCTTAACAAAAAAACATGTCCTCAAATTAAAGAACATGCCAAATAACCCTTGCTTTTATGTGATTCTTTAACAAGGGCTGCTGCTTACTATATTTTTTAAGATTTTATGAAGTCTGGATAGGCACCATTTTGATTATAATAATTCATCATTACATCGTGCCTTTCTTCTACAGACAAGCTTTTTTCCGTAAAATCAGTCCAGGATTCTCTAAATTGTACTCGCATAAATGCAGGAATAGAGAATATTTCTTGCTCTTTCGAATAATTTTCAACCTGATCTAATGCATAAGTCATTGCGGTAATCAGTAATTCGTTTTGTTTTTCCTTTGTTGGCATGTATGCAGCAATGTCCACAATTTCCTGTTTAAATGCAATCATCATATTTTCACGATCTTTCTTTCGTAATGATTGTCCCATATATTTTAAACGAGATACTGCTTCCTTTCTGCATTTCGCTACCGGCCTATGTAAATCTTTTTTATCATTCTCAATTACGCAGTTTGAAGAAAACACCACATTGAACTTTTCAATGATGACTTGTTTCACCTGTTTTCTAACACGCGCTATGCGAGATTCGCTAGACTTCTTTTCCTTAGAATCAATTGCTGTAAATTGCACAATTGGTTTTAAAATTTCTATGTATTGTCGTACCTTCTTTGCATTACGATTCAATTTATCCTTTAAAAAAGCCATTCTTCTTGTAATCTCGAACTCTTGAATCTGGTGCTTATAATGCTCCATACCAATTTTTCTAGAAAAAGTATTTATTAATTCTAATAGGAACATAATCCCTCTGTTATCACGAGCCTTTACAAGACTACTAAGTATAGTTGTTTGAATAAGATGAAATGGAATTCGGAAATATGATAGTGATATATCTGTAGTTTTTGTAGTTTCTGCAGCAGTATGGTTATACAAGGCATAATCTACAACCTCATATACAGTACGATTTCCAACAGGTGTCTCTTTTACGAGCTTACGCTCCAAGCAAACTTGAAACCCCGTATAAATTGTTGTGTAGGGAATCCCACTGTTCTTAGCAAGATCCATGATTTGAAATTCACGTGGTAGCATTCCAATATCATTACATTCAAAGTGAAGCAAGATATAAGTAGCTAAAGCTGAAGATGGTAATTCTTTCCGTTCATTTTCTAGTTTCACGATGTTTAATAATCCATCGAAAAACTTAACCCCATGAACCTTAAAGTTCTGCTGGGAAAAAGCCATTTGCGTATTCATAATGTTGCTAACTCCTTTCAAAAGAGCACAAAAAAGGCACTGTCATACCACGTATACAAAAATACTACTCTTTAAAAAAGCAATACATGTATAACCACGGTAAACAATGCCTAAAAATACGCAAGAAATCCCCTTTTTAAGTTGCACAAATACATAAGATACAGTAAAATTATCTTATAATTTCATGCAAATCAAAAAAGGTTTAGAAGCTTTGTTTACCGCGCTCTAGAAAAAGATTTAGAGTTTCAGCGATTCGCGGTTAACCACAATGAGATAGTTGGCGCTATTTCATTGGGCTGATGAACCTTTTTTTGCTTTATTATATTTTATTTTTACATTATATAAATGTTATATTATTAATAAATCTATATCTAGAAAAATATGAAATTATTAAAGTAACTACATCATATATAGTTTTTTTCATGGTTGCAAGCTGATTTTCAAAAGTAACAACCTGGTGAACTTAACACGAACGAAAATCTGCACATTAAACATCTACATGATCGCCTCTCAATCAAAAACCAACTAAATATGGTTTAAAATCCAATTATTTTCACGACACTCACCTAATCAATTGTCGCTCAATCAACACACCACCTTGATTTCCACGCCATTTCACCTCTAATTAGTAAGAGTCACCCGACTAATCACCGGTCAATTAATAACAATACACTTAGTTTTCCTTAATAGATTGAGTGGTGATTGAGTGAATGATTTTATTATATTGATTATAGTTCCAATCAGTCAATTAATCGCCGGTCACTTACATAGTTTTTGTTCGCATTTTAAAAAGTGAACGACCAGTGATTGAGTGGTTGAGAATCAATCATAGGTTTTTTAGTTACAAAATTAACTCTCGAATAAACAGCAAAGTATACAGTTGTAGTAATAAACATGTTTATTAAACTATTGTTCTGAGAATTAACGTAAATTGATTGGCAGAACAATAGTTTAATAGTACTTAATTTGTATAATAAACCTATGGTTATTATAAAGGGGATGTTTAAATGAGAAGAATTGATTTGATACCAAAACCATTTTTTGAAACTATAGGGGAACATGGTACAACTTATTTTGTATATGGATATAGAACCGCTAAACCAAAGTTACATTTAGCTTCTTTTAGTTCACTAAAAGAAGCTAGACAATTCATCTACAAATATGCTTATGAAAATCCACAATGGCTTAATGTAGACGGAGATATTAATGAATATAACAAAAAACCTTCTAGACCTGAAAGTAAGAATAAATGGTATAAAGGAATAGTTAAAAAAGAATATATGAAGTATGCCAATTTCAAAGATTGGAAGAAATAAAAGTAGCGAATTCGTTACTTTTTTATTTTGTAAAGAAAAAGGAACCCATAAGGATTCCATTTGCATCACGTTGTTCTATAGTCTTTGTTACTAAGTTTCTTTCTAATATCCATAAATGCTAGAATCATTATGATCGTGCATAATAATTTGAGCCAACGAAACTCCTGGTCGAACATTATACCAGAGAAGAATTCATAAGCATATAACAAGCCAATAGCGGGAAATAGTCAAGTCATGAATTATAAATCTTTTAGGTGATATTTATAATTATTAATCTTTTTCCACATATGTATCAACTCCTGTAAATATATTTTAATTCTATATATTATGATTTTACATAAAAATATACAGAATTAACATAATAACTTTGAATTAATCATGTTATTTATTAATGAATTTAGTCTCAGTAAAAGATACTAAGTGTCCTAAGGATTTAGAAAATAAAAGAGACTATCAAAATGATAGTCTCTTTTATTTTTTCCCGAAAAACTTAGAGAAAAATCCGCCTTTTTGTTCAGTATTTTCTTGTTTCTGAGCATTTGCACTTTTTTGTTCTTGAATTAATCGTATAGTGCTCATTAGTTTTTCGTCACGTTCCTCTAGACGTTTATTAATTCTATCGAAATTGTCCTGACTTTGTTTAGCTACAGCAGCGAAGAATTCCATATTTTGCTTTGTTAATTCGGCGGTCACTTTAGCTGTAACTTCCTCAGTGATTTTTTCTGTCAAAGCCTCAATCAAGTCTGTATTTACCTGTTGTGCTTTAACTAGCGATGTTTCTTTTTGCTCATCATCGTCATCAATCTCTTCAGCATAAACATTACGAATAACAGTGGGATCCATATCTAAAAGCACTACAATTTCGTGCTTTTTCTTTGACTCTGAATAATAATGTTTTATTTTTTTTACTGTATCAATACTATCCTCATGAACATATTTAAGTTGTCGTTCTTTTTTAATGTTCAAGTACTCATCAAAATCATTCAACCATCTGCGAAGAGTACTTTCGGGTATATCAAGCATGGTTGCTACTTCAGATACACGATAATAACCATCGCTTAACTGTTCATCAATCATTTGCTCACCACCTAACTATATGTTGCCTGTCCTATAGTACATTATATAGAAATTCTATAGAAACTAAAAGGACACCTTTTCCAATTACGTAAAATTTCATGTTTTTTTGCGTCTGATCACTCAACCATTCATTGCTCATTTATTGGGTTATGTATCAAAAATGCCTGTCTTGTTGAGCGGTGATTAGTTGGATGAGCGTGATTAATTCCTCAATATGTACAAAACCATCTCGTCATAGCGGAAATAAATCTACTCATATATCAATGAGTTTTTACATATTTTCAGTTGCATCCGATGGTTATTAGGTACAAATAGCGGGATTAATTATCGAAATAAATACGTAAATATAACCCGTAATCATTACGGTAATAATTACGGGTTATATTTCGGAAGTATTTAAACACTTGATATTAAAAGGTTCTTGATAAAATATTTGAGATGTATTATAGTTAATACATCTCATACTTCGGAAGTATATCCCGAAGTATCTACGGCGTTTATCGCGGGATTAAATTCCGTAATATTGATATTGCTTTTTGTATCTATACATAAATTTTACTTTTTATTAAAGGTGGTGTGAAATTAGTGTCTAATATATCAATGAGTAGCAATGAAATTATTGATGTACTCTGTGAGAATTTAAATGACGGAATTTGGGCTCTACGTGTACTATACGCTGAAGGTGCAATGCACAAAGAAAAGCTATGGGATTGTATCAACCAGTATCATAAAGAATATCAAATAGAGAATGCAAAGGATTATGAAGGAAAAAAGATACTTCCATCGCGATATTCTTTGGATATTATGACTGCACGACTTGAGGGGGCAGGGTTGATATCTTTCAAACCATTTGGGCGCGTTCGAGTTTACGAAGTAACAAATCTAGGTAATGTTTTAATCAAAGAACTAGAAAAACGAGTTGAGAAAAACAACTAAAATATATATTTGAGGGAGGATATACATATGGCAGGCAATTTTTCAGAAATCGAAAGCCAAGGAAATATTAGCTTGAAATTTGGATTCTTAGGACTAGGTATGGGAGGATGCGCAATCGCAGCGGAGTGTGCAAATAAAGAAACACAGATTAAAAACAATAAATACCCATATCGTGCGATTCTTGTTAATACAAATAGCCAAGATTTTAATAAAATTGAGATTAAAAATACAGGGAATGTCCGTAAAATTCAGTTAGAAGGATATGAACAAGGTGCAGCTCGTAATCCACAGGTTGGTGAGGAAGCATTTGTAAAACATGGAGCAATGATTTTTGAAGCAGTTAAACAAGAGTTTGAAGATCGTGACTTTATCTGGATTACTTGTGGCCTTGGTGGTGGAACAGGAACTGGAGCTCTTTTAAAGGCAATCGAAATGTTATATGAACATGATTACAATTTTGGATTGTTACTAACTTTACCTCGAGATGCTGAGGCTTTAAAAGTATTAGAAAATGCAGCTTCACGTATTCGTAGCATTGCTATGAACCAAGACGCTTTCGGTTCAATTGTATTAATAGATAATGCTAAACTATATAGAAAATTTGAAGAAGAAAACCCAAGTGCATTAGCGAACGAATATACTAGCTATAGTAACAAATATATTGCTGATGCATTACATGAGATTAACTTAGTTACTTCATCATTTACGCCGTTTTCAGATACACATTTTGATGCAAGTGAATTTGCTCAGGTAATTAATACACCAGGCGTTTTATCTTTAGCAAAACTAGAGCTAAAATCAAATCAATTAGACACTGAAAATCCACTAGGTTACTTGACTCAACTAGGGAATGCACTAGAAAAAGGAGTTTTATACGATACAGAAAGAGAAGAGCTAGAAAGTGCTAAAAAAAGTGCACTATCTATCGTTACATCACCGCTACGAGCTAGTCGATTATATAACTTCTCATTCCTTAACCAGATGGAAAACTTCTTAAAAGAAAGAACTCCATACGTAGATGAACGTCCTATAGCTCCATATGTAAATAAACATACAGCGAAAAAAGAAGAGGATATAGTTAAATTCTATTCAGTTGTTGCAGGGCTACCATTACCAAAACGTGTGAGTGATATTATTGATGAGATTACTAGAATTAAAGAAGAGCGTGAACAAGCTAATTCTAAGAAATCAAATGCTGTTTTAAATAAACTTTTTGCATTTGATGATTCAGTACAAGAAGAAAAACCTAAAAAGAAAAAATTGAATTTTGGTGCTGAACCTGAAGTAGAAGTAGCCGACGATTCACAACCAGCAAAAAAGAAATTATCATTCTAAACAAAAGACCGACAAATTAAATTTTGTCGGTTTTTTTCTATTTCAATCGTTAATGACATTAATTCTACCCCGCAAAAAATCCGTTATAATTCTTGAATAATTGGAACCTTTAAATCTTTTTGTCTACCATCCTTTATTCTGTTTGGGCGTCCTAACAATTTTTTATCTTTACTTTACCCTTCAAAAAAATGTTAGAGTCAAACCTGTACTCTGTCCTAACAATTTTAAAAGAGTGATAAAGCTATATAAATCAATATTTATAGCGGATTTTTAGAAGCAAATTTGATCCAAACTTCAGCGTACGAGTTTTAGTATCTATATTAGCTCAAATTTAGTTTGAATTTTTCATAATTTACAACCTAATTCTGCTGTAATAAGATATATAGAAATGATAGTTATCACACGAGAAGAAATTTAAATTATGGGGTTGTATAATATGAACAGTAAAACGTATAAATATAAAAGCAAAGGCGTGCAAAAATTTTTCCATCTAAAGGAGGCTGACATATTTGTATTCACAGTTTTATATCACAAAAGGTATCTTACTACACGACAAATTACTCAGCTCTATAGCGCGTTTGAAGGTCGAGATTTTTCCGAAGCTAGTGTGTTTACAAAACTTAATCGTTATTCACAATACGGTGCTATTTTAACGAAAAAAATTGAGAAGCGAGATGATAGTATAACTAAACGTGCTACATTCTCTTTAAAAGAAAGAATGATTGAATACCTTCAGGAAATAAGAAAGATTCCTGAAGGATCTTCAAAACGTAGATACTCTCATTCAAATTCATTACATACACTCTGCTCACGAGAAGTCTTAGTACGTACGCTTTTAGAAGTGACGAAAAAGACCTATAATAAAGAGACATTATATGAGTTAGATATTCGGTCTTATCATCAAAAGCTAAAAAAAATTGAAATTGAAGATGCAGGCTTGGCAATGGTTCCTGATGAACACATTTCATATCAAGATAAAAATATCTATATTGAAATGGATATGTGTAAAGAAACCAATTCTACCTTAGTTGAAAAAGTAGGCAAGTATGTAGAATATGCTCAAAAAACGAAGGACAATGTTTCAGTTGTTTTTGTCATGTACGACAAATCAATGTTCCTTGCAGAAGAAGCAGAACCACCATACGTACGGATGAAGAATCTTTTATTTTCTATGAGGGAGTATCACGAACTTTTAATGACAATACCTAATCTAAATATGTACGTCTGCTCACTTAAAGATGCTGGAGACGTTATTTCAGATGTCATTCTTGGAAAAGAAGACAACCAAAATTTCGAACAAGATATTTTTGTGCCTTTATCCCAACGTACAGTAGGAGATGCTGAGTGGCGTTATGCATTTGTTGAGAACGTACAAACATTTAAGGAGCCAATAGATGGCGGTCTACGTCGAACTTATAGGAGAGACAAAGACGTTATACAAGATTTCTTCTTTATTTTTGGGAACGAAAATGATTACCGAATGATCGCTAGATTAGATGACGTCGTGTTTTCAAGAAGAGAAGGGGATGACGGTGTTCCACTTGTAGTTATCTATCCTAAACGTGAAAAACCCAGAGATATTCTTCTGATGGACACTTATGAAAATGTACGACTGCTATCAATCCAAAATGAAAGTATCCATATAGACACGGATGAACAGATCATGGTACGTACTGCAAATAACGTTCATCCGAAAAGACGTAAACTTGTTGAGTTATACTAATCTGTTATTTTTTATATAACACTATATAATTTTATTGATTTTCATTATTTAAAGTGGTAGAATAGCGTTTGAACATATAATTAAAATTACAATCAAATCAGAACATATGAATTAAGGCAAGCGACACACGCTGTTTTTACAGTGGGTGTCGCTTGCCTTTTTTTATTTGGAGAAAGGT
>NZ_JAKUGJ010000061.1:0-8212 GCF_022663915.1 Bacillus cereus group sp. BfR-BA-01331
GCAAATCTTTAAATTCCCTACATGTAGCTTTAAAAAAAAGAAACAACCTCTACTATAATTAACGTTGTATGGGCTTAACTTGATAGCGATGGGGTAGCACCACATGCCCATCAAGCTAAGATTATATAAGTTTAATTTCACGTGAGATTTTTTCTTTTTTCTAAAGGTCCGGTGTAAGTTCTTTAAAGATTCGCATACCAAATAAACCCTATCGGGTTTCAATTTTTTGAATTACGCTACATCATTGTGAGACATAGAAAAGTTGTATACAACACCTAAGATATCAAAGACTGTTTTCTTCTCATACCCATGGGATTTTCGTCCGTTTTTCTGTAAAAGATTGAACAGACGAAATAATATCTTTGTTAATTCCTGGGTATCTTTTTGTAATCCTTCATAAAACAATAGATAATAATTCTTTATCATATAGATGGATTTGAATTCACTTAACTCTTTCTTTTTCTTATCTAAGAGTAACCGACGCATTTTGAACATCGTCGATGAACAGAGTAAAATACTAATGAGTTGCCCATATAAATGGCATTCTAAGCGTTCTTTCTTAATTTCTTTGCACCTGTCAATTTTAAAAAAAGATTTCCATGTTTTGAACAAAATTTCAATTTGCCAGCGTAATGAATACAAGTCATGGATGTGTTCCGTTGGAACATTTTCTGTAGAAAGATTCGTAATATACACGTTGATCCCACTCAACCGTTTACTTCGTTCTTTGTAGGTAATACCTTTCTTCTTTTCTTTTTTGGCTTGTTCCTTCAACCTTTTCTTTGTTTGTTCTTTTGTTAATCGATGAATAATAACACGAGCTGGTAATTTTTGATACTGTCCAATGTATGCCTCTGAAATCTCCATTGTTTGGCCAGGGGACAATTGATTCATGAGTTCTTCCATATCTAACTGAATATAGAGGGTCCCTTTCTTGACGGCCCCATTTCGAAAATACTCTGGCTTATCATTCTTACGATAGATTCGAGAATTTAATTTCAAACGTGAGATATAATAAGCTCCTTTATCATGGATCTTCTGTAAGTCATGTAGGTCGAAATAGCCTAAATCTCTTATATACAAGTCTTTGGGTCGAATGGTTTGTAGGCTTGTTGAACCAAAGGTTTTATCATTTTCTCTTCCTTCTCCTACATAAACGTGCAGGAATTTCCCACTCAATAGGTCATACTCTAATTGAATTTTGACTCCTGCCGTATGGCTACTTCCACCTGAACCTTGATACTGTGAAGAAAACTTATCTGGAAGCTGAAATGTTGTAGAATCTAGAATTCGAATGCTCTTAAAAATCGTGGTATATTGATGAACTATTTCTTTTGTTGAATGAATTCTTTGAGTTAGAAGGTTAGCTAGAACTTGTTCAAGAAATTGTACTGCGGAAGCATTAAATCGTTGGTTAAGTCCTTCAGGACTAATAAGAACACCTGTAGATACTTCAAGATAGCTACATAATTGTATGAGTGATGTACTTGCGACCTGTTGACTAAGCCATACACATAGAGCAACTAACTCCTTTGCTTGATATTTACTCTTTCGCTGAACGAACCCTTTTTCTTTAGCTAGGTGTTCTAAAACATGAGGAGACATATGTCGTTGTAATTCTTCAGCAATCGGTTGAAGTTCGTCAAGAATCGAAAAATCCATAAAAAAACGCCATCCTTTCCTATGATTCTATAGAAAGAATAGCGTATTTTTTTATTTTAGGGGGTATTTTGTTTTGTTAGCTTGATAGCGATAGGATAGCACCACATGCCCCTATTAGAGATTTTTGTATATACATTTCCTACCAAGAACATTCAAAAAACAAAAAAACTTCTCAGGCTAGCCGAGAAGCATTTTAAAATCGAACTCAGTTATTCGGTTAGTTCCTTTAATCATTTGTTACTATTCTTTAGAATAGGTCTAAAAGTCCATCAAATTTCTCTATAACTTGATCATATTCACTTACATTTCCAAAACCGTACTTTGCGTAAATAAAAGGGATACCCGCATACCTAGATGCCTTTAGATCACTCTCTGTGTCTCCAACATAAACAGGTTTTGAAAGGTTGTTTCTTTCAATTATTAATTTGATATTGTCTCCTTTTGTAAGACCCGTTCTACTTGGGTTTTCATAATCTAAAAAGTAATTCTCAAGTTGATGATAACGGAAAAACCCCTCAATATAATCCTGTTGACAATTACTAACGATAAAGAGTTTATATTTCTTAGAAAGGTTATATAGTACATCTTTCACGTTTGCATAAAGAACTCCACCGTGTTCCTCTATATATTTACCTTCAATCTCAAAGCATTGTTTAATTATTTGTGTTCGAGTGTCTAAATCTAAGTTTGGAAATAACTTGCTACTTATGTCGTTCATTTGAAGTCCCATAGTACCTTCGAAGTCTTTTCTTGTTAATTTCTTTTCTACTTGCTTATTTTCCTCAACTATACTATTCCATGCAAGTAGTACAGTGTCTATGGAATCCCAAATGGTTCCGTCCAGATCAAAAATTATACTATCCATATGTATATCCTCTCCATCATTCATAACATCTATATACAAAACTCGAATAAATCATAATATTCTATATTTACTATATTATGTGAATTGCATCATGAAAACAAGTGCTTTTTTCAAGTATCAACCCCTTGTTTTTAGGCGTGAGTGCTGGCTAGTCGTGTGGGACTAAACCCCCATCTCTATCAAGCTAACAAGAACGAGTTACCCCAAAACGATAAAAACAAGCAACACGCAAAAAATTTTCGTTCTGGGGGTATTATGATATCTTAGCTTGATGGGCATGGGGTAGCACCATCAAAACGCGAATTTCGTACGCTAAGCAAAATTTCATAAGAAAAAGCCGATTTCCGGTACTCTAAGAGAATAATTGGCTTTTTACTGTTAAGTTGTTTGTAGTGATCGTAGGGAGTCTAATGATGCAATTTCTTTTATACTAAATCGGTATTTTCCTAGAATATTAATGTGTTGCCATTCTAATGGAGAAATATATTTCAATAATTCTTCATTAGAATGGGAATTAAACAACTCAACTTTCGCACCTATAAAATAAGCGGGGAGATTTAGCTATATTGAATTTAGAGTCTATCAATTGTGTAATGTACAACTTGAGTAAAATGAAAAACACCTCGATCCTTGGTATAGTGAGATTACCTAGAAATCACTACCACAGAAGAGGTGCCTTAACTACAATAGCTCAAAATAACCAATATCATCAACTACCAAAAGAACTTAATTCTATTTTTTCCGAGCTTGAAATGAATATCCAGCTAAGGATGCAGTCTATCGCTTCTTATAAACGGTGCCAATGTTCAATTGGCGCCCTTTCCTGCTGCTGTTTAGTATGAATGCGATTAAAAAAGTAACTCGACTTACGAAAAAAACCGCTCCAAAGTGTTGATTGTGCTTATCATCGTAACCGCAGTAAAAAAGTTGAATTGCTAGCACACTATTTTGAAACCTTGGTTAACTATTCCAACTTTGAAGTATTTCCTGTTATTAATCAATGAGTAAGGGGCAAAATTTAAAGTATATGGTGGCACTATTTGTACTTCTTTCTGTAATCTCTACTCATCGAATAAATTTAGAGCTATCACTCATGCCTTCAGTTGAACACCCCGATGACTGAACTAAGATAAGTTATGGATGAAGCGCCCGTGCCATCGCATCAAAATAATTCTGACTGGCACGCTGACTCACTTCGGCTTCAGGCACAAGTACTTCAAAGCAATGGAAGCAGCCGGGGTAGAGATGAAATTCAACATCTACTCCTGCTTGTGCAAGTCGTGTTACATATTCAATAATTTCATCTCGGAATAAATCGAGTTGACCTACACATGTATAAGTTGGCGGTAGTCCGGCTAAGTTTTCTGCTCTCGAAGGTACGGCATAGGGAGATGGTTCGTTAGTATCGTTCTTCTTTCCCAAGTACATATTCCAAGCCGTTAAATTGTTTGATCTATTCCATGTTGCATTGTCTTCTATAATCTCATAGCTTGATGGTGTTATGTTGTGGCTATCAAGCATCGGATACAGCGGCATCTGAAAAATAATAGATGGACCTCCTTTATCACGAGCCATTAACGCAAGCGCTGCTGTTAGTCCACCACCTCCACTTGCACCGGCGATCGCAACTCGATTCACATCAATTCCAAGCGAGTCTGCCTCATTTGTCATCCAAACCAAGCATGCATAACAATCTTCAATAGCCGCTGGATAAGGATGTTCGGGCGCAAGTCGATAATCGACAGACACAACAACGCATTCAGCAGTCTGAACAAAGCGTTCACACAAAACATCGTCCATATCAGGGTGGCCCATTACGTATCCACCACCGTGAATCCACAGCATAGCTGGAAGTTTATCAAGATTTTTCTCAACGGGTTCGTAAATTTTAACTAACATCTCGCCGGCTGCGCCAGGAATCATTCGCTTGGTCATGTTTACAAGCTCTGATTTTTCCAAATGTGGATTCGACAAGAGACTTCGACTCGCCTCTAAATCCCCCTCTAATTGAAAGCCTGGAAATTGTGAGAAAGCCTGTTTTAATTCTGGTAATACTTGACTGTCAATTTTCATATAAATTCCTCCAGTTAAATAATAAAACTTGATGTAATCCTTATGGAATAATTAACGGAATAGATGTGTCTCCTGTTCTCCTTCAGCTTCCCATTTGGCAATTTCCTCTCTTACACGAGGGGCAACTTCTGTTCCAAGCAATTCTATGGCACGCATGACTTGATCATGTGGCATGGTACTTAATGGTACATACATCATAAAGCGTGTAATCCCTACATGCTTACGAAGATGAATGATTTTTTCGGCGACTGTATCTGGATCACCAACATACAACGCCCCTTCAAAATTTCGTGCAGCATCAAAGCTGGAACGATCATAATAAGGCCACCCCCGCTCTTTACCAAGTTTATTCATGCCTGCCTGAGTGGAAGGGAAAAATGTATCTGCTGCCAATTCCGTATTCTCTCCAACAAATCCAATTGAATGAGATCCCACCTGAAGCTTTGATACATCATGACCAGCGTGAGCCGCTGCTTTCTTATATAGCTGTACAATTCGTGCAAAGTGCATTGGGCTACCACCAATAATCGCCAGCATAAGTGGTAATCCCAGAAAACCGGCACGGATAGCAGATTCCTGATTCCCACCGCTACCAACCCATATCGGTAAAGGATTTTGAACAGGTCTTGGATACACACCTAAATTATTGATTGCTGGTCGATGTCCGCCTTCCCAAGTCACTTTTTCGGACTGACGTATTTTGAGCAGTAGGTCCAAATGTTCTTCAAACAGTTCTTCATAGTCCTTCAAGTTATAGCCAAACAATGGAAAAGATTCGATAAAGGAACCACGACCCGCCATAATCTCTGCGCGTCCATTTGAAATGCCATCCAGTGTAGAAAAATCCTGAAAAACGCGCACAGGATCAGCTGAAGAAAGCACAGTTACTGCACTCGCGAGCCGTATCTTTTTCGTTTGTGGTGCCGCGGCTGATAGAACCATCGCTGGAGAGGATGCTGCATAATCCTTCCTATGGTGCTCACCAACACCAAACACATCAAGTCCTACTTGATCAGCAAGAACGATTTCTTCAACAACTTCACGCAATCGCTGTGCGTGACTTATCACTTCACCACTATGTACATCTGGTTTCGTTTCTACAAAAGACGTAATACCTATTTCCATTTGTTATCTCTCCTAGTCCAATTAGATTTTAAGTCAAAAAAATTAAACATTTCCTTTATGGTAGTAACGTGTTTCTCATATTGGCTAACACACGTTTATTTCATGAAATCTTAACTCGTCTGGTCATAGCCCAAAAAAGAAGAGCGAAAGCACTGACAGAGGCTCCAAGTAAGGAAACCCCTCCCCAGCCAAAGTGTGCGTATATTTGAGTCGAAGCAATTGAACCACCAGCACTGCCGATAGAATAAAACATCATATATCCAGCAGTAAGTCGACTCCGTGCTTCTGTATGCAATGGAAGGATCATGGTTTGATTCGTGACATGTATTGCTTGTACGGCCAAATCAAGTAGAACTATCCCTATCACTAATGCGATTAATGACTGCTCTATATAGCTGATGAACAACCATGAAATCAATAATAGAGCTAAAGCAATGCCTGTCGTTCGTTGTCCGTAACCTTGATCGGCCAATTTCCCTGCCCGTGCCGCAGCCAAGGCTCCAGCCACACCTACAAGACCGAATGCGCCAATTGCACTATGAGATAGAGCAATTGGCGGTGTACTAAGTGGCAGTACTAGTGAAGTCCACAAAATGCTGAAATCAGCAAAAATCAGCATGGCTAGAACGGAGCGAACGCGTAACGTTCGTTCTTGAATAAACAAAGCAAGCACCGATCTAATCAACTGAGGGTAGGATAGCGATTTTACCTCGCGCTCAACATTGGGCAACATCTTTATAAACATAAAAACCATCAAAAACATGAGCGCTGCAGAAAATAGATATACAGAACGCCATCCCGCAACATCTGTTAATATACCAGCAAAAGTACGTGCGAGAAGTATGCCAATAACTATCCCACTTGTTACAATGCCAACGACACGTCCTCTTTCTGTAGGGGAAGCGATGGTCGCTGCAAACGCCACGAGAGTCTGTGTCACAACTGCAAGCAGACCCACCAAAGCCATACCTGCGAAAAGTACCATGCTGGAGGAAGCAGTTCCAACTATAACCAGAGCTGTTGTAGATAATAGCATCTGACCGACAATTAGACGTCGCTGGTTTAGCAAATCTCCAAGCGGTACGAGTAGTAGTAAGCCCAATCCATAAAAAATTTGTGTAATGGTAATAACAACACCAATAATGGAATGGTTAATACCAAACTCATTAGATAGTTGATCAAGCAGCGGCTGTGCAAAGTAAATATTGGCAACAGACATTCCACAGGCAGTCGCAAACAATAATACCAAAGCGTGAGACATGGATGGCTGTTGATTCAAATTAGGTTTTGTTACGGAAGATTTATGACTTATCTTAGTGTAGAGTGGATCATCTTCTATATTTGTCTCTGTTTTGCACATACCTTAACCTCCAATCACATTAGATTTCCAATCATAACATACCGTTCAGTACAATATGATTACTGGTAAATATAACTTAGCTTTATTCATGATGTCAACGATTTTTTTGCACTAAAGTTAATGTTGCATTAAATGAATTGAGCTTGATTTGACATGGAGAATGGCTAATTATATAATAATTACATACTGTTTGGTAATAAAAAAAACAATTGTAATTACCTACACACCTATTCTAAAACAATTAATAAAATCAAAGTTTGAGGAGGAGAATCCTTAATGGCAAGAACCCGTGAATTTGATGAGGATCAAGTTTTAGATGCAGCAATGCAGTTATTTTGGGAGAAGGGATATGAGGCTACCTCATTAAGTGATCTTACTTCTAGAATGGGCATTCAACGCCCTAGTATTTATTCGACTTTTGGAGATAAGAAAGAATTGTTTGAAGCCGCACTTCGCAGGTATACAATGTCTCGGGCCTCTGATATACGAAATAGGCTTCAAAGTCACTCCTCTGTAAAAGAGGCATTTTCTATTTTCTTTGCCGATGTCGTCAATGAAGAATACGCAGGGGATCTTAGTAAAGGTTGTTTTTGTATCAATACAATGGTTGAACTAGCACCTCATGATGAGAGATTTGAAATTTTGACCAGAGAACATCAAATGTACCTCGCCGTCATTTTTCAGGAGACGATCGAACGAGGAATCCAATCAGGTGAGCTAGAATTCAACACAGATGCAAAGTCTTTGGCACAGGCACTGATTGTATCGTTAATCGGTCTAACGGTTATGATGAAATCTCGCCCCCAACGTTCATTTGTGGACAATGTAATAGCAGCGACGCTCACATTACTTAAGTGACATGATTGTATTTAAAAGTACGAAAACCATACCTTTATAGGGGTAACGTCAAATCTCCATCAAGCTACAATTTTATAGTACCCCCAGAACGAAATTTTGTGCTAACTTGTAACAAAAATGCTCATTTTTTCATTTCGGGGTAATTCTGAATTCTTAAGTTGATGGGTATGGGGGAGCACCACACATCCATCAACTTAAGGATTTAGACTATTCTTAAACTAAAAAGCACGTTACTATTCTCTTATGTTAATGAGAAAGGGTGACGTGCT
>NZ_JAKUGJ010000062.1:0-7642 GCF_022663915.1 Bacillus cereus group sp. BfR-BA-01331
CCCGTTCTTCTAGCATTTCCACCAAATCACGAAAACTGAGGTTGTACCGTAGGTACCATCTTACCGTTAACAAAATAATATCAGGCTGATAATGCTTCCATTTGAATACATTTTCCTTTTCCATACCAATCACGCACCCTTTTTAAAGTCATAGTAACAGTATGTCCAAGATTTATAGATTCATTGCAATTGTCCTTAAGTTTTTGCACCAGAACCAACGAAAGCGTTTTGAGAGAGTATCTCCATGTTTTAAATACCTTCGTTGCCTTAAAGAAGCTGTTCTTTATTCAAGAATAGCTTCTGGTTGTTTAATAATTTTTATCCAAGAACAAAAGTAGATAACTACCTGCACAAAGAAAAAATTCAACTCGGGTTATGATATAAATTGAAAATTCAAATGAAGTTAGTATTCTTTCTCTCTTAATCTTTTTAAAATGCCTGTAATAATAAAATGAACATAAGAGTAGTATTATTGCTGATAATTGGAATGTATTTTCCAATAGATTAACCAAAAAATCAACTCCTCACAATGACGGTAGAATATGCCCTATTACAATAATCCACTCGTAAAATCCTGCTTATTTCTAATCTAGTCCTAAAATAAGCACAATATAATAAAACAAATGAAATTACAAATATTGTTCGTTTAGACCAGATCTTAAGTATTAGGGCGATTATCCCTAAAATTAAACTGCTAATGCTTAAGGCTAATTCGATGTATGCAACCGCATATATACTAAACTGCTGCGAAAATAAACTTTTGAATAGAAGTTTACTTTCCAATAATCATTAAAACGGACGTATACGTCATATGTATCAAGCCTTTCTTTTTTGGTGTAAAAATTGTTTTATCACATTAAGAGCATCCTACACAAGGATTCTCTTAATGTGATAAGGAGTTAGATATGAGTGAATAAGGAACAACGTAGGGTTGTCCCTATACTTGTCCTTATCAAAAGGTGACATAATAACAGCACTCGTTTCCGCGAGTACTTTGGTAAAAAAGGGATTAGATGAAATATAACTTGTTTTATACTATATGCTTGTCTCCTTTAAAGTGTGAAAATGAAAAAGAGCACTCTCCTTAAGTGCTCTCTCGCAAAGAATATCGGTAATTATATTTGCAACCGTTCTATATAAGTGTATGCTTCTCAATTATCTTTATGTCTGAAATTGTTATTATATAATCCATTACGGCAGGTGATATTTCGTATAAAAAAGAGCAACCATACATCACTTGCTCTCATACTGTTTACTTTTAATATATATTATTATATTTTAGTAAGCAAAACTACTAAAGGAGGAAATCTATGATTAACGCAATAGGTATAGCTTTCATTATTTCCTACGATTTGGCTAATACAGATAGTTTTCAAATCGAACAAAGTAATGCGCTTATTGAATCCATCAGTTCTCGAAAAATGATAAATAATGAAGGAAAGCCTGTATTAGAAATAGCATGTAAATATAACATTCTAATGAATGAAGATACTGAATGCATAACTATTAATGATTACACAGGAAAGATATCACCTTTTCTTCGTTCAATAGTAGGACCAGGTCTTGTCATAACTGAAAATTATTATTTAAACCATGTTGATAAGCCCACTAAGCATATAAAAAAAATTATAAAGGAACTTTTAGAATAATAAGGGCAACCATGCATTCGGTGCCCTTTCGTCAAATGTCTATGTTATTACTATAAATCATTTTTTCAATAGGTAACATTCACGGAACCCAACATTGGAAAACCACTTTATTTTATTGGCTGTAATTTCCGTTTTGGAGGCACTTCAAAATGTTAGCTTAATGGGAATGAGGGAAACCCCATAATTACCCTCAACATTTGGGCGTAGTTTCAATATATATTAGACCCCTATGTTAGTGGCTTCCATAATGCCAAAGCGAATATCCAATTTGAGTCACCATTTCCTTGATGATTTTGAACAGCTTCATACACTTTCCCTTGATGTTCTACTTTGTCGCCCTTTGTATATGCCTTCCTCGGATCCCATTTTTCATAAGATACATTTTGATCTTTTGTTTTTATCAGAAGAATGTTACTTTGATTTGATGTATTTCCAGCTGTATCTACAGCCTTCACTGCATATTTATATTCCTTATTAACTTTTAGGTTTTGATCAGTAAACGTCGTTCCTTGTACCGTTTGAATCAATTGTCCATCACGTAATACCTGATATTCTTTTACACCTACATTATCTGAAGAAGGATTCCATTTTAGCTCTACACTGTTAGAAGTAACATTGCTTGCATATAATCCTTGTGGCTGTGTTGGAGCCTCTGTATCTGGCTTAGGATTAACAATTTGATTTACTTTCTTCAGGCCATCCTTTGTAACCTCATACATTACCTTTTTATCAAAGCTTTCGTGCTTATTATTATCTAAATTTATTAACGTTGCTCTCTCTTCACCTTCTAGGTGTGTAAGTTCAATAAAATCGCCCACTTTTACTGGGACTGTTTTTGATTCAGCATTTTGCTGTTTATTCCCATAAACCTCTTTGTTATAGACCAATTTACCTGATGTGTTTTGCACTTTAATACTTGCATATGTGCCATCAAAGTAATGGTGTGGTACACCTGCTTTTAGGTCAATTTGCATTTCTTCTGTTGATTTATTTAAATTTACTTTTGCGAATTCAAAATCTCCAATCCCTTTCAGTGACCATGAAAACTGTTTTCCTTCCAAGATATCATCTGTATTTGGTACATGGCTTTTTATTTGAGTAAGAAGATCCATCATCGGTCGCGGTTCATTCGCAAAAACAGAAATGATACTGTTATTTAATTCTTTCCACTCAGCATCTGTTACATTTGGATTTTGTAACATAAGAGCAACGTAATCTTTCCATACTAAAAAATTGATTGGTAAAATATTGGTGGATATTTTATAAATTGCAATTTTATTATCTGCTGAAGTGATCGCTTTCGCTAACCAGCGTAATCGCTCTGATTGATCTAGTTTTACTGGGTCACGTTCAGCATTTTCAAATAGTAGCATATACGGTACTTGATTTGTCGGGCTATTATCTGACCAAGGAATAACAGTTGCATCATGACGGCTCGATTCACCCCATCCGGATATATCATTTCCTAAATTCCAAGAAGATGGTTTGTTATTCCATATGAGTGCACAATGTCCAGGTTGTCCAACAGGCATAGCTGCCACTCCAAAGGCTTGGCTTACTTGCGTACCAAACTTCGAAATATTACCGCATACCCCGCCAAATCTGTAAATGGAAGAAAGATTCCAACCTAAACCGTAGAATGCATCATTTCCAGCGTGAATGCTAACTCCATCTTTGTTATGGGTTACATAATTAATCAAATATGCACTTTCCCCTACCTTATCTTGATTTTTAAGTTCTGGATGTTCCGTATTAATCATATTCCTTGCCCAAGTTAAATCTTCTTCTGGTGACCAAGTATTCACTACTAACCTTAAATGCCAAACATCATATGTTCTAAAGCAAGGAAGTAACTCATTATTTTGATCTGCTGATTTATAATGTTGGTACCTTGTTAATGGATTAATAGGTTGATTGTTTGTCCAATATTTTATAGGTTCAGCATGAGCTAACGATGTAGCTATCGCTAGTTTTAAATACAATCCTTCGTGAGAATTTGCATCCGCATTCCAGATTGTATTCCATATCTCAAGTGCATTTACAGGATTTTTTCCAGTTGGACTACCACCTTCAAGATAGGTATTCATGACACCTGTATTTTTCATAGCCCAGCCAAGAAATTTCTGATGGTTAGCATCTTTTTTAGCAAATGTAGCCATTGTTGCAGCACCTGTTTGTGATATGAATTGCCACTGAGCCAAAGCTGCTGCAAATACTGGGTCTGCAAGCTTCTTTTTCAAGTTCTCTTCAGTCATACCCCCAACATTTCCATTCAGATATGCTGTGAGATTATTCAAATGAGCTTCAAAATTACCATTTGCAATTGCTTGATCCGTCTGTTGGTCCAATGTTTCTAAAGTGAATGTCTCTTGATTGAATGACATTGTTTCAGCTGAAACCTTTGTATGCGGAATCGTAGCAATACTTCCTAAAATAATCGGCATTGTTAATAATAAAGATGAAATCCTTTTCAAAATAATTCCCCCTTTTTTGTTTTTGACCTTTGACTACTGCATGATTCTCGTTTATATAAAATAATTTCCATACTTAAAGGCATGAGGAATTAAACAGCCAACATGAATATAATTTGGTAGTTTCCTAACCTTTCGCAACTGGCTGACATAGTGGAATGCACCTTAGTCCCTATAACTTTCACTAATTTTACCTTTATCGAATTTCATTCTCAGATGAGATCATAACAAATTTCATTTTATAACTTGGTATTCCCACGCCCATCAACTTAAAAATTCAAAGTAAGTGGTTTCCATAACGATAAGGCAAATATCCAATTCGGATCACCATTTCCTTGATGATTTTGAACAGCTTCATACACTTTCCCTTGATGTTCTACTTTGTCGCCCTTTGTATATGCCTTCCTCGGATCCCATTTTTCATAAGATACATTTTGATCTTTTGTTTTTATCAGAAGAATGTTACTTTGATTTGATGTATTCCCAGCTGCATCTACAGCCTTTACTGCGTATTTATATTCCTTATTAGCTGTTAGATTTTGATCAATAAACGTCGTACCTTGTATTGTTTGAATTAGTTGTCCATCACGTAATACCTGATATTCTTTTACACCTACATTATCTGTAGAAGGATTCCATTTTAGTTCTACACTGTTAGAAGTAACGTTGCTTGCATATAATCCTTGTGGCTGCGTGGGAGCTTCTGTATCTGGTTTCGGATTAACAATTTTATCTACTTTCTTCAATCCCTCTTTTGTAATCTCATAGACCGCTTTATTCCCAAAACTTTCCTGCATGTTTTTCTCCATATTTGTAATAGTAGCTCTGTTCGCACCTTCTAAATGTGTGAATTCAATAAAATTGCCTACTTTTACCGGAACTTTTGCTTGCTCTGCATTTTGTTGCTTATTTCCATAAATCTCTTTGTTATATACCACTTTACCTGATGTGTTTTGCACTTTAATACTTGCATATGTACTATCAAAGTAGTTATGTGGTACACCTGCTTTTAGATTAATTTGCATTTCTTCTGTTGATTTATTTAAATTTACTTTCACAAATTCAAAATCACCAATCCCTTTCATCGACCATGCAAACTGGTTTCCTTCTAAAACATTCGAAAAATTCGGTGTATCCGGTTTAACCGGATTAGAATCTGTACTTTTCCAAATTTCAGCCGTTAAATTTGGATACCCTAGTGCCGCTACTTTTTGGATTGTATCATTATTTGGGCGTAATCCCCATTTCTCAAAAAACGGAATTAAATTTTGTTTTGCTGCCTTTGATGCTGAAATCATAAATAATTGTTTTTTCGTTTCATCAGTTTGTGGAATCTCATTTGAAGGCATGTCTCTATACAGCTGATGCAACTTAGGATAGAAGTCTTCTCCGTACGCTAGTTGTAATTGCCAAAGCATTACAACTTTAACAAAAAGGTCACTAATGTCATCATAATTTTTATTAGGTTGTTCTAAGTATTGAAATGCCTTAGTATAAGCGCCCTCTTGTTGCAATCTAAAAGGTTGATTAGATGTAAATGCTTTTTCTACAGCAAGGCTGTAAAGATTGACTTGTACCTCTGTCATATTTTTAAAGTTCCAAGGCGTTTGTTGTCTCATATGTCCTGCCTCATGCCAAGGTCCCCATCCATCATTTGTAAATTTATTAATGTCTAATACATGTTGGATTGCATCTCCTACATATGCAGTTCTGTGAGGATATGCATACATATAATAATCCAGAGAATGGTTATCCTCCACATAATGCAGATAATGTTTATCTACTTGTTCTTCAGATAATCCAGATATTTTATCTTGAATTCTAGTGGCCTCATCCATTTTTTTTAAGAGTTGTACAGGATCTGTGTTAGAGTCTATCAAATATTTTTTAACACGAACTGGGCTAGCAGTAATCAATACGCGCTCCCCTTTTAATTCCACCGCATGTGCATTTGGATATTGATTGAGCATATTTATTAAATCTTGTTTCGTATGCTTTCCAAGTTCAAAGAGAGGAGTAGCCGTTCCGCCTGTTATTACTGTTGTTTGAATGGTACCACCTTGTTGTTTATTATAAAAATAAATCATTCCTCCATTTGGAGATTGAATTGTGTTTGTACCTGGACTTAAAGTAAATGATTTAATTTTGGAATCTTCCCTCCAAGAAGCATCGAACGAGAAAGTTCCAATATATGCTTGTATACTTTGATTTCCTTGTACCTGAATTGTTATTTGTTCATTTGGCTTAGCATATAACCCTGTTGGCTCGTATGCACTAAAATTTCTTTCCCTTCTTTCAATATTTTGAAGTTGGGAGACATCTCCTTTTCCTGGAACTGCAAATACTCGATTTTCCACATTAACAGAATTTTCATTCTGTAACGTTGTAGATACTTTCTTTTGCTGTGCTTGTTCTTCCGCAAAGACTTCTAATGAAGGCGTTATTCCAGTAGCAAACATAGATAATGTGGCAGTTATCATCACTAAATTTTTTGTTTTTTGTTTCTGTCCCCTTTTCATAATATCCCTCCGCTATATTTCCAAATACTTATAATATGAATATATAAGTAATAGATATTACTTATATATTCATATTATCTATTGACACATATTTACACAATTTAACATACATATACTCATTTATATAAGATAATGAACATATTTCAATTCACTTGATAAGAAGAATAATCAAATGAATGTATGAGAAAAAGAAGGATTTTAATACGTTTATTATTAAAAACGTATTAAAATCTTTAAAAATGTCAAAATATTAATACATTATGTTTTGGTACAAAAACTTCCAAGCAGTTGTAACTAATCACCTAAACCCGGATATACCAGTACTTTTAAAAGAACCTAATCCTAAATGGGGTCACCATATCATTTCGATAAATTTGTACGCTAAGAAATTTATAAAGGTTGTAGATGTTTAATAAACGTTTAAAAATATTTTATAACACATCTTTAAACATGATAATCCTTGACTATATAAGTAATGTCTTTAAAGGTATACTTCTATAAGAATTTTTGAGGGAAATGAATAAGTTGTGATAAACCTAATTAAATAAATGATTTGAAAGTAAACTAAACGGCTAAAAGTTTACTTTCATTTTTATTAAAAAAAGAACATGTAGAAATTACTACATGTTCTTTTTGAGTTGATGGCAATATTACAACTTGTTTATATTAGTTTGCTACTTTCATACTTTTGTAAAACTAGTTTTCACTATATGGTGCCCCTAATATCCTGTTTACATTTGTACATATTAACAGATTGGTATTGCATAGATCGTAAAATTTGCCTAGGTAGAGCTAAATACTTTATGGTATTACTTAATGATTGTAGAGATGGCTTGTTTGTATACCAGTTGTTGTTTACCATGAACCATCATTAAGACAGTAAATTTATCTGTTGCAAGGATCTGCCCACGTACTGGAACGCCATTCTTTAAAAATACAGTAACTTCCCCTTTTTTCTCTTTCAATTGTTCATACATATCTTCTTGTAAATTAAACATGAAAT
>NZ_JAKUGJ010000063.1:0-7340 GCF_022663915.1 Bacillus cereus group sp. BfR-BA-01331
CTGACATCGGTTGATGTAATGGCTCATCCAATTTTGTTACCTTATCAAGCATGACAGGCGAATATTCCAATAGGTATTCATTTAAATCATTGATTTCCTTGATTTTTTCACCTGTACCCTCTTGCGGGAATTGACATTTCCCAGACCGGATCATTTCTGATAAAAACTCTTTACAATCCTCTTCTTTTAATACGACTTGTGCAATCGTTAGAGAAGAAAACTCATTCTTATCGAAATATACCTCTAAAGGTTGTAACAGATTTCTTGTTAGCATCTCCTCATAAATTGGCTTGGCCCACTCTTCTAAAATCGGCAAGCCGTACGGAGGAGCCATTAAGAAGTCTCTTACTTGCATTTCTGGTGCTTCGTCAATTGCAACAATGTATTTCTCCTCTAATTCTTTAGAAAACGCAATGATTGCCTTCTTTCTATTTACCGTTTGCGTATTAATAAACTCAAATTGTCCTGTTGATATTACATTCACTTTTTTTCCTAACGCGTAATGTAATTCTTCTTTTTGTCCCTCTCCAAAATACATGCGACGAGTACCCATCGATATGGCTGCTCGGAATGACTTTAATGTACTGTCATTCCCTCCTAATACTGCAAATTGTATTTGTTGATGACGATTTACTGCCATAGCAAAGCAAAAAGCAGTATGTGATGCAGTGGCAGTCTCCAGTTGCAACATCGCTGGTGTTTGTTCCTGGTCAAATGTATGTTGTTGAATCATTTCGTTTATCATAATATTCGTTCCCTCCTAAAAATAAAAAACGCATCATATTCGATACGTTTCATGTCCTACTCATTTAATTTGTTGTTTAAAAATCTATAAACTGTTTCCACTCTGGTAATGACTGCTCAGCTGCATGTAAAATATCATCTACACCTTGGAATAGTGAGAACTGTTCTAACACTCCCAAATGCGTACCTGTACTGATCTGAGATGCACAAAGGCAAACTACCGTTAGAACAATAGCGATTCGGAGCACACGATTACTAAACTCCCAAGCAATATATAATGCTCCTATTCCTAATAGTACAGACATAGCCTTCTTCCTTTCCTAGACAAGTTCTTTGACTTCACCTTTTGGCGTTGCAATGATAAATTTAGCGCGACGTTTTTGTAAAACAACTTCTTTCGTTGTTTTTTCCAATTGCTCGAATGAAGTTTCAAAAAACACATTTTCAGATCCACGAACAGCATGGAGTGTATCGCCTTCACCAAGCAAACCGTCTGCCACACCTGTTATCAGCAATAGTCCTAATTGTCCGGAAGCAATCGGCATTTTCGCTCTTTCAGCTGCTGTTTTCTCATCTTGAAGTGAGTAACCATTCCCTCTATTTAATCGCTTTCTGAATGTCGAGATACCTTCCGATTTCCCCACTCCTTCATAAGCACTTTTATAATCCACTCGTGATGTGAAAATAAGTTTGTTTTGATGACGCAATTCAGGTATAGCCCAATCCTTACGATTTACCATTTCTGCTAGTGTATTCACATGTTTTTTGACGAAAGTAAGGTCAGACATGTTTTCACAAAAATTAGCGAACCGATCGTTAAAGTATGTATCATTTTTCATAGCTTCACGCTTACGACCGATGAAGACACACTGTTTAAATGCATCGAACTCCTTATTTTCATCACCAAAACGCATTAAGCCTATTTCCTCATAATTCTTAGCCAAGAAATAACTGATATCGTCTCTAGCAAATCTGTCATATGGAATGACATACACCATAACGCCACCATCTTGTAAATAATGATGCGCACGCTTTAAGAAGTTAAATTCCATTTTCTCTGATTTCTTTTTTTCTGTCCGAAGCTCCGTATTATAAGGAGGGTTTAAAAAGATGAGTGGAAAATAGTCATGACTAATCATCATATTTTCAAAGCTAGAGCGTATCACTACATCTAATTGCTCTTTTGCTTTTCCATATCGATTTGCATCTACTTCAACACCATACGTATCAAGTTGTATACCAACTTGTTTCGCCTCGTCTGCAAAACTTCGTAAAATTGTACCTTCTCCACAACATGGATCAAAGCAAGCATAAGCTCGCTCTGATTCCATTTGTAATAGCTGTATTAAATGTTTCCCTTCCGTTAGTGGTGTTGGATAAAATCCTGCCGCTAAATCGTTACCTATACGCATTATATATTTCCCTCCAAAGTTCTTTTTGCAATAAAAAAAGGAAGATCCAAGTATATATATCACTTAGTTCTTCCCTTTACCCTCTATAAACTACTTCAACTTGATTAAAATGGTAGTTCTTCATCTAAAATCTCCGATAGCTCATCCATACCCGTAAAAATATCATCCGGCTCTTGGGATTGCACTCTCGTCTCCTGCTCTTGTGGATCATCTAATACTGTCCAAATGTTTTCTTTTTTCATTTTCATATCCCTCTATCTTTATTTTTTTTCAGTTTCATAAACAATTTCTTCGTAATCGAAAAAATAGTCTTTCAGCATACGCATGATTCTACGAAACTTCGGTTCAGCTACGATCTTTGTGCCATGATAAAAACTTTGTTGCCCGACAAAGCGCCATAGGATGACATAGCCTTCTTTTACTCCCTGGATGCCTTCAATAAATAATGCGATTTCGTGAATGGCTTCCTTTTCATTAAGAGTGTTTGGTTTAAAATATTGAAATTTACCATCTGGTAATATAATTTCAGCTTCAAAACAACCTCTCATTTGATTTACTCTTGCTCTGGATTCAGATGACATTGCTGGTGCAGCATATGGTTTCTGATTTTTTTCCATTCGTGTTTTATGTTCCTCTACTGTTGGTACTAGTTGTAAGTGTCTACAATCTTTTTTCATTTTTATATCTCCTCTACTGTTTAATTTGTTATTTTATTAATCATAAATAACCCCGCCTACAAACTTGAAAACAACACAAAAAGGGCTTCTTCAAGTCGATTAAAAGTGTGCATAGCAAAATAAACTATATATACACTAATCGGCTCAAAGAAGCCCTTTCAAAAATGAAACAAGACGCAACTTGCTTCTACAACTCAACCACAACACAAAAAAGGTGTGGGAATAAACGGAATCAAATAAACTAACAATATACCCATATATTACACAATCTTAATTTTTATATCAAGATTTTTTTAAAACTATTAAAATAGAGAGTCTAACTATACTTAGTGTATCTGCGTGTTTATTTAATATTATTGCAAAGGTTCTATACTCTCAGAGAGCATAAAAACTACATATAAATCATTATTCTAAAACAGACATAATAAAAAGAAGAAAAAACATCCTACAAAATGTTTTTTCTTCTTTAATAATCTGGTTAGCGACTACATTTTTTCTAATATTCCTTGTCTCTCATACCACTTAGTCATTTTTTCAACTGCATTTGCAGATAGCCGTTTGGTTTCTCTGTTACAAAATCTAGATAGTGTAGGTGCCGATATTTTTATTTCTTTTGCTAATTCTCGTATAGACTTATTATCAACTTTGCGTTGTTTAAGTATTTTCTCTCGAATAGCCTCTTCATCAAATCTATTAAGCTCTTCACTATTTTTTATTGGAGATATATTAACAACTTCCTTAGCCTTTTCCAAATACTCTACAGACGCTTCAGTATTATTTTCTAACTCTAGTGTTTTTTTCTTAGATAAATTATACATCGACTTAATTAATTCTTCCGGTGGAAGTATAGTAATATTTAAATTCACCCAATAATCTTTAAACCAATTCTTCTTATTAAACCGTTCTTCATCTAAGGAAACTGTATACTCCCACTTAGAAATTACGTTCTCTTTTTCTAAGTCAGTAAGAACATTCTCTAGGTGTTCTCTAATCCGACTTGGTTTCCAGGTGAGCGGGATTGCCATGACAGCTAATAAGCCTTTATCTCCCCCTATGGAGTATGGTCGCTTCAAAGTTGAATATATTTGTCGTATTCTCCACTGCCATGTTAGATAACGAATTAAACGTTTATGATATTTATGCCGATAACTATTATACTCGAGTGCCTTTTTAGATAATAATGCTGTAGTATTATTTGAACCATATAAATAGCTTGTTAAAAAGCTCCCTGGTTTGATACGGCAGGATTCAATGCCCATATATTCATTTGTTGTATTGTGTCTCCATAATACAACTGAATCCAAGACAAATAACCGTTTGACAACCTCTCTCTTTACTTTATATTTTTCATCATCTTCATTTTCTTCATTTAAGACTACTACTTCATTATCATCATTTAAATAAATGAAGATACTCGCTAATGCGGCAATACGCTTAGCAACCTTAATTTTATCTTCAGGTCTGTAGTACTCTCCTTTACTTACTTTCTTTTTTGGGACATTGCACATATCCAATACTTGCTCATATGAAAATTCTATAAATTCATCTGGAGATTTGGCTTGTGCTAGCCACTGTATGGTAATGGAGTCCAATACATCAGCTGTCAGATCATCCATATTGCTCATTACATCGTTCACCAAAGTATTCCAACGTGATGCTTCATCATCTTTAATAAGCTTTAAATCTTCATCTCTGTGAGAAGAGAGCTGAGCTATTGCATTACTTTCCTTTGTTTCAATGGGATACGATTTTACCCTCATCCCTGAGTCTTCTTCAAAGTGATTTTTAGAGATTCCATCACGTAATTTAAAATAAACCGCGGAATTATTAACTTCAAAAAATTCTTTATCAATTGGTTCAACTATTTCATCCTCATTTACGTCTCCCTGGATGATTGTTCTATCATTAAACTTAGTAACATTCCTAAACTCATCTTCTAATACTTTTTCGATAGCTGCATGAATTTCATCTTTATATTCTTTTAACTTAATACCAATTTGTAATGAGGTAATTCCTTCTTCATTCTTTTTACTTAACCATGATACTAATGCCGAAAAAGATGGTGAAACATATTGAGAAGTTACAACTTTTGTATTATTTTTTTCTACATCTGAACTAAAGGCAGTCCATTTTTCCCAAACTACTTTATTGTTTCCGTATAAAGGCTCAGATATTAATAATGCATCCGTAAACAGTTGTGTTAATCTCTCCACATTATCACTCCTTCCGTAATTTCTTTTCAAACAAATATTTAATCTATTGCATATATGTAAAAACTTATTGTTTTTCAGTTTTGGTTATATTAAAGCAGTAATGAAACGATTTTCTTTATTTACAACATAAAATAACATTAATTATACATTAGTCCTCAATAGGTCTTCAATCACTCTAATCAATTAAGATATGAAACACTTTTTACCATATAGTGAACCTTCCCTATATATATAACATTTTTATCTAATCTTTCCCATATTCTCATATTCTCATAAGATGTTCATGTGAATTGAATTTATACCGCATATACAAAATAGATTCTTTCATATTTATTTGAAACAAATTTGCCACATCCTTAACCTAAAACCAAAAACATGAAACACCAATTAATATTTCTTAATTTAAATACACAACACAAATTTTTTATAACATCTTAGAAACCCATAGGAATCACCGTTTCACCTCTATTTTAATACATGCAAACTTTGAATTTTAACGAAACGTTTTTGCCATATCCTTGACCTTAACATGTATGTGTAACAGTCATAACCCCTTATGCACCAACGATTCACCTTATTTTCCTGCCAATTTCATTATACATTAAACATGAAACACTTTTGCCATATCCTTGACCTTCTGAAACTCAAAACATGAAACGTTTTTTGCCATATCCTTGACCTAAAAGTTATTACATTTTCTCCTATAACCCTTTATGTGAATAGATTTATCGTAATTTTTCCTAATAAACGACTTATGATTGAAACATGAAACACTTTTGCCATATCCTTGACCTAAAATCATGAACAATTCCCCTTAAACCTTTATATATCAACAATCTTCTCGTGTTTCATTATTGTATTTATACAATTAGAACATGAAACGTTTTTTACCATATCCTTAACACAACTTTTTTTCTGAAGATTCCCCGACCCCTTGTAAACATTGGGCTTATAACGTGTTTCATGTTTTAAAAATTCCCCTTAAAGGGGCACCTTTCAACATTTTTCATTTTGTTATAATCAAAATTGGTATATTTTATAGTATTTTGGCATGTATTTCTGAATTTGTAGAACGGAGGTGAAAAAGATGGGAAAATCATTTGTAATACGAAATCAACGTAGCTTAAATGGGAAAACAACCAATGCTGTGTTAGTAACACTAAAATCTTGGCAAAAGTTTGTGGAAACATTTGAGGAGAAGTACTACAGCTATAAAGATACATATTTAGAAGATATTCTGCAGCACATGACATACGAAGAACGTATTGCGGATGTAGAAGGCTTTGTCGAACAAGCGAAACCATCTTTTTCACGTCGTGCAATGTCTGCACTTGCAGAAAAAACAGGAAGAAAACATAAATTATACGGTATTACGAATGCTGATCTTGAAGTATTCTTGTACCTACATAAAAAATGCTATACAAATGGTGTCATTCCCAACGTAACAATACATATGATGTGGGAAGATTACAAGCAATATAAAGAAGAATTTGCTTATATCCAGCACTCTCAATTCTATATCGCTTTAAAGAAATTAAACTTACATAACATTATCTCCGTTGAAAATGGAGTAGATGGCCGATATACAATCAAACTCATTCATTTTATGAATGAGGAAACAGAAAAAGCAAATCCGTACGTATATATTACTCCTGTTGTATTTACAAAAGCTTTCTTTAAGCTATCTGTAGCAGCTAAAAAACTATTCTTAGACATTGCTATGCAACAACAAACAGAAACAACTTTAAAGCGTTCTTTGGACAAGCAGGACGAAAGAGGAAACAAAACTCACTTTGGCGGGATGTATCGTTTCTTACATAAAAAATATCCTCATCAAATCCGTGCGGTTATCGAAGAATTAACAATTGCATTACCATGTACGGGTAATCCCCTATTCAAAATTTGCAAAATGCAAAAAGGTGTAAAGCATACAAAACGATATACAACCTTATATCTATCTATCCATTCAGACTTCTTATGTACGAAAGAATCTGGAGAAGAGCAGCACAGGGATCCATTTACACCAAAAGCTACCTATACTCGTAAAGCTAAGTTTATTGAATCAGTCCTACAAGAAATGAATATCGGTGAACTGTCTGCAGACATGAATAAATTCATTCATGTTTTAAAGCATACTTGTCATCGTCAAATTCGTGGTGTGATTCGTGGACTTCGTGACATGGTTGATCGAAAAGAAGGATATCCAACGAAAATTGTATATACATTGAAAAAATTATTGCATCAAACATCTCAATATCAAATTCTTGATACTGCGGCGAAAGAAGGCATCTACC
>NZ_JAKUGJ010000064.1:0-7230 GCF_022663915.1 Bacillus cereus group sp. BfR-BA-01331
GGATTAATCGGGATAACTGGACCTACTGGTGCTACTGGGCCTAACGGGATAACTGGGCCTAACGGGATAACTGGACCTACCGGGAAAACTGGACCTACCGGGAATACTGGCCCTACCTGGAAAACTGGACCTACCGGGCAAACTGGACCTACTGGGCCTACTGGACCTACCGGGATAACTGGACCTACTGGTGCTACTGGGCCTACCGGGATAACTGGATCTACTGGTGCTACTGGGCCTACTGGTGCTACTGGGCCTACTGGTACTACTGGGCCTACCGGGATAACTGGACCTACTGGTGCTACTGGGCCTACCGGGATAACTGGACCTACTGGACTTACTGCATCTGGATTATCTCAATATGCTTATATCTTCAATACAGCAGCTCAAGTAGTTGCCTTAGAAGCACCTATTCTTTTTAATTCAAATGGGGTAATAACGTCTGGATTTACTTTTACCCCTGGAACTTCTCAGATGATGGTTACAAATGCCGGAGATTATAAAATTTCCTTTTCTGTATCAGGAGTTGAGCCTAATCAATTTGCACTATTTTTAAACGGGGTCCCCGTTACCAACTCCGTTTATGGATCAGGTGCAGGAACTCAACAAAACAATGGGCAAACAGTTCTTACTTTAGCCGCAGGTGATATTCTTACCCTTAATAATCATACGTCCGCTGCTGCAGTTACTTTGCAGACTTTAGCAGGTGGAACACAAACAAATATAAATGCTTCGATTGTAATTGAAAAATTAGATTAATTATTGCTTGAAGCTCTGGCAGTCAATAATCTAGAGGGGTTTCCTTTTTTCAACAAGTATTTAGCATTAGTGATTCATTGTCACATTAAGATTAAATGGTCATATATTATTTCGAACCAAGAAACTCTAATCTACTTTTCAACATTTCACTTTTCTCCTAAAGAGCACCGTAAGTAAGTGCTCTTTTTTAGTTTCCCTTATTCTACAAAATGAAGTTTTTATCATGAAACAAACCTTGAATGTTTATGTCACTTTTAGACATCCTAAAAATAGGAGGTGATATATATGAATAACTCTAAAAAAGAAAAAAATGATGTGACAAATAACAATGTGCTTGGTCTTGATTTAGATGAACAGACTATGAACGGATTATACGGAATGCCTGAAACTAATATCGAAGACAAAGATCACCTTAAAAAAAGCAATTCACCAAAAATCTAGTACATATTTACACATAACATCTTTCTGAGTAAGAGCACATTGCAAAAGTGCTCTTACTTTTCGAGGATTAGACCGTTGAGATAGGTAAGACTTTGAAGTTATCTCCATCTTTTCCCCCGCTTAACACTGTAGGTGCGATTTTCATGGCATACAGCGTCCCACCTTATTCTTCTATACTAAAGCAACTAGATTACAAACAATGTTATACTCACCAACGTATTAATTCCCCTTTCTTACGAAAGGTCACATCACCTTACTCGATCCTGTGAGTTACATCTAATTGATTTAGTTTTCAAAGAACAAGACTAGGGACTATCCCTCCACATTCGTTACATGCTTGGTCGGTACTATGTCCCCACCTTCAAAAGAATGGAGCAATTTCGGTTCGTTAGAACCTTATTATATGCATCTGTCCGCTAGTAGGTGCATTGCTGAGAGTTTCTTGCTTACCACGTTCCGATTGACTTAGCTATACATATATCCTTAGGTGCTTACTGTAAGCCTGTTATCTTTACATCCTCATCGTTAGATGTTCCGAATTTCATACTATCTAATCTTACTTCTCGGTAGATAACGCCGTCGTTGACGACATACACATTTCTGATGTATTAAACGTTTAGACCCGTACATTCGTAAGTTCATCAGTCTATTTGGACATTCTCACCATAGATATTTTATAGCATCCCGACCTATCCATTACTATATGATTTCTCACTTAGGTTTTGTCCAGCTGACTTCACCTATCTTCATACAATTTGTGACTACTATCACGCTTTGCATGTAGAAGTATCATATAAGTAGTTTCAGCTCAACCTGACGGCTTTCAGTCAATCAGTTGTTGTTATCAAATTGATGACCCTCCCATTTCGTGTTTACACACTTATAAGGAAACGTGTCGCGCAAAGGATTATTTTATTAAGGTTCTTCACAAACCATAACTTCGAATTCTTAGATCCAAAAGAACCTATAGACACCTTCACCATATACTAATTTAAATACTTCCTAAGTAAAGTAGGTGAAAACTTTGCCATCGATTCTTGGAAACCTTGTCGTTCAAAACAGTAACGGTTCTTTTAATTTAGGTGATTTTTATAATGTTTCTCCAAAAAACAATCAAAAATCTTACAATGGTTCTGGTTCATCAAATAATGCTTTTATTACCAATAACTTTAGCGGTGTTAGTGCAACAAACACATTTGATGCTGATGTTGCAGATCAAGATCAAGTTGTATCAAACTAAAATGATTCACTCCACTCTCTCCTGAATGAAATCCAATATTTCGTCAATATTGTAGATACATTAGTCTCCAATTCCCCTGGATATGAGCAGTTAGCTTTTGCTAGCTGCTCTTTTATTTTAGATTTCATCGTCACTCCTACTACGCATTTTCATATGTTATTGTGTAGCCGCATCTTTTCAGTTGTGGGCTCATTCATTTTATTTCTTAAAAACCTTCATGAAGTATCATGCACTACACACTCCGAGGAAGAGCGCTGTTCGAAGGCGCTCTTTTTATTTGTTACACACCTGAATATTCCTTAATATTAAACACATACTATACATGGGCGATAAGCTAGAACTCATTTAAGAATTCCTTCCCTTTCGCCGCTCCCCCTTCGGAGCGGTTCTGGTGCAAAAACTTCAAAATATCTAAAAAAAGGCTTTCAGACTTGGACATACTGATACTATTACTCTAAAAAGGATGTGAATGGTATGGAAAAGCAAAATCTATTCAAGTGGAAACATTATCAACCGGATATTATTTTATTAACCGTAGGATGGTACCTACGGTACAACCTCAGTTTTCGTGATTTAGTCGAAATGATGGAAGAATGCGGGCTATCCCTGGCTCATACAACTATCATGCGATGGGTTCATCAATATGGTCCCGAATTAGATAAGCGAGTACGACGTCATCTTAAGTCAACCAATGATTCTTGGCGAGTCAATGAGACCTATGTGAAAGTCAAAGGTCAATGGATGTACCTATATCGTGCTGTTGATTCAAAAGGATATACAATTGATTTTCATTTAAGCAAAACAAGAGATCATAGGTCTGCAAAGCGTTTTTTCAAGAAAGCTTTGCAGTCTTTTCATGTTTCAAAGCCCCGTGTGATTACAGTGGACAAAAACCCGGCCTATCCAAGAGTTGAAGACAGAGAAAAAGATGCCTGTGGGCATCCAAATAAGGCAGGTAAAATACCTTAATAACTTTGTAGAGCAAGATCATCGTTTTATTAAAAAGAGAGTTCGTTCAATGCTAGGATTGAACTCTTTTCGTACAGCTAAATTTATTCTTTCAGGAATAGAAGCGATGCATATCATTAAAAAAGGCCAACTTATTTTACGGGACAAGTCTGTCCAAAATGAAGTGAAGTTTATTCATCAACTATTCGGAATGGCTGCATAAGAATAGATTCCATTAGGAATCTATATACCTCTTTCAAATAAATACAATCTTTGCACCAGAACCCACTTTTCTATCACTATCCCCTGCTAATATAATAGAAGATTTATTTAAATGATATTATGATGAAGGGATAGCTATTAAGCTATCCCTCCTCTGCGTTTATTATTGTTACTTAATTAGAGAATCCCATTGATATTAGTGACAAAAATGTGATGTGATTTGCAATGTTTGCACCTCAAAAGGGAACCCGCTAGTACGTAACTGCCCTCTTTTTATTACTGATTTCTTTTAGAATATTTCAAAGGATTCTATTTCTCTCTCATTTGATTCTTCTGACATTTTTTGAACTTCTTGTTTTACCTGTTTTTCTTGTATTGATACCTGATTATTATCAGATGTCATTTTGTATCCAAAATAAATTACAAAAAACAACAAAATAATTATCCAAATACATATAAACACTTTATAAGAATTTTTCACTTTATATACCTCAATCACTCTATTTAAATCCATCTCGAGATTAATTTTTTAATGCTGTTATAATTACCAATCTCTTCATTTATTTCGATACACTCATATGCAAAAGTAGCTGTGCAGCAATTAAACTGAACCTTAAATATGTACTAAATTGTGTGGGGAAGGAAGTACATTTTATATAATCTCATTACCTAAAAACCCCTATATAGTTGGTATTCTTCTTCTTTTAAGACAGAAAGGATTTTTAATATAATGTATGAAGTTCTAACTCAGACTTCTTACTACACACACTCTTACGCACATAGAAATAACGCTTTTAGTATATGATTTGTAACAAAAAATAAATAACAAGAAAACAAAATGAAACAAAAGTCACATAAAGTAATAATTTTGTAACATCAATGTAACATATAAATTTTTAACATACAATAGTTTTTTACAGTATTTTTTATAAGCATATACTCATTGAACATCTGCCTTCCTTACAATATATCCCCAGATACTTTAAATACCATTGCTATCCTTTCGATGTATTTTTCAGGCTAGATACAGTTTTTTATTTACTACTATTCTTGAAACTACATTGGTTTGTGAGCTTTCTTTTCAACCTCTCATATTTGCAACATTGTCTTCTTCATATGTCACTTATTACATAATTCCTCTAAAAATATGTGTATCCTATGCTCTCTTATAGTATCTATGCACTACAACTCAATAAATAAGCACACCCTCTTCAATAGTAATCTCAAGATTCGTTCCGCTTTCATTTTCGTGCACTCTACTTTCACACAAAGGAGAATTGACAAATAAATAAGTGCTAATATAAGAAATATATATAATGCCATACTTCATCATTATTGTATGCTTGCTTGTTTCTTTCATCTTTCACAACAAATTCTATATGATAATAGGTGCACTTCTTCTATTCATGAAGTTTTTGATGTACCATTATGACTCTCTCAATTCTGTCAAAACAGTCACTTCTTTTTTTTATTTTTTCTTTCTCAAATAGTTCTGATTTTCCCATTGATTCTTTTACCATAAATGTATAACCGCCATAAGATTGTTTGGATTGTAGAGGTAAATCTTTATTTTCGATGACGGATTGTATATCAAATCGTTTTACACCAAAAAGTATACCTACTTCTGTTTCATCCATCATAGCTAAACAACACAGTGATACTGTCGCTCGTCTCTTTACTTTGGTTGCACAAGTCATCAGTGTATGAGCTAACTGAGCGGGACTAAGTTTTCTTCCAACTTCTGTACTAATAGGAACTGCACCTATAGCTGTAGTTCACTTACTTCCCTTAAACCGAATAAAAGCAAACGACTCTGTAAATGGATCTAGTCCATATTTTCTGCATACAAAATGGTAATATTGCCGCTTTTCTTCCTCTGTTAGCTGTGATAAATCACTATTTATTGCCAATCTACCTAATATAATTTGTATTTCCTCAACCACTGTTGGTCTTTCCTTCGTACTAGGTATAAAAGAGCGTTCTAATATATTCGGAAACTTATTGAGTTCTTGCTTTTGTTTCTTATAATAAGTGACAATTTTTCACTTTGAGCTGACCTTACATAAGGCGTGTCTTACTTGAGACAGAGTAACTTTGACTCCTTTGTTTAAAAGATAACTGTACAGCTTTCGATACCCCATTCACCCTTTTAAAAGTTTAAATTGCATGACAATATAAGCCGCTGTCTTTTTACGTCTTTTCTTATTTTCAGTAGGCTTACGATGAATAAAATCTATGTATATATAAAATAACCTTATATTTATTATGAGGAGCATTTATGGTTGCTGTTGCAAAGTTAAAAAAGCATACTCAGATTAATAAATGAATAATATTTCAAGTAATTGTTTTGGTGTATTTCATGCTGAAAAGCAGGAGCTTGATTAAAGATTTCTTCTCTGTTTTTATAGGCTCAAGTGCAAGGAACGGAGAAATTTATCGACATGAGGCATTACAATTGGCAAAAGGAAAATTTGTATGTTATCTGAGTGACGATGATTCATGGTTTCCTGATCACTTACAATACATGGAGCAAGCTTTATCCAAAGCAGATTTTGTACATAGCCGCTATATGGCTATTGTGAATAATTAACAAATGATGGCCATTCAGGGATCATTGGAGGAACTTGAGACTCGCGATCGTATGTTGAAAGAGTCATATAAATTTTAGTCCTACGATTGCTGGACACCGCATAGATACCTACCATCGTCTTCTTGAAGGATGGAGCCCTGGACCAGAGGATGTGTGGAGTGATCTTAATATGTGGCGAAAATTTCTAAAGCTAGATAATATAACTTTTCATTCAATACCAGCTGTAACTGCTCTTATTCTTCCTTCTCCCTTTAGAACTAACATGACATTACAAGAAAGAGAAGCATATTGATGTAACACCGCCTAATGCTTGTATCCAATTCCCTGCAATCACTAATTTTTTTTTCGTTTTGCCTTCAAAATCTATAATGAGTCCTGTTATAACCGTTACATTACCAATTGATTGGATTTTGTTACCAATCAATTCAAGGGATATTTCTCCTTGTCCATCAGCTTCCAGACCGTTCCCCGTTGCCTGTAATACATTTCCCCATACGCTCAAATCTTTTCTTAATTCGCAGTTCAATCTTTTTAAAGGCGTACTCCCAATCGCAGCAATAATTGTCCCTACTGCAACAAACCATGCGCCAACTATCTCCTTAATCGGATCATCCATTCTCAATCTACCCCGTCATTAATTTACTACTTACAGGATATGAATTGGAGCATCTTCATGTTAATAGCCTACTTTTCTCCCTCGTGAATAAAACTCAATATTTCGTCAATAATATAGACACATGGTTATCTTTCCTCTGTTTTTCTTGGGTGAGCAGTTAGCTTTTGCTAGCTGCTCTTTTAAATTTCCGTCTGTTACTTCTTCTGTCTTCTCTTTTTGCAATCCATATCGAATCCATCCAACCAATCCACACGGAAGACCATTCTTGCTTTTCTATAGTGAAGTTTCGATGTAATTTTCGCTTTCGGCTACGCGCTTTGAGTTTTTTAACGAATTCCCCGAAAGAATTCTCCTTCCTCAAGCGTGTGAAGGGCGTAGCCCAACGGTAGGTGGGAGATGAATTTCGGTTTGGCA
>NZ_JAKUGJ010000065.1:0-7117 GCF_022663915.1 Bacillus cereus group sp. BfR-BA-01331
CTGACATCGGTTGATGTAATGGCTCATCCAATTTTGTTACCTTATCAAGCATGACAGGCGAATATTCCAATAGGTATTCATTTAAATCATTTACTTCATTGATTTTTTCACCTGTACCCTCTTGCGGGAATTGACATTTCCCAGACCGGATCATTTCTGATAAAAACTCTTTACAATCCTCTGCTTTTAATACGACTTGTGCAATCGTTAGAGAAGAAAACTCATTCTTATCGAAATACACTTCTAATGGTTGTAACAAATTTCTTGTTAGCATCTCTTCATAAATCGGCTTCGCCCATTCTTCTAAGATTGGTAGACCATACGGGGGAGCCATTAAGAAATCTCTTACTTGCATTTCTGGTGCTTCATCAATTGCAACAATATACTTTTCTTCTATTTCCTTAGAAAACGCAATAATTGCCTTTTTTCTATTTGCTGTTTGTGTATTAATAAACTCAAATTGTCCTGTCGAAATTACATTCATTTTTTTCCTAACGTATAATGTAATTCTTCTTTTTGTCCCTCTCCAAAATACAAACGACGTGTACCCATTGATATTGCAGCACGGAATGACTTTAATGTACTCTCATTCGCACCTAATACTGCAAATTGGATTTGATGATGACGATTTACTGCCATAGCAAAGCAAAAAGCAGTATGTGAAGCAGTAGCCGTCTCCAATTGCAACATCGCTGGTGTTTGTTCCTGGTCAAATGTATGTTGTTGAATTATTTCGTTTATCATAATATTCGTTCCCTCCTAAAAATAAAAAACCCATCATAATCGATACGTTTCATGTCCTACTCATTTAATTTATTGTTTAAAAATCTATAAACTGTTTCCACTCTGTTAATGAATGCTCAGCCGCATGTAGAATATCGTCTACACCTTGGAATAGTGAAAAATGTTCTAACACTCCCAAATGCGTACCTGTACTGATCTGAGATGCACAAAGGCAAACTACCGTTAGAACAATAGCGATTCGGAGCACACGATTACTAAACTCCCAAGCAATATATAATGCTCCTATTCCTAATAGTACAGACATAGCCTTCTTCCTTTCCTAGACAAGTTCTTTGACTTCACCAGTTGGTGTTGCAATGATAAATTTCGCACGGCGTTTTTGTAATACAACTTCTTTCGTTGTTTTTTCCAGTTGCTCAAATGAAGTTTCAAAAAACATATTTTCAGATCCACGAACAGCATGGAGCGTATTTCCTTCACCAAGCAAACCGTCTGCCACGCCTGTTATCAGCAATAGTCCTAATTGTCCGGAAGCAATTGGCATCTTTGCTCTTTCAGCATCTGTTTTCTCATTTTGAAGTGAGTAACCATTCCCTCTATTTAAACGCTTCTTAAATGTCGAGATACCTTCCGATTTCCCCACACCTTCATAAGCACTTTTATAATCCACTCTTGATGTAAAAATTAGTTTGTTTTGATGACGCAATGCAGGTATAGCCCAATCCTTACGATTTACCATTTCTGCTAATGTATTCACATGTTTTTTGACGAAAGTAAGGTCAGACATGTTTTCACAGAAATTAGCGAACCGATCGTTGAAGTACGTGTCATTTTTCGTAGCAGCACGCTTACGTCCAACGAAGACACACTGTTTAAATGCATCGAACTCCTTATTTTCATCACCAAAACGCATTAAGCCTATTTCCTCATAATTTTTTGCTAAGAAATAACTAATGTCGTCTCTAGCAAATCTGTCGTAAGGAATGACATACACCATAATCCCACCATCTTGTAAATAATGGTGTGCACGCTTTAAGAAGTTGAACTCCATTTTCTCTGGTTTTGCATTTTCTGTACGAAGCTCCGTATTATAAGGAGGATTTAAAAAAATAAGCGGAAAATAGTCATGACTAATCTTCATACTTTCAAAGCCCGAGCGTACCACTACATCTAATTGCTCTTTTGCTTTGCCATATCGATTTGCATCTATTTCTACAACATATGTATCAAGTTGTATGCCAACTTGCTTCACCTCGTCTGCAAAACTTCGTAAAATTGTTCCTTCTCCACAACATGGATCAAAGCAAGCATAAGCTCGCCCTGGTTCCATTTGTAATAGTTGTATTAAGTGTTTCCCTTCTGTTAGTGGTGTTGGATAAAATCCCGCCGCTAAATCATTTCCTATACGCATAATCTTTCCCTCCAAGTTCTATTTTGCAATAAAAAAAGGAAGATCCAAGTATATACATCACTTAGTTCTTCCTTTTACCCTCTATACACTACCTCGACTTGTTTCATATATCTTTTAAAATGGTAGTTGTTCATCTGTAATCTCCGGAATCTCATCCAAACTAGCAAAAATATCATCTTGTTCATCGGATGGTTCTTTCGCTTCCTTCTCCTTTGGGTCATTTAACACGCGCCAAATATCTTTTTTCATCATTTTATCCCCTATTCCTTTTACTTTTCTGTTTCATAAACACTGTCATCATCATAAAAAAGAAATCTTTTACTTTACGCATGACTTTACGAAACTTTGGTTCAGCTACAATCTTTGTGCCATTGTAAAAACTTTGTTGACCGACAAAGCGCCATAAGATTACATAGCCTTCTTTTACTTCCTGGATGCCCTCAATAAATAATGCAATTTCTTGTATAGCTTCTTTTTCATGAATAGAGTTTGGTTTAAAATATTGCATTTTACCATCAGGTAATATAATTTCTGCCTCTAAACAACCTCATAATTGATTAATTCTCGATTTAGGTTCCGTTAACATTGCTGATGCAGCATATGACTTCTGATTTTTTTCTATTCGTGCTTTATGTTCCTCTACTGTTGATACTAGTCGTAAGTGTCTACAATCTTTTTTCATTTTACTATCTCCTCTATTTTGTAATTTATTATGGTTCATAACCCCGCCTGCAAACTTGAAAACAACACAAAAAGGGCTTCTTCAAGTCGATTAAAAATGTGCATAGCAAAATAAGCTATATATACACTAATCGGCTCAAAGAAGCCCTTTCACAATTGAAACAAGACGCAACTTGCTTCTACAACTCAACCACAACACAAAAAGGTGTGGGAATAAACGGAATCAAATAAACTAACAATATACCTATATATTATATAATATCGTTATGCATTTCAAGAAGTTTTAATTAAATTTAACGCATTACCTAAAAGAATCCTTCTTCCTCAAGCTTGTGAAGGACGAAAATCCAAAGGTAAGTGAGAGTTGAATTTCGGGTAATGCGTAAACTCATAATAAATTACTATCAAGTATCTTACCAGTCTTAATCCACGCATCTACTAGAAATGCGACGACCGATAAGGTTAGGATTGTTCTGGCTACCTTTATTCCAATCCCTACGCCTAAAAGAGGCCGGACATGACCAGTCAAATCATCATGAATTATTATAACAAATTTCAATACGCGCACCTACAAGAAGAGGTGCGACAAAATCAACACGATGCTTCTAAACAGCTAGATAACTGAATTAAAGAAGTAGTAGCGACATTTTGGCTCATCCATACACATAAAGCAAAGCGACTAAATCTTTTGCTTGGTACTGACTGGTTCGCTGCACAAAACCAACATCTCTAGCAAGATCTCGTAAGATATTTTGGGATAAGAACCTTTGAATTTCTTGAGCAAATAGTAGTAATTCATCAGATACAGAAATAGACATACAAAAACGCCATCCTTTCCTATGATTTAAAGAAAGAATAGCGTATTTTTAATTTTATGGAGAACTAATTATTTCTTTTTTTATAATAAGAAAAGAAATTTATTATCATATTAATTAAACATATAAAGATAAATGAGTACTTGAAAATAGTACTTTTATAGTTTCCAAAAAACAAAAATAGTATAGCTAAAAGTGATAGTATGCTAATAATTAAATGATACATATATTGAGACTGTTTCTTCATTAATCATTCCCACTCTTTATATTATCACAGTAAAAATTAAAATAAATAGAATATACCTAATTGGATATCTAAATAGTTAGATACTTCATAAACTTAAGAAAAAATAAGATGAATTTCCAAAGAAATCACCTGTAGAAAAAGAAAATTTTTACTGTTTTGGGGGTGTTTCTTTTCACTAGATTGCTGGGCATGTCCTGCTACCCCAATTATGTCGCAAGTGTTTTTTTATGATTTGATTGTTTTACAATACACGAGCGTCGTCTTCTATAGTTTGTTTTTTAAATTTTTGGGTCTTATTTTTAGATTTTTTGAAAGTTAGAGCCATACCAACAAAAATTAGAGTAATCCCTGATACTTGCATTAAAGTTGGTCGGAATCCTGTAAGCACCGTGTCCAATAAAATTGCTACAGCTGGATCTAAAAAAACTAATATCGAGATTAATTTTGTTGATAAATCACGTAAGCTATCAAAGAATAAGTAGTATACCAATCCTGTATGGATAAGGCCGGTTGCTATAATATACGTCCAATTACTTTGAGTCAGTCCATGGAATGCATCAAAATCTATAAAGGGTATTAGAAGAAAAATCCCTAAAAATGTTTGCAAAAAGGTCATTGCATAAGCACTCATGTTCTTAATACCTTTCCCAAATAAAGTTGTAAATGCATAAAACAGAGCTGCGAGAAGTCCCCAAACCATGCCAGAAGACATTAACGAGTCGAAAGAGAAGTTTTTGTTTATACCAGCGATTAATAACGCTCCTACAAAGCAGATAATGATAGAGATAACAGATAATACTGTTAATTTTTCTTTAAAAACAATACTTCCAATGATAAGTACAATTATTGGAGCAAGGTGATAGACTGATATTGCAACTGTGACTGACATATTTTCAAACGCTTTAAATAAAAATACCCAATTAAATACAAGGAAAAATCCACATATCAAGACTTGAATAACTTCTTTTCGTTCCCATTTATCATGTTTGTACTGTCCAGTAATTAGCCAGCATAGACTTAAAAATATTGTAGCAAAAATGCATCGTACAAATACCAACTCAAATGAAGGTAAATTTGTTTGTACGGAAAAAAAGCCGACTGAACCGAAAATAACCATTGATATTATCATCTTCAAAGCCGGTAATGATTTTCTCTCAATAGAATTTTGTTGAATCAATTTAATCCCCCCGTTAAATATCTAATTTTTAGTAAGAAAAGCACCGTCCTTCTATAAAGGGCAGGTGCTTTTAATTTATCTACAAAAAACACTTAATTATAAATTCTTCCCAGCTGTCCAACCACCATCTATGACAAAGTTGGAACCTGTAACAAAGCGAGCCTGATCAGAAATTAAATATTCAATACACGAAACAATATCCTGCGGTATTCCCCACGTATCTAAGGATTGATTGCTTTTTATAAGGGATACCAAACGTTCATCACTAAAATATTCTTCTGTAAGCTCTGTCCTAATGACACCCGGAGAAATACTGTTCACTCGTATGTTTTGCTTACCAAACTCCATAGCCATCTGTTTAGTAAGTCCAATTAGAGCATGTTTTGATGCAACATAAGCCGCTCTTTCAGGTTCAGCCATTAATCCTGAAACAGATGCTATATTTACTATGCAACCTTTTGTTTTAAACTTGTACCAACGCTTAGCAGCTTCCCTTGAAAGAATAAAGGGTGCTACTAAATTAACATCTATTACTTTTTTAAATAGATCATCAGAAAGTTCTAATACAGGTGTTATTTCCCTGATACCAGCGGCGTTTATAAGTATGTCGGGACAAAGGGTATCTGTATCCAATTGTATAAAAAGATTATTAATCTCATTGCTGTTACTTAAATCTATTTGTACTAACTTAAAAGACGTATGTGTTTTTGTATAGTCTACTAATTTATTTGTATTAATATCAAGAGCTATTACATTGAATGATTTTTCTAAAAAATATTCAATACAAGCATTTCCTATACCACTGTTGGCGCCTGAAATCATAATAGTTTTATTTTTTATCATTTTGGCTCCTTATAAGAAAACGTTACTAATAAAATGTCACGTACGGCTTCTGTATTACACTCTGTTCCTAGTGGTGTTACAGCGTGGAATACCTTTTGTCCAAATACTAAAGTTTCTAGGGGATCCTCCAAACTTATAAACTTGTTAATTTCCCTAGGGCTGTTTGCAATTAGATTGTCTCCGCCAAGAGCTGTATTACTTAAATTCATGAGATGTAAAAAGACAATCGGCTCATCATCCTTATGTAGCCAAATTGGAGAGCTAAAAGAAGGGTTTTCTCTCGTTGCCTTATATCTTACTTGATGTAAACCTATAATTATATCCTTACTTGTATCAAGTATGTTTGTATTAAATGCAAATTCACTATCAAAGCGAACAATTTTCTCAATTAATGAATTATGTAAAAATTCATCTGTTATACTGTTGAAATTTCTAATTTTCCCACCATCGTCATAATTATATTCTTCAGATTGGAAATATCCATTGTCTGTATCTAGAACATAATCTGAAGAACCAGCGTATTTTATATATCTTGAATAGGCTCTAGCGCGACATTCGCCATATGCGTCGTTTTGTAAGCTGTAGTAGTCTAACTGTGCTTTCGTTAGTAATGCCTGATCTTCTTGATCTTGTAAAAAAATATCATTAGAGATTTGAATGTATCCATTTGATTCGAATTCATGTACATTTTGTTCTACGTCAAAACTGCTTGTCTTATTAGAAACTGTTGTTAGCATAAGAGCACCTCAAACTTTCAAATTATATTTTTCCCACTGTATATTCAGAATGAAGCATGGGTTGAGGAGTAATATGTTTAATAACCTTAAATATAACTTGTTAAATTAATACACAACATTAACTATTTGGTTATTAATAACTCCTATTACAGTATAAACCATATTAGAGAATTTTTGCAATTTTTTTCGAATTGTATGAAATTTTATTTTAATTAGTTTTTTATTCTGAATCACTAGGCTTTTTCTCTTTATTCCCCATTTTTTCTTGTCTCCTCCAAAATGTAAGATGTATCATTCAAATGAATTTTTGCAAATAACATCTATTAATCCTTCTGTATAAAAATACGCATATAAAGACGAGAATTGATATTGTGAACTACCCGCCACTTAACGTCCTAACGGACTGTTTGAAGTGGGGGCTTCTCGGTTAGTCGTTACTTTTGATAGCTAACGAATTCGTCC
>NZ_JAKUGJ010000066.1:0-7021 GCF_022663915.1 Bacillus cereus group sp. BfR-BA-01331
CTGTTGGTAGATTTTGCACTTTTTTATTTCTTTTTTAATAGGATCAGTGTGATTTTTTAAAAGGGGAGATTAGTATGTTTGGTAATAAAGAGGATGATATTAAAGAATATCTTATAAAAGAAGGCTATGAGATTAAAGAATATTTAAGAAAAAATGGAGATTGGTACTATTTTAAAGTACATACTTTTTGGTCAGGGACTCACATAGTAAAAGTGAAAGATGGGTTATTCAACTTTAGAATGGAAAAAGTGTAAACAGGGAGATTTATTCCGTGTAAATATACTTATAAGTGTACTTACAGTATCGACAAAAAGAAAAACCACAGCAATTGCTGTGGTTTTTCTTTTTGTCGACTAAGATGATTTATTTTAGATGCCCATAGTATTGTATGTTGGATTGTATTTGTATGTTCCAAAGTAAACTTTTACATAAAAGTTTACTTTCGATGTTTTGAATTTTATATTTTGAAGTTTCTTTAAATGTTAAGTTTAAAGGAAGGTATATTGTGAACTATTATTAAAGGGAATTGAGTTATTTATAAAAAAAAGAAGCCAAAGAAGGGTATAAAGAAAAAATGGCTAGCATTATGCTAGCCATTTTTTTTTCTTTTATAAGGGAATAGATAGATTAATAGAGCTATAAATAGGATTACAATTATTATTTTTATAATTATAGGAACATCACGAAAATATACCCTTATAGTCTCTCCAAAACTAGGTTCTATAAAGATTCTAATGAAATTTGTTACTAAGAAAAATAACATTAAAATCCAAAATACTATTGTTTTAAATTTTTCCAATCATATCAACTACCTATCTTAATTAGCTTAAAATAGGATGAACATCACGCTTTTTGCTGTCCAATGTGCGGCCGTTTTGTTCCAGCCAAGTTTATATACTAAGTAGTTTTCCATTCCTTGTTGTAGATCATCTTCCCATTCGAAAAGATAATCAGTTATGTCAGCAACGGATTTTGATCCTATTTTAGCGGCTAATAGTTTTGCAGCCTTTTTAACGAGGGCTGTTTTCCATGTATGCATTGATGAATTATTTTCTTCTTCTATAAATCTCTCTTTATCTTGTAGTAATTGTACTTGTTGTGGGTAAGGTAAATTAGCTCCATTTACAATTTCAATGAATAATTTTTGACTGTCTATATCTAGTTCTTTATATAATTTATGTGTAGTAATATCCGTATTTTCTTGGTTAGTAATTTTTTGTTTTGTAGGAGCTGTATTTGGTGAATCAGCTAGTGCATAAGAACCTCCAATAGTACTTACTGCTAATGTTGTAGCGAGAATGCTTCCTGCAATTTTCATTTTCATTATTTGTATCCCCTTTTGTTTTTTTATTGGATTATTCGCGAATTTTGTATTATATAATACAAAATTCATAATATCCTATTATTTACAAAAAGGGAATATTTTACTTATAATTCAAATATAGTGCTTGTTTGGTGAACTTTGGCATATCCCGTTTTTTATTTATAATTCTATTTTTTTATATGTCTCCATGAGTTTGTAAAACATAATCAGGTCGTGCTGGTGCACCACCACCATCACCTATATTTATAGCTTGATTTTTAAAAGAGTCGTTTATTCCTAACGACAGGATACTAATTAAAGATATTCCAAGTATAGTTAGATAAACTTTTTTCATTATTTTAACGCTCCTTTTTCTAATTCATTTTTTTGAGCTGTATTGCTCATGTAAAAATATTGACTTGCTTTGTTATGATTATTTTCTTCATAAAATCTTAGAGCTAGGATATCGGCATATTCTTTTACGCATTCCCATAGTTTTTCTTGTTTAAAGTAAGTAATACCTTCTGAAATTGATGTTTCTAAAGTTAATGTAGGAACTTTGTTGTTGAGTGTTTTTAAGATTTTAAAACGATGTTGAAATTCTTGATTGTTAAAGTTGTTACTAAGTTTTAATCCTTTTTCGATTAGTTGATCGGCGTAATTATGGTCATTTAGTTTATAGTATTCATATGCTTCTACAAAAAATGCTTTGAAATGATTGGGATTATTTTTTGTTACTTCAGATACATGACGAATTGCGAGCTTAGATAAATTTTGTTTTGAATATAACCAGGCTAAATTATGTCTTACCATAAGAATAGAATTTTTATGGTTATTTTTTTGAAAAGTGTCTAGTGCTTTATTAAATGATTCCTCAGCTAATTCGAAATGTTTTAAGTCAATACAACATAGACCTATAAAGTTGTCACATAGTGCTACATTTATTTCATGACCTTCATGTTTTAAAAATTCTTCTTTAGCTAATTTTATATAATCAAGAGCTACTACTTGTTTATAGATTTGATAATAAAAATATCCCATTCGATAATTAAATTCAGCATGTTCTATTGGATCAGGAATGTGTATTAATAGTTCTTTTGCTCTTTCATAGTGTTCACTTGCTTCAGTGTAATTGGATGTTAAAGTAGAATGAAATGCTTTAAAGAAGTGATAATAATAAGCTAGGAAGTCATCTGCTGGAGTTGTGAAATTATTAATTTCATCAAAACTATTTTCTTTAATACTTATCCAATCTGTTAATGCTTTGTATCTAAAATCTAATAAAGAATAATATAAGAGTAAGTTTTGATTTTCTTTAACATTGTTAATTTCACTGTCTATATATTCTTTTAATTGTTTTGCTTTAACTAAATGTTGCCTTAGCATGGATTGATACCAGTCATTTAATAATTTTGTTATTTGTTCATTTTCTAATTGAACATTCATAGAATCTTCCCCTTTTCCAAAATTATCTATATCTTGTTTTTACCATGTTATCATGGTAGTACATTAGATTAACTTTTAAATAAGTTGATATATATTATTTTTAATATTCTGTTTATTTCATCTTTGTTTTTATATGGATGACAAAAAGCCCTTTTATATCAAGGGCTTTTTGCTAATGGGCGTAAATAAGATATTAGTCTTATTGACATTTTTAGGATATCAAATTTAGTTAAAACTGTATATATTTGTTTTTCAGAATATAAAAAGTCAGACAAGATATAACAAAAAAAGCCATTCATGCTATAATTGAGTTGTTCAAGAAACAACTATAGGAGAAAGGCTTTTTTTACTGTTATACAATTAATTAGAGTGTTCAGACTCAAATTAATTTATCTAACTACATAATAACAAAATAAAAGTCTCTTCGCTAGTTGCAAATACTAGAAATGAGGAGAAGAATATGCCAAATACAATTGATTTTAAACAAGTTGAGAAAAATGCAAGAATACGTGATTTAGAAATTGAAAATGAAAAATTCAAACAAGATCATAACGAAATTTCAAAAAACGAATTAGAAAAAGCCATGGAGACTCTGGTTAAAGCTACTGGTAAAGAACTTTACATAGGTACTAAAAAAAGTCCTCATTCGAAAGTGAGGTTTGTTCAGTTGATTCAAGATAATTGGAACTATGCTTTAGAGGTAGGATATTTTACTGATGAAGAAATATTATTTTTAATGAGGATTCAACGTTTTTTACAATTTAAAAGTAATTGTATAGTTGATGATATTCATTTAAGAGGTGCTGTTCCAATGACGCAAACTCAAATTGCTGAACGTCTTGGGACAAGCAAACCTAAAGTTAGTAGAGTATTAAAACAGTTACAAGAAAAAGGTATTGTAGTAAAAGCAGTAGGTCAAGAAATTGAAGGTAATAATGTTCGTACTAATGCTATTTTTATTAATCCTAACATTATGTTTTCTGGTGAACGTGATAATATTGAAGTTACTTTAAAAGCTTTATTTATGAAATCCAAACGTTTATTAAAGAACTTTCCAATAGCCCTTTTTTAAGGGCTATTTTTTTATGTTTTCGTTGTTATCAAATTAGGTAACAAATGTTATCAAATTAGGTAACAACGAAAATGCTTATAAACCCTTGATACAATCATGTTTTTGTACTCAAATAAAGCTTGTTTACTCTCACTCTCTATATAAGGGCTAAAAGTTCCGCAAGGAACAGGTCGTATTTTTGAGTGAAAAGCACTCAAAAATCTCCACCTTTTTCACTACGTTTCATCCTTGCCAAACTTTTTTCGGCTGATTTTTAGCTTTCGCCAAGCCGAACAGACCAAAAACGGGGTTAAGTTGCTCGACTTGGACCAGCAATTGTACCAGCCGAACCGCCAATTCTTCCGTTCAAAGCATGATTCTTTTTCCATACGGATCAACGCTATGTGGGGTTTAGCCCCCACACGACTAGCCAGCACTCACACCCAAAAACAGGGGGAAATAACTCGATAGTTTAATTTAGTACTAAAAAGTTCTATAATGAAACTATTAAAATAGTACTATTTAGTTTGATTGGAGGCGTATAAATGTCTAAACAACAGGTTAAATTCTATGTTACGGATAAGGAGATGGAGCGTTTAAAACTTTTGTCTGAAATGAGATTTATGACAGTTCCTAATTATGCAAAGTTAACAGCTTTAGGTGTGCAAATTAGACAGCCGAAAGAGATAGTTTTAGGTGATGTAAAATTGAAAGAAGAAGACAAATCGGTATTAAAGGAAATTCTGGAGAGAAGACGAGGAAATGGTTATATAGCCTATGACATAGGATTCAATGAGCGATTGGAACAACTCGCCAAAAGATTATTGGGAGAGGAAGAATAAGCGGTAAGTGTCAATGGTAAGCGGACTGGAATGGGTCAGCGGTTTGTGCTGATCCATGAAAGGAGCATTAAGGAATTGACACGTGCAGCTGATTCTTCATCCTCTTGGCTGTTCCTCAAAACGAACCGTTTTGGGGACGCCAACCGGCGAGGAAGCCCCTCAAGGATTGAGGGGTTGGGGAGTTCGATTGATGGGGTCAAGGGGAAGAGTTCCCCTTGTGGGGTGTGGGGCAAAGCCCCTAGAATTTGTCACGCCATGGCGTGATTTGGCGAAGCCAACAAGGTCTCGCAGAGCCCACACCAAATGGAATTTGGTATAGTGGGCTATACCAAAGCTTTGGATTCGCTCTCTCGATATGTTATGATAGTCTCAAAAGTAGTCCTCTTACGGAAGACAATTGTGAGGAAAAAACATGAACAAATTCGCAATCATTCACATGCAGAAATTTCAAATTTCTGATGTGCAAGGGATTCAAAAACATAATCAAAGACAAGGAAAAAGTAAATCAAATTTAGACATCGATTATTCGAAAAGTGAACAGAATTATGATTTGTTAAATCAACAAAAAATTAGATATGAAAGCACAATTAAACAAGAGATCAGTGAGCGAGTAAAACGAAAGCCACGGGCGAATTCTGTTGTACTTTCTGAATTTGTAGTAACAGCTTCGCCAGACTACATGCATTCATTAAGTTTAGAGGAACAGAAACGTTATTTTGAGAGTTCACTAGCGTTTATTCAAAAACGTTATGGGAAACAAAATACGTTGTATGCGATGGTTCATATGGATGAAGCGACACCACATATGCATATTGGTGTGATGCCAATTACAGAAGACAATCGTTTGTCAGCGAAAGATATGTTTACGAGAAAAGAATTAACATCTTTACAACAGGACTTCCCGTTGGAAATGCGGGAAAAAGGTTTTGATGTAGAGCGGGGAGAAGGTTCTGAGAAAAAACATTTATCGCCTCAAGCCTTTAAGGAAAAACAAGATTTAGAAGTAGAAGTGGAACAGTTATCCAATGTAAAAACGCATTTAAAGACAAAAGTAGTGGAAACTCATAATCAATTACAACAAACCACAAACTACATCGAAAAACAGAATGAAACTTTACAAAAAATCCAGCAACAATTTTTGAGTTTAGATAGAAAAATAAAAGAAAAGAAACAGGAATTTGAAATGTTTCGAAACCAAATTCCTGATAAGCCAGTGTCAATGTCTTATTTGCGAGAAGAAACAAAAACAGAAGTAACAACAAAATTGTTTGGAAAGCCAGAAATCACAGAAAAGAAAACAGGAAATATCGTGGTAACACGTGAGCAATGGAGAGATATAGCAGAAAAGGTGAATGCAGCGGTTATTGTTAAAAAAGATTATGAACGTTTACAGAAGACGGATCTGGTAAAAGAGAATCAAAGTTTACGAGAAAGTAATAAATATTTAGAGGAAACGATAGAGGGGAATAATCTTGCTTTAAAACATTCTTATAAACAAAATTGGGAATTGAAAGAAGCAAATAAAGAATTGCATACTGAAATAGGCTCTTTAAAAGCTCATATAAGAGATTTGCAGACTAATATAAAGGTTTTATATCAACAAACGAAAAAAGTCTTTAAAGAGCAATTTAAAGCGTTTAGAGGGCTTGTTAGAAATGAATTAGATATGAAAGGAGTAGATAATCAATTTGAACGTGAACATACAAGAGAAATGAAAAGTAGACAGAAAGGATATGACATGGAACGTTAGAAGAGGATATGGGGGTATGTGTAGCATTTCGTATTGAACAGATAGAAATTGCATTAGAAGAACAACAGCAACAAGAAATCATACAATAAATAAGGGGATTTATGATATAATAAGTGTTCATCACTAGTAACTTAAGGGTTTCATCCTTTTAAAAAAGCTCTTTATATGTTTATATAAAGAGCTTTTTTTATGTTTATTTATTTGAAATTATGATAATCTTGATAAGACTACATTTGAAGATGTGGGTTCAAGTTGCTGTTTGACTGAATTGCACCAAAAAACCAATTCCATTACACGGGAATTGGTTTTTTGGTTTTGGGTGTGTTTCGTTAGCATAATTATTGACAGCCTAAGGGAGATTTGTCTCTTTATAATTTAGTATAACTAAAATAAAAAGAAAATTCAAAATAAAACAATGAATATTTACATATTTTCAAATCCATACGCAAAAATGTAAATATATAGGTTATAATAAGTGTTGAAACACTCTCCTATGTTTCGAGTGATTGTATCTGTTATCTGTTTTTTGGTGCGAAATCTGTTGGTAGATTTTGCACTTTTTTATTTCTTTTTTAATAGGATCAGTGTGATTTTTTAAAAGGGGAGATTAGTATGTTTGGTAATAAAGA
>NZ_JAKUGJ010000067.1:0-6070 GCF_022663915.1 Bacillus cereus group sp. BfR-BA-01331
AATCATTTTTCCGCTGGATTTAGCTGAATTTGAACGTTTCCGTATTGTTTGGCACAACATCCAATGCGTTGTTCAATCAGTTATTCACAGCTATAATTGCCGATGCTTTGTTGAAATTTCTTCGTGCACAAGGCCAAAAGAAAAAATAAACGCTTGTCATTTGCAGGTTTCACACGCCTGTTTCTTTGTGAAGCCTTGTCAATTGAGTGGCAAATTAGTTTGAAAGAAACACTTGAATTCTACAGGTCGATAAATCAAGAAACTGTATTACTTTGGTTAATCAACATACGTGTTAATTTATAGTATAATAATTGCTTGAAATAATGCGGTGGAAAACAGGGAAAAGAGGGAACCGATGCCTACTATACTAGTTGCTGACGACGATGCGAACATTCGCGAACTCGTCTGTTTATTTCTACGCAACGACGGATTCGCAACAGCTGAAGCAGCGGACGGCAAGGAAGCACTGGCCGTCTACATCTCAACGAATGTCGATCTTGTCGTACTTGACATTATGATGCCGATTATGGATGGTTGGACGTTAAGCAAGGAGCTCCGAAGAGCCAATCCTGATCTACCTTTACTTATGCTGACTGCGAGAGGAGAAACATGGGAGAAAGTGAAAGGTTTCGAACTTGGGACGGACGATTATTTAACCAAACCATTCGATCCGTTAGAGTTGACGGTTCGTGTTAGGGCACTACTCAAACGATACAAGATTGGCTCCACGCAGACGATCCATTTAGGGAACGTCATCCTTGATCGACAGACCTATAAGGTGATGAAAGGGACGGAGTCGCTTACGTTGCCGCTAAAGGAGTTCGAATTGCTGTATAAGCTCGCTGGAACACCCGGACAAGTCTATACGCGCGTGCAGTTGATCGATCAGATTTGGGGTATCGATTACGCCGGAGATGATCGAACGGTAGACGTACATATTAAACGGCTGCGTGAACGGTTCGCGACAACACCCGATTTTCGGATCGAAACGGTGCGCGGGCTTGGGTATCGGCTTGAGGTTTATGAATGATCAGATCCTTATATATACGTGTTGTCCTGACATTTTTAGTCTCCATCATCGGGGGCACGATCATTTCTTTTTTTGTGTCAACTTGGATATTCGAAGATAAATTGAACGAAAACGCTCAAATCAACTCACGTAACTTTGGCCAAGACATCGTCCGGATTTACAAGACCTTTCCGTTACGTGAAGCGGACTTGTTCGTAAGTGAAATGAAGCAGCTCGATTCTTATTATATTCGAATTTACGAAGCAACGGGTCAGTTCAAGTCTTACGGTAAACTTCACGGACACAAACCTGCGCCTGTGACGATGGAGCAACTAAAGAAAGTATTAGATGGAGGTGTTGTTCAGGACACTCCTAATGGTATTGCCACGGTCCTCTTAGGGTTGCCGTTGAAAACGGAAATGGGAACGAAAGCGATATTTTTGGAAGCGCTCGCCCCTCCTTCAGCCTCTTTTGTCACAAAGTGGGCATTGGTCTTTGCAACATGTTCGTTGATTGCAGGAAGCTTATTGATTCTAGTTGCCTCTGTATTCCTGGTAAGACCGATAAAAAAGCTGACAAAAGCGACCAAGCGGATAGCATCTGGAGATTTCAACGTCAAGTTGAATATTAAGCAAACGAGTGAGCTGGGTACTTTGGCTCGCAGCTTCGAAGAAATGATGCACGATCTGCAGCAACTTGAGCGGATGCGCAGGGAATTCGTAACGAACGTGTCGCACGAGATTCAGTCTCCGCTCACTTCGATATCCGGTTATGCTCTAGTGCTTAAGCAAGTTGACCTTTCAGAATACGAACGAAGCCGTTATCTTGATATTATCATCGCTGAAGCGAAAAGGATGTCCAAAATGAGCGATAACCTGTTAAAGCTGAGTTTTCTTGAATCGCAGTCAAAGCAACTGCGGCTCGTCACGCTCAGCCTCGATGAACAAATCCGACGGATAATTGTGGCGCTCCAGCCACAATGGTCTGCTCGCGATATACATTTCGAGCTTGATTTACAGACAGTTAAAGTAACGGCTGATCATGACCTGTTAAATCAGGTATGGACGAATATCCTCAGAAATAGCATCAAATTTTCCGAGGATACCGGCGTGATTAACGTAAGCATCAAACAAGATATCAAAAACGTCACAATCCTAATATCCGACACTGGTATTGGTATTCACCTTGACGACCAGAAGCGTATATTCGAGCGTTTTTTTAAGGCCGATCGTTCCCACAGTCGTAAGTATGACGGAAGTGGTATGGGACTCGCTATCGTTAAACAGATCGTGTCGCTTCATCAAGGTGACATCCGAGTGAAAAGTGAACCTGGTCAAGGAACGACCTTCATTGTCACATTGCCAATCACTACACCAACAGATTAGTTAGATTCATTCTCTATGCTACGACTCATATGCAAGCTTACTTGTATATAGAGCCGTAGCATTTTTTTTGGCAGTTCATATTCAGTTCATATTGTCGTCATGGTGAGTACATCTTCATTGGTTAAGTTTTCATTACAGGCACATGAAGGAAGGCAAACTGATCAGGACAGGAGAAGATGACAGTGACACAACAAGAGGAAAAGAAAACGCTAAGTGGAATGAAAATAAAGAAAGTGCGAAACATCTTACTTAAAATCATAGGAGCAATCGTTCTAGCCATTGTACTTTTTTTAGGTATTGTTTATATCGCAAATGTGATGAGTAGTCATTCGGAGCAAAAACGAATAGTGCCCTACGGGCAGCACGTATCTGTAGACGGGAAAAACATGAATGTGTTAATTCAAGGCGAGGGCGAGGAAACAATCGTGCTCCTGCCTGGTTATGGAACAGCTACTCCAGGGCTTGATTTTAAGCTTCTTGTCGATGAATTATCTCCATATTACAAAGTTGTTGTGGTAGAGCCTTTCGGTTATGGATTAAGTGATGAAACTGTAAAAGAGCGAACCACGGAGAATATGGTAAGTGAAGTTCATGAAGCTCTACAGCAGCTTAATATTAACAGATACATGCTCATGGGCCACTCCATTGCAGGCATTTATGGAATTGATTATGTGAATAAATATCCAAACGAGGTGACTGCATTTGTCGGAATCGATAGCAGTGTTGCAACACAACCGGGTATAGATATCAATTTCCCATTAAAAACGTTTGCATATCTCAAAAAATCAGGTCTCTTAAGATTGGCTATGAAAATCAGTGCTGACCCCTATGCTGGACTGGTATTTGATGAAAAAACCGTAGAGCAAATGAAAATGATTTCGAATAAAAACATGTATAATGACACAACCTTGAATGAGATGGACCATATTTCGTCTAATTTTAAAGGGGCTCAAGGTTTAATCTTCCCTAAATATCTTCCACTTCTTCTCTTTGTAGAAGCGAATAATGAAGATGTAGCAGGATGGATACCTCTGCATGAAGGGCAGATCAAAGACTCGGTACATGGAAAAGTAGTAACCATGGATGGATCACATTATTTACACCATACCAAATTCAAAGAAATCGCTGAAAACGTTAGACTATTTATGAAAGAAGTAAAGTAAGTGTTCAGAGAAAGGTTCATTCGTTATTTTATGCATTTGTCTACAGTCTGCAAGACCATCATTTCGATGGTCTTTTTTATGTCCAAACAGTTGTATATTTCCAAACCAAGATTATACTTTCGCCTGAAAGACATTGGGTTTCATTTTCATATTAACTAACGAGGCAGGTGTGCGGCCGAGCCTAGGTCGTATCATATAACGGGTGGGATTCCCGTCGAGTAAGAACTAGCCATTCGCTCGTAGCGAGTCTTGGAGGGCTAAAGGTAACTTTAGTTTTTAAGCGTAGACAGTTAGGTGGCGGATTTGCTTTACTGATCGTTCTATTCATCCTGTTAATCATTATAGGATGTAGTTGTTGGGGCGGCGGTAGCGGCGGATTCGGTTACTAAAAAAAGGGGCACTCATAAGAGTGCCTTTTTTCTCAATATAAGAACTCTAAGAATATGATATTATTTTAATGCAAATTCCCTTTTGTGCAATGAGATAGTAATGCCCAACAAAAAACCCACCTATTTCCGTAGGTGGGCCTTATCTTTATTACACAATATCAAAGTATACGCTCTTTTTCTCGTAAATTTTATGTAATTATACATATTTGTAAAAAATACATAAAATAAATATTACACGTAGTAAAATATAAATTGTGGACAGGTTCTATAAAGCTGATTCTCCGATTAGAAGGCGTAACACATCTCAACCATATAGGTGTGGTGTGGCGTTGCTTTAATCTAGCCAAACAAACGATCTCGATTCTCTTGTATTTGTACACTAACAATCTGTTGAAAATAAATGATTCTGTTTTATAGGACGTGTTTACTTAATGTCCAATACATATTATTAAATTAAAGTGGTTCAAGTCGGAGGAAGGCACCGGCACCTTAGGGTGTCTTTTTTTTATGTAATAATGCATAGAATATTAAATTTAACAGATATTATGATATACTCTCAAGGTGTGATACATACTTTCTTTAAATTGGAAAACTAAACCTTATCTACCCAATTGTGGGGGACGCCTTATGGCGTCTTTTTTTTAGGACCTGCTCAATTCAGGCGTAAAAACATAAGGTAAAGTGAACCCGTTAAAATACATGGAATGAACCCTAGTTTCACCCTCTTATCTAAAGGAGGAAATATTATTATGGGATATGGTGGTAGTTGCGGCGAAGGCTGCGGTTTTGCTGGAGGATTTGCTTTACTTGTTGTATTATTTATTTTATTAATCATTATCGGATGCAGTTGCTTCTGCTAAAAAACTATTGGAAAAGACACTCTTATATGGGTGTCTTTTCTTTATGGGGTCTCACCACATCGCCATCAACTAAAAAAATATATAAAACCCCCAAAAAGGAATTTTATATATTTTCAATTTGAAGAGATCAATTTTCTCGTTTGAGGTATTTGTTTACCTTATCATGAGGACAATAAAGTGTTTTATGCTATATTTTTTGAAATATCAGTAAATTATTTGATGAATTAATAAGTTACTATTAATCTATAAATAGTAACAGTGCAGTAATCCAAAAGAAAAATGCTCAAATCGATAAATAGGGGAGGATTCTAGATGAAGGTAAATCAGAATATTGTTTTAAAAATTATTGGGTTAGAATTTTTATTAATGATTTTTTACACGCTTAACGGGGCCTATCAAACTATTACTAAGCCATCCAGTCCAGTATTACAATTTATTGGACTTGTTCCTTTAGCAGTGGGAATTTTAATATATTTAACAATAAAGAACAAGTGGAAATTCTATTTCTTTGATATTAAGTTAAATAATTCAATGAAGAATACCATTTTATTAAATTCCCCATTAGTGATTGTTCTATTAGTAATACTACTTGGTAATAAAGGATTAAACACAACATCGGTATCTGACTTATTTTTTATGTTTATCATGCAATTTTTTGTTGTTGCATTTATTGAGGAAATCTTTTTTCGTGGATTTATGCTCAAAATGTTGTTTTCAAAGGGGATAAAAAAATCAGTTTTGATTTCAAGTTTTTTGTTTGGTCTCACCCATTTATTACAACTAATTGGTGGGCAGTCTATTGAAGATACCATTTTACAAATCATATATGCATTTTTAGTTGGACTTGTTCTGTCCTTACTTATCGTAAATAAGCAATCAATTATTATCACCATTACTTTCCACACTTTTAATAATTTCTTTAATTTTATGGGGAATGTTCAAGCCTCGTCGCTTTTTGCATATGTTATTATTGCAATTTTATTCTTCTACACCATATATTTATGGAAACGTGCTAATAAAAAAGAGTGTATTCGACAGGAAATAAATATAGCAGTTTGAGTTGTGATATTACCTTTTCAGTATAGAGGGCAGCCTGGTACCGCAATATTACCTTTAAAGGGGCTTGCTGCATGCTCATCAACTTAAGAGATTAATTGTTCCACTTAAAATGAAAAAATACGTTATTCTTTCTGTAGAATTATAGGAAAGGATGGCGTTTTTTTCATTCTAGGGGGCATTTCTTTTTATTAGCTTGATAGCGATG
>NZ_JAKUGJ010000068.1:0-5193 GCF_022663915.1 Bacillus cereus group sp. BfR-BA-01331
AACGCCATCCTTTCCTATGATTCTACAGAAAGAATAGCGTATTTTTTCATTTTAGGGGGGATTTTATTTTGTTAGCTTGATAGCGATGTGGCGGGACCCCTATTTAGATTATTTGCAACATCAGTACAATGAAGTTCATCACTGCATGAACAATATAAGAAACTAATAATTGATTTGAACGTTTATATACGAAGGCTAATACAACCCCAATACAGAAATACCCAAAGATAAATGGAAAATCAAAATGCATAATTGCAAAGAACAAGGCACTGATTACGATACTCCCTGTTTCTTTAAACTTCTTTATTAAAATATTCATGGTTGCATATCGAAATACCAGTTCCTCTACTAATGGGGCAAGAATTACAATGGATACAATCGCAATTGGTGATATCACTGCAGCTGCGACTGTACTAGATGTATTTTCTGATTGCGTAGATAACTGGAATAAACTCTTATCTAAAAAGCTACCAATCATCTGTGCAAGAAAAACGAATACGATTCCAGCAAGAATCCACCGCCATGTGGCTTTCGATAATTTAATTGATAGCCTAGGTTCTTTAATCCCTTCTTTCTTATATACAAGAAATATGATTCCTAATGTAAGCAGAAACCCTATTAACTCCCAATGTACAAGGATCTCTTGAATCGCTTGTTGCTGATTCCCCTGAATATCATACCAACCTGTCTTAGCCAGTAATTGTACTCCTATAATTCCGACAAATTGAGTCATAACAAAATAAATAAGAATGACATAACCTGATTTGTATATATTACTATTATTCATATTCTTGGATTCACCCTTTACCTTTTTCTCTAAAATAGCATTTTTATTAAAAACTCTTCGTAATTCAATAATTCACAATGAGTGTATTTATATTCTCTTTTCAGTTAAAATAAAAAGCATTCAAATAAACGTTTTAGAAAGGATTATAAATGACACGAATTATACTTTTTGATGGAGACTGCAACTTATGTAATCAAAGTGTTCAATTTATTATTAAAAGAGATCCTAAAGGATATTTTAAATTTGCATCACGCCAAAGTAACATAGGTATTCAGTTATTAAATCAATACAACATTAGCGAAACAATAGATAGCGTGGTATTAATTGATAATAATAAGGCTTATACAGAATCAGATGCCATACTGAATATTTGTAGGCACTTAAAAGGAAGTTGCAAATTATTTTTCATCCTTTTAATAATCCCAAAACCTATTCGGAACCTTTATTACAGAAAAATTGCAGAAAATAGATACAACTGGTTTGGCAAACAAAAACAATGTCTTATCCCTACTCCGGATATCAAAAAAAGATTTTTAGAGTAGTTTAAAATACAAATTTCCCCATGAATCTCTCTTTGAGAGATTCTAATTTTTATTCAGCAAAATAACGATTTTGTTTAAAAACTGCACATATATTAAAAGCATACATACACTAATTATAGTCACCTTTATATATAAATCTGGGGCATAGGGCGCCTTAAAAAGCGCTCTTTTTATTTAAATTACGATTTCATTAAAATCTTTCACCTTTTATCTAGACAAACATATGTTATTGTACGAGATTAGCCACCCTTAATCTCTCTTATTTAAGAGCATGCTTATATGTGTGCTCTTTTGTATTTACTATGAAATAACGTGTTTTTAAAAATTATCACCTTTGTTTGGTGATATTTATATTTATAATGCATATACTTTTACTAACCAGTTACCTCTTTAATATATACTTAGTGCCATTCCTTTTTATCAAGACAGCAAACCCCTCCGTTTGTTGTCTTTTCATTCAAATAACGATTTTATTAAAAACTTGTCACCTTTTAACTGGACAAGCATATGTTATTGTATGGAGACTCTCCGCTCATAGAAATCTACCTTTCTTGTCAAGGAGCATACTTATATGTGTGCTCTTTTTCGCTTGTTATGAAATAAAGATTTTGTTTTAAATTTGCACATACACTCAATACATACATAAGATATATTGCTGTCACGTTATTACATCTCAACATGATATGAATCTTGGTCAAAGAGCGCTTTCCCGAGCGCTCTTTTTCCGTTTAAATAAGGATTTTATATAAAACTGCACATATATCAAAAATATACATACACTAATCACGGTAAGCTTTTCGATATGAATCTTGGCCAAAGAGCACTTTCCCTGGTGCTCTTTTTTGTTTGAATAAGGATTAAGCATATTTAGTTAAATGTCTCATATACTTTTATAGGTTTTGTTATTGGCGTTATGGAGTGCTCTGGTCAAGCACTCCTATTTTCCGTTTACAGTTGCGATAGGTAAGACTTTGAAGTTATCTCCATCTTTTCCCCCGCTTAACACTGTACGTGCGACTTTCACCGCATACAGCGTCCCATCTTATTCTTCTATACTAAAGCAACTAGATTACAAACAATGTTGTACTCACCAACGTATTAATTCCCCTTTCTTACGAAAGGTCACATCATCTTACTCGATCCTGTGAGTTACATCTAATTGATTTAGTTTTCAAAGAACAAGACTAGGGACTATCCCTCCGCATTCGTTACATGCTTCGTCGGTACTGTGTCCTCACCTTCACAAGAATGAAGCAATTTCGGTTCGTTAGAACCTTATATGCATCTGTCCGCTAGTAGGCGTTGGTGACAGTTTCTTGCTTACCACGTTCCGATTGACCTAGCTATACATATACCCTTAGGTGCTTGCTGTAAGCCTGTTATCTTTACATCTTCATTGTTAGATGTTCCGAATTTCATATTATTTACTCTTACTTTTCGGTAGATAACGTCGTCATTAACGACATACACATTTCTAATGTATTAATAGTTTAGACCCGTACATTCGCAAGTTCGCCAGTCCGTTAGGACATTCTCACCGTAGATATTTTGTAGCATCCCGACCTATCCATTACCATATGATTTCTCACTTAGGTTTTGTTCAGCCGACTTCACCTAGCTTCATACAATTTGTGACTACTATCACTCCATGCATGTAGGAGTATCAGATAAGTAGTTTCAGCTCAACCTGACGGCTTTTATTCCTACTTTCAGTCAATCAGTTGTTGTTATCAAATTGATAACCCTCCTATTTCGTGTTTACACACTTATAAGGAAACGTGTCGCGCAAATAACTATTTTGTTTAAATTTCATGCAATTCGCCTAGATAGGCTGTAACATATCGAATGTGCGCTTCCTTGTTTCTTCTCCCGTTCCAAGTTTCCATTCCTGTAATTCGTATACTCGGAAATCTTTCTTCTAAAAGTTCTACCAATAATTTCTTGTTTGTATCATTGTCAGCAAGATGTGCTTCTCTATCTTCATCTGTGAAAATAAATCCTTTATCGCGAAGTTGTTGTATTTTATCCGCATCTTCTTCCTTATCCGATACAGGTGTACTACTCAACAACATTGAAAGTCTACCTAATTGAAAACCAAACTTTATATCTAATCCACCCCATTTACTAAAACTCATTTCCGAAATGTAGTTGAACCCTAGTTCGTCCCACCATTCATCAATCTTCCGAGTTAACTCCGCCAATTGCTCTTTTAATCCATCGATCGGTTTCATATCAGCCATTTGTCGTTCCAAGTCGTGAATACGCATATTGGCATTACGAATTTCCGCATAACGTTTTTCTTTTTCTTTCGCTAAATTTGATTCATAGTCCGTTACTTTTGCCACATCTGAAATATGACTTTCTGATAAAGAAATGAGCGTGCCTTTCATTTCTTCGGTTAATGTATCTTGTGATAACCATTCATGCATTTGTTTTGCTGCAAAGAACAAATCCTTTAACCCTTTTAAAGCAACTGCCTTTTGATCTGCATTTAAAACAACTAATTTTTCTTGGTTTTCCATTTTCCATTCCCCTTTTCGAATAATCTTTTTCACATTCCACATACTACCTATAAGCCGACTTCCCACGGCGGCACTCTTTCAAACAGGTGCTCACTCCTTCGGATTGTTTTAGAGCATGGCAGGTAACCTAGTCAATTACCTGCCATTTCCGATTAGTTGCGATAGGTAAGACTTTGAAGTTATCTCCATCTTTTCCCCCGCTTAACACTGTACGTGCGACTTTCATCGCATACAGCGCCCCATCTTATTCTTCTATACTAAAGCAACTAGATTACAAACAATGTTGTACTCACCAACGTATTAATTCCCCTTTCTTACGAAAGGTCACATCATCTTACTCGATCCTGTGAGTTACATCTAATTGATTTAGTTTTCAAAGAACAAGACTAGGGACTATCCCTCCACATTTATTACATGCTTCTTCGGTACTATGTCCCCACCTTCACAAGAATAAAGCAATTTCGGTTCGTTAGAACTTTATGTGCACCTGTCTGCTAGTAGGCGTTGATGACAGTTTCTTGCTTACCACGTTCCAATTGACTTAGCTATACATATATCCTTAGGTGCTTGCTTTAAGCCTGTTATCTTTACACCCTCATCGTTAGATGTTCCGAATTTCATATCATTTACTCTTACTTTTCGGTAGATAACGTCGTCATTGACGACATACACATTTCTAATGTATTAAGCGTTTAGACCCGTACATTCGCAAGTTCGCCAGTCCATTTGGACATTCTCACCATAGATATTTTGTAGCATCTCGACCTATCCATCACCATATGATTTTTCACTTAGGTTTTGTTCAGCCGACTTCACCTAGCTTCATACAATTTGTGACTACCATCACGCCTTGCATGTAGGAGTATCAGATAAGTAGTTTCAGCTCAACCTGACGGCTTTCATTCCTACTTTCAGTCAATCAGTTGTTGTTATCAAATTGATAACCCTCCTATTTCGTGTTTGCACACTTATGAGGAAACGTGTCGCACAAATAACGCTTTTATATGAAAATCGTACACAGTTTTGACACATCAGCCACCGCAATTACTTGAAAATTCGTGATAATATTAATTTGTTGAATTCGCCAAGTTTCGACATTATACAACAATATCTCTCCTAAAAAGTCCCTGTCCCCGCAGGGATTTTCTCTTTTATTTATTACTTTTGGTTATACTGAATCCCCATCCTGAATGAAATTCAAATTATATATTATTAAAACCTACCAAAATATAATCTGTATATAAAAATTTTATGATTTATGAACCGAAATATTCTTTTCCTACTAATCTCACGCTGCCTGCAGGTGTTTTAAACCTATTTCTAACGCACCCGTTCCACCAAA
>NZ_JAKUGJ010000069.1:0-5152 GCF_022663915.1 Bacillus cereus group sp. BfR-BA-01331
ATTCAAAAAAGGAAACCCGTTAGGGTTTATTTCGTATGCAAATCTTTAAAGCACCTACATATAGACTTTCGAAAAAAAGAAACAATCTCGCCTATCATTGACGTTACATGAGCTTAGCTTGATAGCGATGTGGTAGAACCCCTAATATATAAAAAATAAGTCCTAACAATAATGTAATATTTCAACTTAAATTTCTACATTTTTTTACAAAATCACACAAAATATGGTCATCAGATGAAATCTGAGAGTGTCTTTTCATGAGAAATAATAAGATAATATTCGGATAGGAGTCCAATACATATTATTAAAATTCAGATGGTTCAAGTCGGAGGAAGGCACCTTAGGGTGTCTTTTTTATGTTTATGGATTTTTTTAGAAAATATTTGAAATATAATACAATAAATTATATTATTATGTGTGTATGACTTCTGATTTTTAATATTTCTGAAAATTAATAGGGGGAAACAATAATGAAATTAGGAAAATTAGTATTAATTGGGGCGTTAACATTTAGCGGGTTTACTGCAATAGAAATGATTAAGCCTACCTCACAAGTTACTGCAGCTTACTCAGATCCATTTAATGATGATTGGGGATTTAAAACCATTGTGGATCTGGAAAGTTCCGTGGAAAGTACATATCAACCTGATTGGAAAATTGGGGATTTAATAACTGGTGATACATTTTACTTAACACAGCACTTTGGTAGAGAACATTTTGGTGCGCAAATGAAAATTTTTAAAGTCCACACAAATGGTACCCTAGAACGATTCCAAACAATAGAACCAGAATTTCTTCCTGGAACAGAAATTTGGCAAACTCCTATCACAGATAGCTATACAAGTGGTACTTATGTAGCTGCAATTAAATATCGTGGTGAATTCACGTATTCAAATCAATTTACAATCAATTAAGGATGTAATAAATTAGAAACAGGCACTCAAAAGAGGGCTTTTATTATTTCTCAATAACCGAAATTATTTAACGTGGTAAAATAATAATTGGATTGGCATCCGATACCATATTACAATACGATGGTTCAAGTCGCAGGAAGGCACCTTAGGGTGTCTTTTTTATTTGTTATTGTTTCAATTATAAAGTGCTTAAATTCAAAAAAAGACATCAAATAAAACTTAATATAATAATCCTAATAAATTGATAATATCAATAACTTTCTTATCTTCTATTCTACAATAAAGCCTTGTACCCTTGAGCTCGCTAATTACAATATTACCTATAGTTAGTTTGCGTAAGTGTTGTAAAATCATAGGTTCCGAAATATGCGTCGCAGCACTCAACTGAGAAACTGTTAAAGTCCCACTTACAACCAATTCACGTACAATTAATAAACGACTTAAACTACCTAATAACTCTAAGATTTCAGCACCACTTACATAATAATTAGAATCCATGTTGAAATCACCAGACATACTATTCATCTCCCTAATATCAATACGAATATTGAATATTTTAACATAAAAATGAAAATTAACCTCCTGATATTTCCTATTAAAATGTAAAAATTTCAAGATTGGGTGGTTTAAGTGAGAGGAAGGCACCTTAAAGTGTCATTTTTTAGTGGACAAAACAATATAAATTGTATTATAAAAATAAAAGGATAAATAGAAAAGTAAGTGAATATCATAATTAATTTTGAACCGTTTAACCCAACTATAAATGCCATAGCGATCAAACTTGCTATGGTACTGTTTATACTGTTATTCTTAGCATTGCTTGTCAAAGTGATACTTATGAAATTTATGAAAGAATTGATTGCTGGCAGACTAGCATATCTATCTTGTTTATTTTTTATGTACTATGTATTTAAATTTGTTACAGAGTAGAAAGGCACATTAAGGTCTCTTTTCTTTTATGTAATAATGCATAGAATATTAAATTTAATAGATATTATGATATACTCTCAAGGTGTGATACATAATTTCTTTAAATTAGAAAACTAAACCTTATCTACCCAATTGTGGGGGACGCCTTATGGCGTCTTTTTTTTAGGACCTGCTCAATTCAGGCATAAAAACATAAGGTAAAGTGAACCCGTTAAAATACATGGAATGAACCCTAGTTTCACCCTCTTATCTAAAGGAGGAACTATTGTTATGGGCTATGGTGGTAGTTGCGGCGAAGGCTGCGGTTTTGGTGGCGGATTTGCTTTACTCGTTGTACTCTTTATACTATTAATCATTATCGGATACAGTTGCTTCTGCTAAAAAAATATAGGAAAAGACACTCTTAAAGGAGTGTCTTTTCTATTCTCTTTAAAGAACTTATATTGACCTCGTAATTATTCCCATATGGTCTAAGCGATGGAATTTCTGCCTTTGGCCCGTAAAATAATAGTTTTAAATCATCATCTTTGTACTGAACTACGAAGAAATCATCGAATTGGTAGAATGTATTTTGATTGATCGTGATAAAACCTTTTCCTTGGGCAGTTGTTTTAAAACTTATTCTTCTCCCATCTTTGATGACATCATATCCATGCTGATTAGTCATTTTGGATAGCTCGTCATTCGTATAAAGAACACAAAAGAATTCACCTAGACGACCTATAAAATGTCTTAATTCGGTTGCTTTCCATCCAAGGACATTTATTTCATATCGTAAAACTTCAAAATATGATTCATATAACTTTTGGATTTGCGAGATTCCTATAGCACTTTTACCATTGTAAGGAATAAGTTATCCATTGACCTTTTACTTTTATATAGGTTTCATCGACTCTCCAAGAGTCATTTGTTTGAGGTGACGACGGATTCGTTTGTCCAATTCAATACTGATGAACCCAACGCATAATCGTTGTATGAAAAATAAATAAAAGAACCCGTTAGTCATAAACGGATTATTTCCACAAGATTCACAAAGAATACAAGGTAACTGGTCCAGAGAAACCTATGAAATTCCATGTGATATTACTATATGTAAAGTGGATAAAACGGTTAATGGAAATTAAACAAAATTCTTATTTAACAACAAATAAAAAGAGCACATTTTTATATGCACTCTTAGTAAGATAGGTGAATGTCTCATGAGATATAAAAAATTCAAAAAATCGTAATCAGATTTTCATGAGTGAATTTTTTATATTGTATTTGTTACTTGGAGTTATTGAGCCTGTCACTATAAAAATAAAGAGCGCTTTTTAAGGCGCCCTATGACCAAGACTCATATCGAAAAGCCTATCATGATTAATGTATGTGCAGTTTTTTAATAAAATCCTTATTTGAACGTAAAAAGCCCTAGAGGGGACTAGGGTCTTTTACATAATAAATCTTTCTGTTTTTAAAAGGACTTACTGAAGATAACACATGAATGTTTCATAAATGTATCAAAAAAATGAACAAAATCTTTATTTCATAACAAGCGAAAAAGAGCACACATATAAGTATGCTCTTTGACAAGAAAGGTAGATTTCTATGAGTGGAAAGTCTCCATACAATAACATATGCTTGTCCAGTTAAAAGGCGAAAAAATTTAACAAATCGTTATTTAGTAGCAAATGAAAAGAGCACACTAATAAGTATGCTCCTTGAAAGGTAGATTGCTATGCTTGGAAGGTCTCCATACAATAACATATGCTTGTCTAGTTAAAGCTATTTAAATAAAAGAACCCCCGTTTGTCTGCGGGGATTCTAAGGGTAATCGTCAAGTAATGACGTACTCGACTAATTAACCATGTCATGAATTTTTTGGTAAAAATAGTGGTAAATGTGTCCAAATGAATGGGGCATTATTTTGAACAAAAACACTATTTGATTTCAAATGAAAAACAGCTAGCAAAAGCTAACTGCTCAGTCTTGAAGGAAGTCTCGATTAGTAAGGTTACACACAAGAGATTTCCGGCTGTTTAACAGCCTATCTGTAGTATTGACGGAATATTAAGTTTTATTCAGGGGAGATTATATTTTACAAATTAGATTATGATAGTCGATATTCTCCATATTGACCAGAAAAGAACCAAAAATTCTATTGAAATTCCAAGTCTTCTTTTCCTAGTTTTTTGAAATTCTTTTATTAAATAGCCAACAGCACTAATTGCTATAAGAATGAAAAGAATAAGTTCTAGTGTAACTGGCATTTGATTTACTCCTAATCTATTGAAATAATTTAATATATAAAGATTTTGATGTATTTTTGTAGATAGTGGCGAAAAATTAAACAAAACCATCTCTTTACGAAAAAGGTCCTGTTGTCTCCAACAGAACCTTTCCTAAAATGGCAAAGAGTAACTCTTACCTTACTCTTTGTTTATATACTACAGGAGTTTTAATGAAAATCCAAGGCTCCTTATATTGAGAAATAAGGAAGAATCATTCTAAAGAATCTTATATTTGTTATAAATATAAGAGCAGTTAGCAAAAACTAACTGCTCATCTCCAAGGGGGAACAAGGCGAAAAATCTAATGTCATCTATATTATTGACGTAATATTTAGTTTTATTCAAGGGGAGAGAAGTAGGATATTAACATGGATATGCGCAAATTCATATCCTGTAAGTAATAAATTAATGACGGGGTAGATTGAGAATGGATGATCCGATTAAGGAGATAGCTAGCGCTTGGTTTGTTGCAGTAGGGACAATTATTGCTGCGATTGGGAGTACACCTTTAAAAAGATTGAACAGCGAATTAAGCAAAGACTTGAACATATGGGGGAATGTATTACAGGCAACGGGGAACGGTCTGGAAGCTGATGGACAAGGAGAAATATCCCTTGAATTGATTGGTAACGAAATCCAATCAATTGGTAATGTAACGGTTCTAACAGGACTCATTATAGACTTTGAAGATGAAACACAAAAAAAATTAGTAATTGCAGGGAATTGGATACAAGCATTAGGTGGTGTTACATCAATAGGTGGGATATAGGAATTGAAAGCTAGTCGGGATAAAGTGGAGGAAATTTCGGAAGGTGATGAGGAGGATGGACAACTTATAGTGATTACGGGGAGTTGGGTCCAAGCAGTCGGTTCAGTAGTTTCATTAATTGGTCAAATAAGAGAAGAAAGCCAAGAGATAGAAGAAAATAATTCATAGAGAACTTAATAAAATAATCCTTTGTGCGACACGTTTCCTCATAAGTGTGCAAACACGAAGTAGGAGGGTTATTAATTTGATAACAACAACTGTTTGACTGA
>NZ_JAKUGJ010000070.1:0-4963 GCF_022663915.1 Bacillus cereus group sp. BfR-BA-01331
TACTTGATCGGAGCATTTTTTCGGTACAGCTCAGCTAAATAAAAAACCGATAATGAATTATAAAATTAGAGTAGCCTTACTTTAGTAGGCGTTAAAAAATTGGTATAGCTCTACCGTAGTGAGCGCTAAAAAATTGGTGTAGCCTTACCGTAGTAGGCACTAAAAAAATAAAAAGAGCCCAGAACCAGGCTCTTTTTTTATTTTGAATATGGATAATTAAATAAAGGAGATGTTAGATATGGCTGCTGACTTAATGTCACTAAGTTTAGCTCTTGCTGATTTTGTAGCTAAGAACCGTATACCAGCGATTTTTGATAAAATGAAAGTAACAAAAGAAAGTGGAGATAAAGATAAAATCATTAGTAATCTCGAAACAATTATTAATGATTTAATTCAGGAAAAGAATCAGGTGATACAAATTGCTCAAGCATATGATGAACAATTAATCACCCAAAAAATATCTGAAGATGATATTACATATATCACCACTACAATTATTCCGTTATTAGAGGAATTAATTAAGAAAAATAATAAAGAAAACACAAAAGATATCAGTGAAACTTTAGATATGATCAAACCACTTCTTTCAAAAGAAATGTTTAATATACTTCAACTGTTAGGATTTAATTTTAAACAAGCGATAGGAGAACCACTCACAACATTAATCCGAGGGATGATTTCTTCTAAAACTCCTACATCACCAGAACAAACAGTTGAATTACAAATACAAATTGAAAAAAGACAAACTGAGTATTTTAAAATTATTCAAGACGAAGAGGCTTCTCAAAGATTACTAGAATTTATCGGGAAGTAAACAAAAATGGATGTAACCTTACCTTAGTAAGCATTTAAAAATAGAAAAAAGAGAACCAATTGTTGTACAAAATCGGTTCTCTTTTTTCTATTTTTCTACCTCAAGTTCATCTATCAAATGACCATTATATTTTTCTTTTTCTTCTTCAGTTAACTCAATATATTCACGATTAAATTTCAATAAATCAGGATTCCAAATTGCTAATATTTTATAAAAATACTCGTTTTTATCTTTTCCCTTATACTTGTCCAACTCGCCATTCTCGTATTTTAGAGCATATTCTTTAAACATTCCGCCGTATACAATCAGCTGACGTCCTTTTAATGCTGAATAAAACACATCAAAAACCTCTTGGCTAGTTGTCATTTCGTAATCTTTCGCCGAATACTTCGCAACCTCAGCAACTGCATTTCCCTCTTTAATCAATTCCACTTTCTGAATATGTACTTGTGTTATCTCGGGTAGATCCGTAGCTTCTTGCCACATCGAAAGCCATTCTTTTTGCTTGATATACAATTCTTTTTTCTTGAAATAACTCTTATCTACACAAAGCAACACATGAAAATGCGGATTATAATCATCACGCTCTTTGTTATAAGTCATCTCTAATTTTCTAATATAACCTTTGATAGACCTTGCTACATTTCGTCTTTTAAATAGTTTATTAAAAGCCTTATTAAATCTATCAATTTCACTTTTTACTGCATCACCTTTAATATTCGGTGTAGTCAAAGTAAGAAATAAAAACTCTTTCTTTTCCTCAAGTTTAATAGCTTCCATCATGGTAGCTATCTTCATTGCATCTTTACATGCCTTTCTCCAAGCGCAAAGTGGACAAAAGCGATTTTTACAATCATTTCCCTTTGTTCGTTTCATTTTCTCTTTATCTTTCGTAGCAATAAATTGATTAAATGTACCACATTCTTTAAACAATTCACGCCCACCTTCATTCAATTTATTCTCAATAAATTCATAGATTTTTAAATTCTGTTTTTTCTTAGGTTGGTATTTACCAACAATTACGTCTTGCTTTTTATTTGTCATATTTGCTATATTAGTCCCAGACGAATGTATATTGAATGTATATTCACTATACAAAAGGGTGCACAAAACCCTTTGAAAAAGACTTGCTCCTTTCATGGAAATTTATTGTTTTTTGCTCGACACTTAAAACGATAAATCTATCCACCCGAAAAAGCAAGTCTTTTTTTGTTTAAAACCTTACAACCACAAGGCTTAAAGACATACATAGGCACCGATTTCCATGCGGGAATAGTTACCTATGTATCAAGAAAAGAAGAAACTAAATTTTTCGTACCGAAAAATCATAAAAAAAAGATGCCCTTTTGGGCATCTTTTTTTTCGTTCTCTTATGCAATAACGCATTACATGATTTTAAATTTAATTATTGATATAATTAAACCAAATATAAAAAACAAAAGGAGAACGAATCTATGTCCACTGAAATGTTAAAAGCCAAACTAGATCATCACGTAAATACAAACTCACCAACCAAAGCAATCGTTCTAAGATTAGCTAATTACAACGATTTACTAGAAACATATCCAAAAGATTTTGACGTGAATGTAGAAAAAAAAGAACTTTACTTCAAAGGTCATGTTATTTACTTTAACGAAAAAGTTAAAGATGGTGACTTTGGTACAATGAATATCCAAAAAGACTAAAGACACTCAACAAGAGCGTCTTTTTTTTATCTTTCTCTCCCATTCATCCTATGATGCATTTGAGCTTTCCTTCTCCATTCTTTATAATCCGCTTCACCCGAAATGTCATTTTGCATATCTTCAGAAACAATTTCTTTTCCCTTGATATAAAATTTAGAAGCATATGTAACACATCGGTTCCAAAAATTAGCTCCATTCTCAACAAGTTGCTCCATTCGCTTTCTAGCCATCTCCATCATTTTCTGCATTTCACTGATTTTTTCTTTTTGATTCTCATTCTCTTTAGATAAACTATCATTCTCAGCACTCAATTTTTTATTTCGGTTCACCAATTGTGGAACAAGCTCATTCTGTTTCTCTAGCTTTTCAAATTCTTTTCGTTCTAAAATTACATATTTTTCTTTAGGAACATGTTCAGAACAATATTGTTTTATCTCATCAACCTGTACACTTGCAAGTGTACTTGTAAGTGCACTTGTAAGTAATTCATGTTTCTTCTCCAACTCTTCAACTTTATCTTCTAATACAAAAAGTTCACTTTCTTTATTTTCAATTTTGCTCTCAACCTGTTCCAAGCCACGTTGCAACTCTTTATATTCGTGATGGTCCTTAATCTTATTTGTTCCAACTTCTTTACGGCCCAAGTGACGTTCATTCATCATCTTTTCAACAAATGCAATTTCTTGATTCCTAAAAGTCTCAAACAAATCAAAACTACTACCAGACTCAGACGTCATATTTTGCTGTCTAAGAGCTTTATCAAAAGATGGCTGCACTTGTAATCCTCTTTTATATCCAGTAGCCACAGGGACAACGTTAACGTGCAAATGAGGAGACGATTCATCATTATGAATCACTGCATTATAGATTTTGAGATTTGGATTTCGTTCCTCAAAATGTTCTACGTACTTTTCTAAGATTTCATTCGCCTTATTCCATTTCCCCTCGCGATCATCACCTTGAAAATCCTTCATATCTCCAACCTGGATAATAAATTCTCTTTGTGTTTCTAGCTTTTTATCTTTCAAAACTTTTGAGTAATAATTTTTAATCACTCTGTCCTGGCGTTTTTGCTTTGCATTATATTCCTCAACCGCTTCTCCAAAAACATCCTCATACATTTCTTTGATATCTTTTCTAACTAACGTTTTATTTAAATGAGTCCGTTCAAAATCAATATGATTGTGCCACTCATTTTCTTTTTCTGTCTCAGATAATTCTCGGTTGTTATGTTTCAACGAAGTATTCTTCGTAGATTTTTTGAATGAAATACTCATCTTATTTTTGTAATTGACCTTCATGAAACAACACTCCAAACCTAATAGATTGCTATATCCATGATACCATGTTTTTTTGTTACTTTTTGCTAAAAAGTAACGTTTTCGTAATAGTGACATTCCGCTCCGCTCCCATATCACTATTAAAACGCTCTACGAGGTTATGTCGGCATATGCCGAGTCACGACGAGGCGTGACGAAGACCTTGGGGGATTCGCCCCCAAACGACGACCAAGGGAAGTCCCTTGGATGACAATAAAAACATCCCCCACCAACCTCCCGCTCATGGGAGGCTACCTCGCCGGTAGGCAACCTTCAAACGTTTGTTTGAAGGAACCCAAGAGGTTACTGGGCTAGTGGTACCGGTCAATTCCTTATGCTCATTGCTTCGCAATTCCGCTACCATTTGACCTACACAGCCATAGTGCCACCACTCCGGGGACAACGAACCACGTGCGATGCCCTCCTGTCTTCGCAAGTTGGCACCGCAAATTCTTTTTCACCTTATCGACATCACTTGATCGTGACGTCTATCTCCCAATCTCCTTGTATACAAAGGACTCCTCGCTGCCATGCACTTTGTCCTCGCCAATCCTCCCCAAATTTCACTCTTTCGACAATGACCACAAGATGACCACAAAACCTTGATTTGTCACTATTACGAAATATTTTTCGTTTAACACCAAAATCAAAAAGGCTACAAAACGCCCCACAAATGACCATCAAGTGACCACCGTATACCTCTCAAACCTCTCAAAATCCCCTAGAAACGTTTTTGGAATTCACTCCTTATAAAAACATACAAAGCACATACAAAGCGCATACAAAACGAATACAGCGTCTCAAAAAGCATGCAAAACGAATACAACGCAAATACAAAACACATACAATTCATTTATGCTATAATAACTATGAATTCAGCGGAGTTCTTTTCTGATCCACCTCCGCCATGATACAAATTAAAAGAACAGGCACATATTCAGCGGAGTTCTTACTCGTTCACCTTCGCAATTACATAAATTAAAAGAACGATGATTAAATGTAACAAAGACGGGAGCTGTTTTTCCGAGTACGCTCGGCTAAAATAAAAAACCGATACTTGATCGGAGCATTTTTTCGGTACAGCTCAGCTAAATAAAAAACCGATAATGAATTATAAAATTAGAGTAGCCTTACTTTAGTAGGCG
>NZ_JAKUGJ010000071.1:0-4736 GCF_022663915.1 Bacillus cereus group sp. BfR-BA-01331
GACGGTTGTAGTTCTCATGTTTTAATTCACGCATCATTTTAATTTGCGAATCCATAATCCGAAGACTTTGTACCTTGTCCGTTTTTTGCGCCTGTTGCAGTGCGATGGTAAAGGTATTTACTTCTGGACTATTTAAAGATGCGGCAAAGTTTCTAAACGGTTGATCTGAGCCCGCGTACATTTCTAATTCTGCTGTAAGAGTAGATACATACGGACTAAGATGTCTCCCTGCATATATCTGTGCCTTTTTTACTGCTTCTAATGTTGTATGTGTCTTTAACAATTGCAGCAACGGAATTAAATACTCTGGCAATTCAAACTTCCTTGCTTCTATCGCCTGCTTTATTCTTCTCTTTAATAAGTAATCTGGATAGAAGTAAAGCAGTGGTGAAACCAGAACGCCTACTTTAAATAAGTAGTAATCATGGAACACGGTACAAATCAAGAAAACAGATGTGAAAATGACAGGATACGCAACCTTCATTTTTAAATATTCTTCTGGTTTCGTATCCAAGCCAGCTTCCTCTAATTTTTTCTGAATCTGCTCTTTCTTTTCTTCTGTCAGATACTTATGTGATAACGATTGAAAAGGAGCAAGCATCATTTGATTCAAATTCTTCTTTTCAATACGCTTCGCATTTTCTACATAATGGGTAAGTACACTCTCACTGTCTTTTTTACTTTGTAGAAAGGTGGAGAATACCCAGTACATGACAACAAATATGACTAAACCTAAAAACGCAGCCATCTTATTCCCCCCTTTCCGTCGGGTTATAATTTGCAATTTTTTCTACACGTGTTGCTAGGAAAAATACAATAAACATATTGACTGTTAATGCAATTTTCCCCATCATAGAACCTGCCAAAAATCCATATGCCTCTTTTGACATCAACATAATGACAATCGGCATTGCGATGACTATTAAGCAGTTCTGTACAAAAGCACGTTGCGCTTGGGACAAACTAGAACGCAATCTTGCCAGATATAGCTTTTGTTTTTCGAAATCTTCTGCAATATCTAGTAAGACTTGCACAGAATTTGCTCCACCTTCTCGGCTACATACTTCCAACATTTCGTGGAAGAATACCAATTCTCTGAAATTAAAGGTTTCATTAAACCCTTTAAATGCACGGTGCATGGTTGTTCCCCCTTCTAATAAAAGAGAAACTTTTTCTATTTCTTCTTGAATACTGTCATGCATCATCGGTTTCACCTGAAGTAACACTCGTTTTGCGTTATTACTAATTTGAAGTGCATTTGCTACAGCCTTCATATAGATAGAAAGACGATCTATGACAACTAAGTAATAACGTTTTTTTCTACGATAGAGAAGAAACCTCGGAACTAAAAATCCACATAAAGCGGAAATCAGTGTAAAAGGATCTCTTCCAAAAGAGAAGTAGAATACAGCTGCAATACTCATGCCTGAAAGTACCGTATATACCCAGTACATACTTTTCGTCAGTTTCCACTCGTACTTTTGGGCTTCCTGGATAACGGATTGTGGAAGATACATCCGTATTCCTTTGATATTCCGTAATTCTAAGCGTCTTTCTTCTTTCTCATTTTCTTGTACAAATTGGGAAAGGGCAGAACCCTTAGATTTTGTGAAAAGTAAAACTAACAATAGTACACTCATGAATATGAGGAAGATACATCCATAAGCTAACAAACTATGCATACTGCACCTCCTGTTGTGAAAGGAATGGTGCATAAAGAGCTGGATTTACAGTAGAAGAACGGAATTTCTTCTCCATTTCAGCTGACATTTTTGCTGTAATGATATGATCTCCATGAATCTTTCCTACTTTCTCATTCATTTCATCATATTCCTCACCTGTCGGAATAAATTGAGAAAGCTGATTAAACTGTATATCATCTTTATAATCCAATAATTCAATTATCTCTGTAATATAGCGATTCCCATCATCTTTCTTTTCTAAAAAGACAATCACATCAAACGTCTGTGAAATTAATTCATATAAATACTTAGCGTCAATGTTCGCACCACTTTGCAGGCACATGAGCATTAAACGTCTTACTGCTTCTTTCGCACTCCTTGCATGGACTGAAGTAAAGCCAGGGTGTCCTGTTTGGAAGAAATTCAGCATTTTTAATGCTTCTTTCCCCCTTGATTCCCCTACAATTAATCTCTTTGGCCCTTGACGTAATGCATTCGTTAACAATCTATCAAAATCAATTGCATTCTCTTCTACTTCCGATGCCCTACACTGCATCGGAACAAAATGATGTTCTGGAAAGATACGATGCAAATATAATTCAGGGTTATCTTCTACTACGAGAGTACGTTCTTTCTTCTTCCCTTTCGGAATATGAGAAGCAAGATATTTCATAAACTCTGACTTCCCTGTACCTGTTGCTCCCGCAACGAGAATATTCATTTTTGCTTTTACAGCTGCGGCCAAAAAGTCCAACATTTCTCTCGATGCTTGATTTGTAGATAACATGCGTTCTTCAGAGGCACGAAGATGATCCGCATTCTTACGAATCGTTATCGTTGTACCCAGTCCACCCAGTTCATCTAATGCAATATTGATACGTATATAGGGAAATACGCAGTCTACATAGGGTTTAGCTGTATTTAAGGATTCTGAAGTACTGTTTACCATCTTATAGGCTAAAGCTTTCACTTCTTCTTCCGTTTCAAACCGGTAAGGAAATGTACATTCTCCCTCGCCAATCTTTTCGTAAATAATCTCTTTTGTGCCATTTATATAAATATCGGTTACATCTGTATCCTCTTTCAAAGGCTCTATAATACCAAATCCAACAATATCGTCACACACCATATTCAGTAATTGTTCAGAAGGTACATCTGAAATGACGACTTGATTACTTAATAAAAAGCTTTTGATGATTTGCTCTACAGCTGCTCTCTTCTCTTTATTCATAAAAGATTCGCTTAAGATATCACGATGTTCTTTTACTAAAAATGCACGAATTTCATCGGTTATATCTTTAATTTGTTGAGCTGTAGTTGTTCCTAACCTTTTAGCCGATTTGGAACGAATCATATAACCGAAGTGATATAAATCAACTCGATTTCGCTTTAAGGCGACTTGTTTTTCCTGTAAATAGCCCCACATACTACTTGCCTCCCCTTTTAACTTCGTAAACCAAAGAAACCCTTTTTCATAGAGGATGTATGCTGGAATGGAATATCAAATCCAGCTACTTCCATAATGTGATGGACCTTTTCATTAATTTGTGGAGAACCAAATTGCATCCCCCATTCATAACTCGTACGATCTCTATCATACGAAATTGCCACCGCAATTTTTTGAGAAGAAAGCTTTTCAATATCCTCTACATAATTCTCATCCGCCATATTTAATACATGAATCATGCGAGGTAATGTTAGCTTAGCTTCTTCTATCAGCTTTAATTCCTGCTTGATTGCTAACGCACCACGAGGGTTTCCATTTAGCACATGAACAACAAGATCTGATTGGTATAAGATTGGGTAACTCAGCACCTCGGATAATTCAGTTGGCACCGATAGAATGATGTAATCGTATTCTGTCTCTACAAGTGATTCGATAAATGTTGTTACAAACAATTCTTTGTTTTGAATCTCAGGGAATTGAGCTGGGTTATAACCTGATGGAAATACTAGAAAATCCATCTTATCGTGCAGTTTTTGTATCAGCTTTGGATTCAATTTTTTCTCTACCAAATCTTGCTTTGTGCAAATGTACTGCAAGAGATTGTATTCATTTTCTTTCCTTACAAGCTCTAATATATTTTTGCTGTCATGGCTAAGACCTGTTCCAACTGCAAAGCTTGGTCTCACTTGGTCTGCTTCTACATACAGCACCTTTTTCCCTAAATGAGCTAACTCATTCGCCATCGCAATACTTAACGTGCTTTTCCCTACGTTTTCGTTTGTCGCATAAAAGGCAACTATTCTTACTTGCCGCTCCATCTTAATACCCCCTTTCTTATTTGGATTCGTTCAGATACTGTGCAACATATTCTTTTACATTTTTAGAAATTGGATTGGTTGAATGTTTCTCTACATAGTCTAAAATGTTCTTCTGATCAGATATTTGTGAGAACCCTTCTGCTGGTTGTAATTCTTTCCCTGTTTGTTCAACCTTTTGTCCAACTGCAACGGGAATCACATCTCCAAGCATTTTCGCACGATTCAAGTATTGGAGTTGTTCTGGCGAAACAGCCAATGTATATAAACGAGTTACCTTCGGTTTTTGTTTCCCCTCTTGTTCCTCTTTTGATTCTTTCTTTTCTAACACGAATGCATCTTCTGTATTACTATCTTTTGCTGCCGTAACACGTACGCGTTGGAAAAGACCACCGAATACAACCTTCTCATTGTCTCCTTCTTTCACAACCTGTTTGAAATACAAGTCCACGTATGTGTTAGGAATAATACTATTCCCGGAACTTGTTTCAAGATCAACGAGTAATGGGAAAGCAACTTCTTCATTTTTTAGGTTTAATATTGCAGAGTCTGGTAACTCTTCTTTCTTTACCACTTTATTTTTGAAGAGATAGCTATTTTCTGTAATGGGTTGCCCATCATTTGTCCATTTTCCTACGACCTCTTTCTTACTCACGCGTAATGCATTGGGCGGAATGGAATCACCAGGTAATGTGCGTTCAACTAGCATATCCTCTTTAATCTCTGTATGAGCGGGTATATCCTTTGCGGCTACGACAATCTTTGTTGGTTTTACTGCATTCTCCACTGCAA
>NZ_JAKUGJ010000072.1:0-4736 GCF_022663915.1 Bacillus cereus group sp. BfR-BA-01331
TTGCAGTGGAGAATGCAGTAAAACCAACAAAGATTGTCGTAGCCGCAAAGGATATACCCGCTCATACAGAGATTAAAGAGGATATGCTAGTGGAACGCACATTACCTGGTGATTCCATTCCACCCAATGTATTACGCGTGAGTAAGAAAGAGGTCGTAGGAAAATGGACAAATGATGGGCAACCTATCACAGAAAATGGCTATCTCTTCAAAAATAAAGTAGTAAAGAAAGAAGAGTTACCAGACTCTGCAATTTTAAATCTGAAAGATGGAGAAGTTGCTTTCCCGTTACTCGTCGATCTTGAAACAAGTTCAGGGAATAGTATTATTCCTAACACATACGTGGACTTGTATTTTAAACAAGTCGTGAAAGAAGGAGACAATGAGAAGGTTGTATTCGGTGGTCTTTTCCAGCGTGTACGTGTTACGGCTGCAAAAGATAGTAATACAGAAGATGCATTCGTGTTAGAAAAGAAAGAATCAAAAGAGGAACAAGAGGGGAAACAAAAACCGAAGGTAACTCGTTTATATACATTGGCTGTTTCATCAGAACAACTCCAATACTTAAATCGTGCAAAAACGCTTGGAGATGTGATTCCCGTTGCAGTCGGACAAAAAGTGGAACAAACAGGAAAAGGGTTAGAACCAGCTGAAGGATTCTCACAAATATCTGATCAGAAGAACATTTTAGACTATGTAGAGAAACATTCAACCAATCCAATTTCTAAAAATGTAAAAGAATATGTGGCACAGTATCTGAACGAATCCAAATAAGAAAGGGGGTATTAAGATGGAGCGGCAAGTAAGAATAGTTGCTTTTTATGCGACAAACGAAAACGTAGGAAAAAGCACGTTAAGTATTGCAATGGCAAATGAGTTAGCTCATTTAGGGAAGAAGGTGCTTTATGTAGAAGCAGACCAAGTAAGACCAAGCTTTGCAGTTGGAACAGGTCTTACCCATGACAGCAAAAATATGTTAGAGCTTGTGAGAAAAGAAAATGAGTACAATCTCTTGCAGTATATTTGCACAAAACAAGATTTACTAGAGAAAAAATTGAATCCAAGGTTGATACAAAAATTGCACGATAAGATGGATTTTCTGGTATTTCCATCAGGATATAACATGGCTCACTTCCCTGAGATTCAAAACAAAGAATTATTTGTAACAACATTTATAGAATCGCTTGTAGCCACAGAATACGATTACATCATTCTATCAGTACCAACTGAATTATCAGAGGTACTGAGTTATCCAATCTTATATCAATCAGATATTGTGGTTCATGTGCTAAATAGTAACCCTCGTGGTGCTTTAGCAATTAAGCAAGAATTGCAGTTGATAGAAGAAGCGAAGCTGACATTACCTCGTATGATTCATGTTTTGAACATGGGAGATGAGAATTATGTAGAAGATATTGAAAAGCTTTCTTCTCAAAAAATTGCGGTGACCATTCCATATGACAGAGATCGTACAAGTTACGAATGGGGAATGCAGATTGGTTCCCCACAAATTAATACAAAGGTCCATCACATTATGGAAGCAGCTGGTCTTGATATTGTATCCCAGCATACATCCTCTATGAAAAAGGGTATCTTTGGTTTTCGAAATTAAAAGGGGAGGTTAGTAGTATGTGGGGCTATTTACAGGCAAAACAAGTCGCCTTAAAACGAAATCGAGTAGATTTATACCATTTTGGTTATATGATTCGTTCCAAATCGGCTCGAAAATTAGGGACGACTACAGCTCAACAAATTAAAGATATAACGGATGAAATTCGTGCGTTTTTAGTAAAAGAACATCGTGATATTTTAAGTGAGTCCTTTATGAATAAGGAGAAGAGAGCTGCTGTAGAAACGATCATTAAAAACTTTTTGTTAAGTAATCAAGTTGTTATCGCAGATGTTCCTTCGGATCAGTTATTAAACATGGTATGTGATGATATTGTGGGATTCGGGATTATAGAGTCTTTGAAAGAGGATAAGGACGTAACCGATATTTATATAAATGGCACAAAAGAGATTATTTACGAAAAAATTGGGGAGGGAGAATGTACATTTCCTTACCGATTTGAAACAGAAGAAGAAGTCAAAGTTTTAGCCTACAAGATGGTAAACAGTACGTCAGAATCATTAAATACAGCAAAGCCATATGTAGATTGTGTATTTCCGTATATACGTATCAATATTGCGTTAGATGAACTTGGGGGACTAGGAACAACGATAACGATTCGTAAGAATGCGGATCACCTTCGAGCTTCTGAAGAGCGGATGTTATCTACAAATCAAGCATCGAGAGAGATGTTGGACTTTTTGGCCGCAGCCGTGAAAGCCAAAATGAATATTTTAGTGGCGGGAGCAACAGGTACAGGGAAGTCAGAGTTTATGAAATATCTTGCTTCTCATATTCCGAAAGGGAAGAAGAAAGAACGTACTCTCGTAGTAGAAGATAACCCTGAATTATATTTGCATCGTATTTTTCCAGAACATCATTTTGTTCCGATGCAGTGTAGGGCATCGGAAGTAGAAGAGAATGCAATTGACTTTGATAGATTGCTAACAAATGCGTTACGACAAGGACCAAAGCGATTAATAGTAGGGGAATCAAGGGGGAAAGAAGCATTAAAAATGCTGAACTTCTTCCAAACAGGACACCCTGGTTTTACTTCTGTCCATGCAAGAAGTGCAAAAGAAGCAGTTAGACGTTTAATGCTCATGTGTCTGCAAAGTGGTGCAAATATTGACGCCCAGTATTTATATGAATTAATTTCGCAGACATTTGATGTGATTGTCTTTTTAGAGAAGAAAGATGATGGGAATCGTTATATTACAGAGATGATTGAACTATTGGATTATCGAGATGATATACAGTTCAATCAGCTTTCTGAGTTTATCCCGACATATGAGGAACATGATGAAATGAATGAGAGAGTAGGAAAGGTTCATGGAGATCATATCGCTACAGCGACAATGTCGGCTGATATGGAAAGGAAGTTCCGTTCTTCTACTGTAAATCCAGCTCTTTATGCACCATTCCTTACACAACAGGAGGTGCAGTATGCATAGTTTGTTAGCTTATGGATGTATATTCCTCATATTCATGAGTGTACTATTGTTAGTTTTACTTTTTACAAAATCTAAGGGTTCTGCCCTTTCTCAATTTGTACAAGAAAATGAGAAAGAAGAAAGACGCTTAGAATTACGGAATATCAAAGGAATAAGGATGTATCTTCCGCAATCCGTTATCCAGGAAGCCCAAAAGTACGAGTGGAAACTGACGAAAAGTATGTACTGGGTATATACGACACTTTCAGGCATGAGTATTGCAGCAGTATTCTATTTTTCCTTTGGGAGAGATCCTTTTACACTGATTTCCGCTTTATGTGGGTTTTTAGTGCCAAGATTTCTTCTCTATCGAAGAAAAAAACGTTACTACTTGGTTGTCATAGACCGTCTATCTATCTATATGAAAGCTGTAGCAAATGCACTTCAAATTAGTAATAACGCAAAACGTGTGTTACTTCAGGTGAAACCGATGATGCATGAAAGTATTCAAGAAGAAATAGAAAAAGTTTCTCTTTTATTAGAAGGTGGAACAACGATGCACCGTGCATTTAGAGGGTTTAATGAAACCTTTAACTTTAGAGAATTGGTTTTCTTCCACGAAATGTTGGAAGTATGTAGCCGAGAAGGTGGAGCGAATTCAGTGCAAGTCTTACTAGATATTGCAGAAGATTTCGAAAAACAAAAGCTATACCTGGCAAGATTACGTTCTAGTTTGTCACAAGCACAACGTGCTTTTGTACAGAACTGCTTAATAGTTATCGCCATGCCGATTGTCATTATGGTGATGTCAAAAGAGGCGTATGGATTTTTAGCAGGTTCTATGATGGGGAAAATTGCATTAGCGGTAAATATGTTTATTGTATTTTTCCTAGCAACCCGTGTAGAAAAGATTGCAAATTATAACCCGACAGAAAGGGGGGAATAAGATGGACGCGTTTTTAGGTTTAGTCATATTTGTTGTCATGTACTGGGTATTCTCCACCTTTCTACAAAGCAAAAAAGACAGTGGGAGTGTACTTACCCATTATGTAGAAAATGCAAAGCGGATTGAAAAGAAGAATTTGAATCAAATGATGCTTGCTCCTTTCCAATCGTTATCACATAAGTATTTGACAGAAGAAAAGAAAGAGCAGATTCAGAAAAAACTAGAAGAAGCTGGTTTGGATACAAACCCAGAAGAATATTTAAAAATGAAGGTTGCGTATCCCATCATTTTCACCTCTGTTTTCCTAATTTGTAGTGTATTTCATGATTACTACTTATTTAAAGTAGGTGTTTTAATTTCGCCATTCCTTTACTTTTATCCAGACTACTTATTAAAGAGAAAAATGAAGCAGGCGATAGAAGCAAGGAAGTTTGAATTACCGGAGTATTTAATTCCGTTGCTGCAGTTGTTAAAGACACATACAACATTAGAAGCAGTAAAAAAGGCACAGATATATGCAGGGAGACATCTTAGTCCGTATGTATCGACTCTTACAGCAGAATTAGAAATGTATGCGGGCTCGGATCAACCGTTTAGGAACTTCGCAGCAGCTCTAAATAGTCCAGAAGTAAATACCTTTACGATTGCGTTACAACAAGCGCAAAAAACGGACAAGGTACAAAGTCTTCGGATTATGGATTCGCAAATTAAAATGATGCGTGAATTAAAACATGAGAACTACAACCGTC
>NZ_JAKUGJ010000073.1:0-4469 GCF_022663915.1 Bacillus cereus group sp. BfR-BA-01331
TAGCGCCGATGGTAGTTGGGACCTTGTCCCTGTGAGAGTAGGACGTCGCCAAGCAACTTTAAGACGAGTCAGAATGACTCGTCTTTTTTGTGTTTAATGAAATAAGCTTGTTATTAATGGCTCAAGAAATCCATTGATAACAAGCTTATTTGTTTAAAGATAAATGTATTTATCTAGTATGGACTTCCGGTAAAATCGTTATTTATCATAGCTTCACTTTGTTTTTTACATCGATAAGCTTAAAACGTTCGCAAACGAGCAGCATATCTTCAGAAAAACTAAGACCAAGTTCGCTTAGTTCCTTTGTAAAGAACTCTATATGGGTGTCTCTCCAGTAATTATAAGTAAGATCGCCTTCACCCTCAGCTATAGCAAATTCTTCAATCACTTCATTCATTGGCATTATAGTTACTTCTATTGTCTTAATAATAGCTACAGGTTCATCCCGACTATTGAGTACAATACTATAATCGTTAGTTGTTGGTAGTGGTTCATTTTCTAATTCATAAAAAATATGGCCCGAGCATGTTGCGGTTTTCACACCATCAATGACTAATTGAGCGAGATAATCAGGAGAATCACCAAATTGCCAAGCTGTAACAGATTCTGGTTTTTTATTGTTTCCCCAATAAGTATCCCAATATGATTGTGCTAATGGATTCATTTGTATATTTACCTCACTTTAGTTAAAGTTCACTTTCTTTATAATCCCTGGGCAATTTTCCTATTTGTAATAGCTTTGTAGTCATTTAAAATTTGTATTGTTGTATTACGGATTAATAAAGATAATACGCTGAACGAATAGAGTTTGTAAACACGTTCTGTCCATTTATGGCCATCTTTCCCGTAGACGCCCATATAAATAGATGGGATGTTTAATTTGTGGATTGTTTCGTATGGTAATGGATATAGTTGTTATGTAGTCTATTTGTGATTTGGGCTGCAATAAAATTAGGATCAATGCCAGACAATGTATCACCTACATGTACTTCTCTTCAATAAATATAGAAACAAGGAAGAAGTTTACCTGAAGTTCCTGTATAAATGTAGCGCGGAGTATCTCCATCATATAAAGGTATTATAAAATCATTGTTAAAGCCAAACGATACTGTAATTGTTTTTCTTGCTTCAGTCTTTCGAGTTCGGTTAAGGCAGAGATAATTCCACGATGTTCCCCTTCTTCATCTTCATTGAATAAGAGAAGTAAATTTCCTTCAAATAAATGCACATGTTCTGAGAAGTATAGTATATTGGCTAGATGAATGGCAGCGCCGCTTTTCATATCAAGAGAACCACGGCTGAACAGCCACTCTCCAGGTTTTGCATCGGTTTGAAAATATTGTTCGAGTGTTTCAGGAGAGAAAGCATATTCTTTTAACGATTCGAAGTCTTCAATGCCAACCGTATCTAAATGAGAAGGATAGATAATAGTAGAAGTTGAATCATGTGTCCCTTTTACAAACGCAAATGCATTTTTCTCCCCTATTGGATCATGAGGGACATATTGAATCCATACATACTCGAAAATAAGGGAAGCTTTTTAAGATACCATATAGTTCATCTATAATACCGACTTCGCCGATGGTGCTGTTAATACTATTAAATGAAACTAAATGATTTGTTAGCAATTCGATCTGCTTTTCTAATTGTGTATATAGACATAGGATGAAACCTCCTTAAATCTTATAATTGGGAGTCTTTCGTAGAGAAGATAAGTGCAAGTGAAATATAGTACGATTACTTAAATACAAGGAAGTAGCGGTATAGAACGTTTGTTCTGTAGTGGTGTAACGGGCATATTCAATCAATTGAGGTATTTATTTTTAATTCAGTATATGTGTTTAAAGAAGAAATGCTATTACTAGGTTCGGATTTCAAATATAGCTTTTAACGTTACAGATTTTAATGAAGTGTTGATTGTTAGTGAAGAATATTCTGATTATTAATATTAATCTATTACCCGCTATGCCATATTGAATTGAGTAATACTAGAGGTGAAATAGATAAAAAACCGATATTCCTTGAATATCGGTTTAATAATATGTGGCTTGTAATTCGTTATTTGCTATATCTAGAGTAGCGGTCCATGGGAATAGGTCTTTATGTTTTGAATTTACGATCATAAGGTTAGTCATTGTAATAATGATTTAATATAATAGGCGGTACATAGGTCTGCATTACAAGAGTTAGTAGTACAATAGGTGAAGACAAAAGAAAGAGAAGTCCACCACATATTAAAAATTTTACGAGAGAGCCTAAAAGTAAGGTGATACTAAACCCAGGGAAGCTACCTATTAGCCCTAATAATAAAGTTAGCGCCCAAGCAACTAAAGTTAGCATCATGATCCAAAGGAATAGAAGGATAAACTTACTTATAATAAAGTTAATACGTGATACTGGGATAGTTAGCAAGTTTTTTAATGTATCTTCCGTGTATTCACGGGTAAATAGATAAGCGATTACAACTCCATATAAGGGGAATCCTATAATTAAAGTAGTGTATAGGTTAACTTCAGTGAACAGTTGACCAAATAAAATAGTTGGAGTAGGCTGCTTTGTCTTCAGGTGTATATAAGAAGCTACAACCACTAAAAATGGCGCGACACCTGCTCCGATAATACTAATCAAAAACATATTGGATCGTTTCAATTTTAATAGTTCTGTATAAAGCAGATTAACCAATTGTGCCACCCCCAACTAGTTTGGTGAAATAATCTTCTAGTCTATCTTCGCTCATCACAATTTTTAATACTTCAATATCGTTACGAACTAACGTTCTGTCGATGTGTCCTTGCTGTCCAAAGTGAGAGTAAACGCGAATATTTCCTTCATCATGTACCTCATAATCAAAAATTTGAAAATGATTTTCTAATAGCATCGCAGCTTTATTATCATTATTTACCTGGAATTCTATGTACTTACGATTGGCTTTACGCAGTGTATCAAGAGAAACTTCTTCTAATAACCTTCCTTCATGAATAATTCCCATACGATCGACTAGTTGTTCCACCTCAGCTAATATATGACTAGAAATGAGTATCGTTATATTTCTGTCTTGAGCTAAAGATTTAATGAGTTTTCGCATTTCTTTAATACCGATTGGATCTAGTCCGTTAGTTGGTTCATCTAGTATGAGTAGTTCAGGATAATGGAGAAGAGCACGTGCAATTCCTAAGCGTTGCTTCATTCCTAAAGAGTATTTTCCTACTAATTTTTTTGTTTCGTGCTGCAAGCCTACAATTTCTAATGCTTCTTCAATTGCATTCCTTTTGTGAACTCCAATTATCTTTGCATTAATTAATAAGTTCTCTCTTGCAGTTAAGTTTTCTAATATGTACCATAACGGTATTATCATCTGCTATATAATTAGCGTCCCACACATTTCGGAAGAGTTTTGTTTTTGTAAATAATTGCTCTGGGTTGGAAGAGAAGAACTTTACTAGTTTAAGTTTTTTTTCGGTTAACGCAATCTCTTGTCCGTTCGTAGGGACTTGTGTGTTTTTTTAAATCAATGGTTAGTCCCTTAAATGTTAAAGTTGTTTTTTCTTGTAAGTTAGTGTTGCTTCCGAGAAATAAAAAACGTCGCATAAGAGCCTTTACTCTTGCAACCACTTCGTGAATACTGAAAGGCTTCGTAATATAATCATCAGCACCGATGCTTAAGCCTAAAGTTTTATCAACTTCGTGATCTTTAGCAGTTAGCATTAATAATAGGAATGTTAGTTGTATCTCTAAGCTTTCTCCATACTTCGATCCCATCTACTTTAGGCATCATAAGATCTAATATAAAGAGGTTATAGTTGTTTTGATTAAATAATTGCAGACGCAGTATCTACTATGTATAACTCTCGTTCTAAATATCTTTTTAATAAATCACGGATTTCTTTATCATCGTCTGCTATAAGAATACATATATCTTTCATATCGTCACCTGATTCTAATAGAATGGTTATTGATAGTACAATTTGATAAACACAGGGGAAAAGGGAGCAGTAATGAAAAATAAAGCAACTTTCTACTTATATACTATTAATTATTAAAATAAGGTTGTCAGTTTAGCTGAAAAGAATCAATCGTATGAGTTCGGTAAGATGGGGGAAGCAAGTCCTTTGTAATAGAGAAGTTTCTAAATTGTAGAAGGATAGATTAATAAAGAAAAGTAGACGATGGTTTCTATTTTAATGAAATCTTTATAGGGCCTGATTTAGAGCTAAAATGGTGTGAACATATTAAATTAAATATCTTTGTAAAAAGGTGTTGACGATTAGAGTTTAGAGGTGTAATATAGAACAAGTCGCCGATAGCAACAATGCAGAAAGCGACAAAAGAAATAAAAAAACTTGGTTGACATTGAAATATGAAAATGTTAACATAAGGGAGTCGCAAATGAGCGACAGACAAGTTCTTTGAAAACTGAACGAAACAAACAACGTGAACGTCAATTTTTATTTTTAGATGCTAGACAAACT
>NZ_JAKUGJ010000074.1:0-4044 GCF_022663915.1 Bacillus cereus group sp. BfR-BA-01331
CTGGGGAAGAGTTCCCCAGCAGGTTTGGACAGAGTCCAAGGTTTTATTTTTGCCATGCCTAGGCATGGTTTGGCGAAGCCAACAAGCCTCGCAGAGCACGTCCAAATGAAATTTGGTATAACGTGCTAGACCAAATATTTTGGGTTCTCCTTAATCTTCGTGTTACACTGTATACCAAAGAGAGGGATTGCTCATGGCTCATGTAGAAAAATATACAAAGGGAAGTGTACAAGGATTATCGATTCATTGGGACAGAAAAACAGAAAATCATTCGAATCAAGATATTGATAATGAACGGTCGCATTTGAATTATGATTTATGTGAAAAAAAAGGAGATACACTTTCTCGTATGAATGATCGGTTAAGTAAAGTGCATTGTTTGAATCGAAAAGATGTAAAGGTTTGTGCAAATTGGGCCGTTACGTTACCGGAAAGCTTGAAAAACGCTTCTGATAAGGAGCAACGTAAATTTTTTGAGAAAACTTATGAATTTTTAACAAATCGTTATGGCGGTGAAAAAAATGTATTGTCCGCTAACGTTCATAATGACGAAACAAGACCGCACATGCACTTTGCCTTTATGCCTGTTGTTTGGGACAAGAAGAAAGAACGTGAAAAGGTTTCAGCCAAAGAAGTTTTAACAAGAAAAGATTTAAAAACTTTTCACCAAGATTTAGATAAATTTTTAAAACAGGAAATTCCTCATATTTACAAGGAAGGCATTTTAAATGATAAAACGATTGGTGTTGATACGGTTAAGGAGTTGAAAAAGTACTCTGGAGAAATACAGCGACAAAAAAATAATCTGGATGCAGAATTCAAAGAACACGAACAAAAGTTAGAAAAACAGATTCAATCTGTAGATAAAGAACTGAAAAGTAAAAAGAATGAGCTTCTAAATTTGAGTGAAGCACTTCCTCAAACATTTAATCTCAAAGTAAAAGGCAAAGAGAAAAAAACAGAGGTTGTAAAAACAGGTTTATTTAAATCAGAAACAGTAACCAACGAAACTGGTAATTGGATTGTTTCAGATAGTGAAATGAGAAGAATGCAAAAAGTCCTGAGGGATGCAAATTTTGTAAAAGAAGATTATGAGCGCTTGCAGCGTACAGATTTAGTTAAAGAAAACAAAGAATTACATGATAAAGTTGATAGTTTAGCCGATGGTTATGTTAAAGCTATTAATGAGAATACAAAATTGCATGAGAAGAATAGAGAATTAGGTAAGGAAATAAGCTCGTTAAAAGCCCATATAAAAGATTTAAAGGAAAACGTAAAAGTTTTATACCACAACACGAAAAAAGTCCTTGGAGAGCGTTTTGAGTTGTTTAGAGGACTTGTTAAGAATGAACTGGATATGAAGGGTGTAGATAATCAATTTGAGCGTGAGAATAAGAGAGAAATAGCTAGTAAAAAACGAGGGTATGAAATGGAACGTTAGAAGACATTTAAAAAAAGTAAGTAAAAATTCAGGGAAACTTTGTTTGACAATCTTTTGAGAGAATATGTGTGATAAAATAAAAAACAAGCCATGTTGGTCGCATGGCTTGTTCTAAAGGGTATTTCAGCAAAAATACCTAAAAAATCAATGTCTGTTTATAGATTATCATAATTTTATTATTAGGGTAATACCCCAAAATTATGAATTTGGTATTTTTGTTGGCGCTCATAACTGAGAGGAGCAACAACAGATGACAAAAAAGATTATTAACTTTGAACAAGCTGAACAAAATGCTAGAAAAAGAGATTTAGAGATTGAACAAAAACATTTTAAAGAAGAACATCATGGAGTAGATCAAGAAATAGTAGATGAAGCATTAAAGGTTTTGAGTAAAGCTACTGGTGGTAAAGAAATTTACATAGGTACGAAGAAATCCCCACAATCGAAAGTGAGGTTTGCTCAAATCTTGCAAGGCAACTTGAGTTATCTAAATAAAAATGATTATTTAACAGGTCAAGAAAAAATATTTTTAATAGATATCACTCCTTACGTTTCATTTGGAAGCAATGCACTTGTTTTTGATATTAAAGAAAAAACACCAGTTCCAATGAATATCACAAAACTCGCTGAAGAACTTGGTAGAGGTAGAAATAAAACAAGTGAAATAGTTAATTCCCTAGTTAAAAAAGGTTTAATAACTAAAGCAGAAAGCGGTATAGAAGGTAATAATGCGAAAGCATATTCACTTTTTGTAAATCCTCATATTATTTTTGCAGGAGATAAAGAAAATGTACCAGAGCATTTACAGGTTATGTTCCATAAAGCTATGAAAATGCCTATATTAAAGAATTTACCTAATAAATTATTCTAGGACTTGATTTTTCAAGTCCTTTTTTTGTTGTTATTTTGTGTGTCCCTTTTTAGGGACGGAAGTGTCCCTTTTTGGGGATACACGAAAATCTTTAAAACTACTGATATATCAACCTTTTTAACACTTTTTAAAGTCCTTCTCTTCTCACTCTCTATATAAGGGTTAAAAGTTCCGCAAGGAACAGGTAGTATTTTGGAGCAAAGAACGCTCCAAAATCTCCACCCTGTCCGCGTTGCTTCCTCCTTGCAAAACTTTTTTCGGCAGGTTTTTAGCTTTCGCCAAGCCGAACAGACCAAAAACGGGGTTAAGTTGCTCGACTTGGATAAGCAATTATACCAGCCGAACCACCAGTTCTTCCGTTCAAGGTATCGTTCTTTTTCCATATAGATCAACGCTATGTGGGGTTTAGCCCCCACACGACTAGCCAGCACTCACACCCAAAAACAAGGGACAATCATTTTTAAAATACTTAGAAACTAATAACCCCCTCTATCAAAGAGGGGGTTATTAGTTTCTTTTATTTGGGTATACATACAGCTTGGGGTAGACCTGGTAACCAAACTTTAAGGTAATAAACAGTGTAACCTCTATTATTCCAATTACATACTTCATTTGCTCCATATAAATATACTAGGGCAGAAGCTACTACAAGTGGAAGACCAAACTCACTAGCAAGTCCGGCTGCACCTATACCATAGGCGAGTGCTTTACCAATCTGAGTAGCTTTACTTGCACTTATGCTATAAGAGTTATATAGACTTAAATCAACAGTATTGATATCTGTGTTAATAAGATTAGGATTAACTGGTGTATGTTGTGAAGAATTGTATTTTGGATCATTTGGTATAGTAATTTCTTTAATGTTTGAACCCATATTTATAGTTCCTTTATCTATTTCTGTATTAATAAACTCAACCATTTGATTAAATTTATCAAATGCTTCTTTACTTACATTTGCTTCTTCAGGTGTTTTATAAAAATTATGCACTTTTCCGTTAGCCAAAAAACTTTTTTCTTCTAAATCAGATTTTGTAATTTCTAAAAAAACAGTATCTTGATTTTTAGTATTAGTTTCAGCATGGGCTGGAATAATAGCACTGGAAAATAATAAAGCACTAATCCCTAGTATTTGAGCTATTCTTTTTAATATTTTCATATTACACGCTCCTACGTATCATTTTTTCTAGATTTACTATGTAAAAGCAATATTAAAATGAAGAGAACAATTGTTATAAATACATTCACTTTTGGAGTGATTCCTATAAACAAATCAAAATCAAATATTCTAGATCCAAGTAATATTAAAACTAAAAAAATTAAAATTCTTCTTAAAACGATAATATTCATATTGAAAATCCCTCCCAACATTATCGATTAATATGATTCCAATTGATAAATATTACCATTTTTTTTAGCATTTAACGACTTGAGAGAAGGAAAATAAGGGGTAAGTGTCAATGGTAAGCGGACTGAAATGACTCAGCGGTTTGTGCTGAGCCATGAAAGGAGCATTAAGGAATTGACACGTGCAGCTGATTTTTCACCCTCTTGGCAGTTCCTCAAAACGAACCGTTTTGGGGATGCCAACCGGCGAGGGAGTCCCTCAAGGATTGAGGGGTTGGGGAGTTGGAAGAAGGGGGTCTGGGGAAGAGTTCCCCAGCAGGTTTGGACAGAGTCCAAGGTTTTATTTTTGCCATGCCTAGGCATGGTTTGGCGAAGCCAACAAGCCTCG
>NZ_JAKUGJ010000075.1:0-3975 GCF_022663915.1 Bacillus cereus group sp. BfR-BA-01331
GTTATACGTGGATACATGTGTGATATAGATTTTTGGTACTCAATCCATCAAAAATCTATAAATACAGGTTGACTAATCGTAAGAAAAAGCAAGCAGTTCCAGAGATTCGCTAAAACTACTTGCTCTCCTACTTATTCTCTCTATTGTTACTCTTTAATAAATTCCTTCGTACTTCTCACTGTATCAATTGGACGAACTAATTTTTCGATTTCTTCACGCTTTGGCTCTAAGAACGGAGGTAAAGATAATTTCTCTCCAAGCGTTTCATAAGGCTCATCTCCCATAAACCCTGGGCCGTCTGTTGCAAACTCGAATAAAATTTGCGGCGCAACTCTTGCGTATAATGACTCAAAGAAGTGACGATTTACATAACCAGATGAAGGGAGTCCAACTCGACTTAGTCGCTCAATCCACTCTTCTAATACAGCGCGATCCTCTACACGGAACGCTGCATGATGCACTGTACCAAAACCTTGTTGTGCTTCAGGAAGAACTGTATTATGTTCTACAATGACAGAGGCACCGTTTCCACCTTCACCTACTTCAAATAAGTAGAATTCTCCTTCTTGAGCAATCTCTTTAAATAATAGAACTTTTTCTAGCACCTCTTTGAAATAACTAAAGTTCGCGATACGGATAAATACAGGTCCTAAACCAGTAATTGCATATTCTAATGGAACTGGACCATTTTGCCACGGTGTACCTGATTCTATCCCGTTATCTAATTCATCTGAGATTAATTGATAGTGTTGATCATCAAAGTCAACGAACGAAAGAGTTTTCTTACCAAATTGCTCTTTAATTCCTGTATGTTCTACTTCAAGACGGTCAAAACGTTTCACCCAATATTCTAGTGCTGCGTCAGTTGGAACGCGGAATGAAGTTTTTGAAATTTCATTTGTACCGTGTACACCTTTTGGAACACCTGGGAAGTCAAAGAATGTCATATCTGTTCCTGCACTACCTTTATCATCTGCAAAGAATAAATGATACGTTTGAATATCATCTTGGTTTACTGTTTTTTTAACTAAACGCATTCCTAAAACGAGAGTGAAAAACTCATAGTTCTTTTCTGCACTACTTGTAATTGCTGTAACGTGGTGAATTCCTTTTAATTGGTTCATTTTATATTCCTCCAGTGGTTTTAAATTTTATTTTCTCTTCTATTACTTCTCTTCAATAGGTGCTAATTTCGCTTCAATTTCTGCTCGCTGCTCTTCTAAGAACGGCGGTAAATCAAGTTTTTCTCCTAAATGCTCTACATCTCCATCAACTGTAAATCCTGGTCCATCTGTCGCAATTTCAAATAAGATTCCGTTTGATTCGCGGAAGTATAAGCTTTTAAAGTAGAAACGGTCGATAATGCCTGAAGAATGGAAACCTTTTTTTATTACCTGTTCTTCCCAATAAGCAAGCTCTGCATCGTTTTTTACACGAATTGCTAAATGGTGAATGCTACCACGGCCCGGCTTTTCAGTAGGACCATCTAAATATTTCACAACGATCTCTCCGAAGGCTTCCCCTTTAATAGACTGGAAAATCGCTTCTTCGTCATTTCGGCTAACTTCTGTATAACCAAATATGTCTGTTAGTGTACTTGCCAGTTTATCCAGTCTACGCACTGTCATTTCCACAGAACCCATTCCTTGAATTTGATGTTCAGCCGGAACTTCGGATTTCTCCCACGTTTCCCAGTGCTCTACTTTTTCTCCGTTTGAAACGAGTAGTACGAGACGCAGACCTTCAGCATCCTCAAATTGCAAAGCAGGACGATTTGCATATGTTGTCATTTCACTATGTTTCACATCAAATTTCTCAAATCGTTCTTTCCAGTAATGTAAGCTTTCCTCTGAAGGAACGAGTAATCCAATTCGAGTAATTGCATTTGTACCACGGTACGTTTTTCCTACTAAAGGCATTTCAAAAAATGATAATTCTGTACCTGGACTTCCTGTTTTATCTCCGTAAAATAAATGATACATGGACGGATCATCTTGGTTTACCGTCATTTTCACACGACGTAAACCAAGCACATTTTTATAAAAATGGTTATTCTCACTTCCGTTTTTTGTGACCATTGAAATGTGATGATGCCCTTTAATTTCATACATTGATAATTCCTCCGCTTCATTTTACTAGTCAAGTGATACCTAAAAAATAATATTTCCAACAAATAATATGGTTATTAACTTTTCAATTTATGCTCATTATGTTTTTATAGCTTAGTCGTATTTTTTTATTGAATAAGCTGCACTGAATCCATTTATAAATTACTTTGTTTTGTAAATCGAAAGCAACTGAGTGTATGTTTTTCATATGACTCAATCGCTTTCGTTACTATCACTTTACAACTCAAGTGATTAAAAAGCAAGTGATTTATCTCAAATTCGAGATATTTTTTTATTGCATAAAATTTTGGACTACAAACACAAGAAATTCTTAGTTTGGAGACATTATAAAATTCATAAGTTGATGGATGTAGGATATCGCCAGCATTAAAAAAACAAGCTAAGAAGTATGCAAGGTTTTATACCGTTTTTCAGCTAATTCAGTAACAAACAGAAATCTTAAAATCCCCTTCAGGATAGGAATGTATAAAAAAATGTATAGATCCATAGAACGTAAAAAGGAGGTTCCCTTATGAGAGCAGGGTTCCTCCTTGTCCTTGCTACCGATAATGTTACGTTATATTAACTGAATGCGAATACCATATACATCCAAAAATCATAACAAATCGATTCTCTGAAATGGTACAATTAGGAAAAGGGGGAAAGGATATGTACGATTACAAATTCGTGAAAGTCGAAGTTAATAACTGGAAAGGGGAACCTAAAGAAGATTATAAGCGTATTATTGCCGAACATGCTGAAGACGGTTGGAAATTTGTTCAAATCTTTGCACCATCAATCGCAGGATACGCGCAATATTTTGAGATTATCTTCGAACGAATCAAATAACCCCTTTCGAGAACGAGAGGGATTTGCTTTGAATAACATACAAAAAGAACTGAAATATTTAGGAATCTAATTGTTCTCAATTTAACTTATAAGACAAATAAGCTAATATTAATCAACTTCCAATATCGAGAATTATGTAAATAAGCTGCCCATATGGACAGCTTATTGTATTTTTTCTGAAATGCTGGCGTTACTCAACTAAAAAGTTGATATGCTCCCATTCTAGTGGCAAGATATGTTTTATTAGTTCTTCATTACACCCATGCGTACTTCTTAACTATTTTATTTCATTTTTAATAAAGTGAAACTTTAATCAGTGGGGGTTTTCTTCACCCCCCACTGATTATCAGCCCTCACCAATCGGACTTTAATGGGCAGCCCGACCCCCACCTAAATTCTTTGCTTTCGCTGAATTTTGAGTTGGGGGTCTTACTGCCCATTAAAGCGGGATAAATTGAAATTTAATGACTTAACATTATGCTTATCTTAGGAGCGAGGTATTTTATCGGTGATTGTATACAAACCATGTAATGCTTGCTGTTAATAATGCTGACGAAATCAAAGCTGTAAGAACACTATATGTTTGCAAAATAAGTATTGTTGACCAATCCAAAGCACAGCACAGTATACACAGGGCAATCGTAACGATCAGGAAAATAACTGTTACGGTTATTCTCTTTTTTGTCATTGGCTGCTGCTCATTCGTTTTCCTTCTGCGTAATCCTAAGAGAAATAGCAAAACGGCCAATAGGCAAAAAATAATTGTGATAGACGACAAAATGATATCCAAAAGCTGTGTGCCGCTTATTTCATATGACTGAGTTAGATTGCCTTCCAATATATCTTTAACTTTTAGTACCATGTTTGTATTGGTATTTGCGCCGTTGCTCAGCAAGGAGACGGCTGTTCGTTCATTTAGCAGTATAACTACTTCGGTTCTGAAATTTGGATTGCCCCCAGTGTGTTCTATAATCGTTTGTTCGGCGTTTACGGACCAGCCTGCCGCATAATACATACC
>NZ_JAKUGJ010000076.1:0-3892 GCF_022663915.1 Bacillus cereus group sp. BfR-BA-01331
GGTATGTATTATGCGGCAGGCTGGTCCGTAAACGCCGAACAAACGATTATAGAACACACTGGGGGCAATCCAAATTTCAGAACCGAAGTAGCCATACTGCTAAATGAACGAACAGCCGTCTCCTTGCTGAGCAACGGCGCAAATACCAATATAAACATGGTACTAAAAGTTAAAGATATATTAGAGGGCAATCTAACTCAGTCATATGAAATAAGCGGCACACAGCTTTTGGATATCATTTTGTCGTCTATCACAATTATTCTTTGCCTATTGGCCGTTTTGCTATTTCTCTTAGGATTACGCAGAAGGAAAACGAATGAGCGGCAGCCAATGACAAAAAAGAGAATAACCGTAACAGTTATTTTCCTGATCGCTACGGTTGCCCTGGGTATACTGTGCTGTGCTTTTGATTGGTCAACAATACTTATTTGGCAAACATATAGTGTTCTTACAGCTTTGATTTCGTCAGCATTATTAACAGCAAGCATTACATGGTTTGTATACACTCACCGATAAAATACCTCGCTCCCAAGATAAGCATAATGTTAAGTAATTAAATTTCAATTTATCGGTATGCTTAATTTGAAAAACATAAGACACTTCGGTGTCTTTTTTAATATCATCGACAATTTTCCCAGTCAAACCTAATTACTATTGCTTCCACTAACCTGCTCCGTTCGTGGAATAAGGATTTTTAAACAACTATATTATTTTTTAAATGACTTTATTGTAAATTAAACAACTTTATTATTTCTGCACATCTTAACGGGGTAAATTCCGGCTCTTTTTTCAGATAAATTCTCTTAGCGTGGTTTTTTTCCGAAATGCTGGCTGTACCCCTAATATTAATGTTAATATTTTTTATCGTTAACATGATCTATTCAGTTATCAGTCAACTTAACAAGGGTTAATAGCTCTTGTTATAATTTAATAGTGCACAAGTGCAAAATCACATATAACCCACCTACGGAAATAGGTGGGTTTTTTATTGTATAAAGAAAAGACACCCAAAGGTGCCTTTCTCCGACTTGAACCACGTTCATTTAGTATAAACCTATCCGTATTCCCCTTTGTTATACGTGTAAACACATCCTATAAAACAGAATCGTCTATATACATCAGATTGTTAGTTCACAAAATTCAAGAGATTTGAGATCAATATGTTACGTCTTTCAAAAGAATCTGCTTTATAGAACGTGTCCACGGTTTATATTTTACTACATGTAATATTTATTTAGTGTAATTTTTACAAATATGTATAATTGCATAAAGTTTATGAGAAAAAGAGAGTATACTTTGATATTGTGTAATAAAGATAAGGCCCACCTACGGAAATAGGTGGGCTTTTTTATTGGGTATCACTACCTCAGTGCACAAAAGGGAATTTGTATTTAAATAATAGCATATTCTTAAAGTTCTTTTATTGAGAAATAAAGAAAAGACACCCTAAGGTGCCTTGAACCATCCTATTGTAATAAATATTGGATTATATTCATTTTGAACACTGTCATAGTAAGGGTTTTTAGTCCTTAGCATCTATTTTTATTTTCGATATGGTGATTTTCTTTCTGTGTACATGTACACACGTATTATTCTATATGAGCAAATTTAACTTTACTTGGATCTAACTTTGCATTTATAACTTTGACCTTTATAGAATAGGTAGCTACTTCTAGAGAATTTATAGGGGCTGAAAATGGTTGAAAAGCTGAATGCTTATGATTAGGGATAGTGGCACTTGTTACATAGGATAGGTCATCTCTTAAATTATAAAACTCAAATACTACACGGCTTGGTTCTTGTTTATTAGCCGAACTTACATCAGCAATCCCAATAAAAGTATTAAAATAAGGGTAGTATCTTATGGCATCCCCATCATAAAGCCAAAATTCACTTTCATCTACGGATGATTTTTCATTATTAATTTGAGCGGAAACTGTATTCTGATCAGGACTATAAAATGCACCAAAGATTAGAAACCCCATACTCATTACCGGAATAAGAATTCTTTTCTTCAATTTAACGACTCCTTTGATTACAGTTTTTAACAACTTAATAATACTGTTTTTCCTTTAAACTGTAAATATGGAAAAAATTTATTAGAGAAGTAAAAATGATATGTATAAAAACAAGAAGCACAAAAAAATAACCTGCCTAGTCGGGTTATTTTTTTGTGAGATTGCGCCCATTACCTTTTTTGTGTAAATTCATAAAGAAAAGACACCCTAAGGTGCCTTCCTCCGACTTGATAACCACTTTAATTTTAATAATATGTATTGGACGCCAATCCGAATATTATTTTACCATGTTAACTTATTTTATTAAAAGTTATTTAGAATTAAATAATAATGACGTTTTTTAGGATGGGCATGAACAGTCAAGTTAGATTATACTAAAAATATAAATATTTTATTATGATATGACGACTGTTAAATATTAGGTGGTGTGACATTCTATGAAGTATTCAAATGATGAATTAATTTTCATAATACAGGAAACGGCGAAAAGGTTAGATAGAAGCCCTAAAACTAGTGATATTAGTCAATCTCATACTATAATTAATCGATTCGGTTCATGGAACGGAGCGTTAAAAAAAGCTGGTTTAAAAATAAATAAAGAACGTTCTTACCAAACGTATTCTGACATAGAATTAATTAATATAATAGTAAGGTGGATTAAAGAAAATAATAAAATACCTAATCGCAAAGAATGGTGTAATGTTGCTGATGTACCCAGCCCAGAACTATATAGAGTACGTTTTAAAAAAACTTGGGCTGAACTTATTGAGATGATTGGCTACGGAGAATCTTCTAAAAATCATTACCGTTTCAAAAATGCTAATATTTCAAATGAAGAAATAATGGATATGTTTAAAGAAGAAATTAACTATATTTTAAAAACCACAAATGGAGCAATAACTTCTAAACTATATGATAAACATAAAAATCCTGATTTTTTATCTTCATCTGGTATGATGGATCGTTTTAACAAAAAGTGGTCAGAGTTGTTATTATTAGTCAATTGCCCTAAAACACGAATTAATAAATATAAATTTTCTAGAGAAGAATTGATTGCTATTATTCGTGATCTTGCTATTAAGTTAAATAAAACCCCTTCATTGCTTGATTTATCGAAAGAAGGGATAACTGACAAACAAATATATGCTATATTTACTTCTTATGAAGAAACCTTAAAAGAAGCCAATGTAAATATAGTATTTTCAAAAGTAGATGAAGTTAAAGAAACAAAAGAAGAACTTTTACAGATGTACATTAATTTTTGCAAAAAGATAGGCAAAGTAGCTAGTGCGAAAGATTTAGATCGAAGTGATGAGATATATAACGCAAATGTTTTCTCGATAAGGTTTAATGGATTAAATAATTTAAGAAAACAGGCTAATTTACCAACATGCGTAAGAACACAACCTAAATACTCTAAAAATGAATTGAATAAAATCCTCATTTCCTTATATAAAGAAAAAGGAAGAAGATTAAAAAACAAAGAATTATTAGAGTACAAATTATATACAACGACTATTATGCGATATTTTGAAACAACTAGTATGAATAATGTTTGGGGACAAATCGAGAGAAATATGCTTGATAATACTAAAATATAAAGAAAAGAAGACGCCTTATGGGGTCTTCTTTTCTTTATTAGGGGTATCGCCACATTGCCATCAACCTAAGAAAACAGGTCACCCCCAAAACGATTAATAAGCTTTTTCGTTACAAGAAAGCCTAAAAATTTCGTTCTGGGGGTGTAATAAAACTTTAGCTTGATGGGCATGTGGTGGTATCCCACATCCATCAACTTAAGGTATATTTTCAAACAAAATGCGGTCTTTCCATATAGTTTTTTATTATCTTTTGTAGATTTTATAAAAGCGGGC
>NZ_JAKUGJ010000077.1:0-3805 GCF_022663915.1 Bacillus cereus group sp. BfR-BA-01331
GAGAAAGTCACTAGAAGAGTCAAATGATAACTATGAACTGCCCCCAATTGCTAGGTTTTGTTTAACAATTGGGGGCAGTTCATTTATAGCGTATAGGTAATCAGCTTTTTGTTAATCATGAGGTAGATATTTTTAGCTAAAAAACCAATAATGGAAATATAATACAGCTTATGACCCATTTTTACACGTATCTCGGCTGAACCCCAAATAGACATTGCTAACGTCCCCAATTCATAAACTTTAATGATACAATATAAGAGGAATTTCAAATCAATTCAGAAAATAGAGGGGGAAACAACTATGTCACACTTACAGCAGCATTTTGAAGAAAGAAGAGAATACATCTTTAATCACCTTAAACAACCAGAATACATGGAAAGAAGTATAGAAAAAGTTCGACAAGCTCAAAAAGAGATTAAAAATACAGTAAGAGCGATTAAAGATTTGTTACTCTTAGACAAAACAACTGATCCTTGTTTACCAGAAGTCTCTCAATTCTCTCTTCAACATATTATTAATTCCGAGTCTTTTGAGAATGTCAAAAGCCTTGTTCCATCCTCTATGAAAAAGTTAAGTGAAGAAGAACGTGCAAAAGTGTTAGATGAAACATTAAGCGTCGCAAACCAAATCATGAATCTAGAACGTACCGTTTTTATCATGATGTTTAATGAAAAAGAGAAAATCCTTATGGATTCTTATAAGAAAAAGCGTAGATCACAAACAGAACTTCATTATGAAGTTGCTGACAAAGAAGGGTTCGACAAAACGTTTTATGAAGAGCGTATTGATTTATTACAAAATGATATTCGTATGATATCTTTTAAAAAGCTATGTGATAATGAACCCGCACCAGAGGACTTAGAACTATTCAAAGAACGTTATGAAACAGTTATTTTACCAAAGATACAGGAAATTGTTTCCCTAATTGAACCAAGTCTAATAGATATAGAGGTATTTTTAAATCCAGTAATCGAATACGGTGTAGGAGAAATCACTTTAGATGAAATGATTCAAAAATTACACGATAACCTTTCTTTATTTCACAAATTATCAAAGGTTGAATATTGCCCAACGGTTGAGCTAACAGTAAAAGAATATTTATTCTTAGAAGCAATGAACCGTTCCAAAAAAGGAGAAGAGTTGCAGCCATCTAAATGATGAATACACAAGAAAAGTTTTATGAAAAGCTAATGGGGTACTAAACCGATTTTGAGTATGAGGGGATAATCTAGGGAAATATTCAAATAGATACTATAAATATAAACAAAAAACCTATCTACGGATAGGTTTTTATCTTTTTCATAAGGGAAAAACAAAAGGTAATAGCTATCTTTTTTTATTATATTCGGGTACTCCTATATCTACAAATAAAAAAAGATAAGATCGGAGAGTTGGATCTTATCTTTTCACAAGGAGAAATATATTGCAAGCTATCTTATTATTCATAATATTATATTACACGTTTAATTTCCATATACATTCCACAATTAACAATAATATCTATATTGAGAAATATATTAAGAAATCGACCATAAAATTTTTAAAAAATCCAATGTAAACTTTTAGCCATTAGTTTACTTTCAAATTCACTTAAGTTATACAATTTCTCGTTTCAAAAACCACCTGTTTATAAAGTTATACCTTTAAGGAAGAAACTTTACTCCTTATGAAATCAAGGTTTGTCATGTTTATAAACATGTAACGAAATATTTATAAACGTATATTAAGTACCAACGACCTTTATAAATCTCTTAGCGTACAATTTTCCCAGAATGATATGGTGACCCCTAAAACAATATTTGGATGGAAATCCAATACATATTATTAAAATTAAAGTGGTTCAAGTCGGAGAAAGGCACCTTAGGGTGTCTTTTTTTCTACCTATAACTGTTTAATTGTTATATAATAATAATATTGTATTTTAGGAGGAACATAAATGAACAAAAAACTAATCATTGGAATTATCGCTGTAATAGTAGCTATCATTGCTTCCGTAGCTATTTTTAAGGATTCCAAATCAGAAGATATGAAACCTAAGTATTCACAAAAAGATATGGATAAACTTATCGATCAACACTTTAATGAACAGCAAGAATTAAAAACACAAATCAAAGAGTTAAAATCTAAAGTAGACTCCTATGAAAAAGAGCAAACTAGGTCACTTCAAAAAACTACACAGCCGAGTCAAGAAACACCTAAACCGCAAGAACAACCAGAACAAGAACAGCCTAAAAAAGAAGACACTGCCGCAAAAGAGACGGTTAAAACAGTTTACTGGGGAAATAAGGTTAAAGAAGTTGCATCGAGTGATAAATCTACAACTGAAAAGTTTGATGAAGTAAGCAAATATGCTCAAGTTTACAAACCATCCAAAGATGAAGTTAAACAATTTGGTGACGAAATTATTAAAGAATATAAAGATAAAAACTATATTAAAGATGTATCTAACCATGAATACATGTTAAACAACCTTTTCAAGTCGCAAGTTGTTGATAAAAATGCATCAGATAAAAATTTAAAAGATTTTGCTTTTGATTTCTGGCAAAACTCTAAATATAATTACCGTGGTGTAGAAAATGCAACAAGTAGTGCTACTCAAGCTAATGAACGTCAAATGGATAAAGCTTTAAGTAAAATGAATAAATAGATTTTGAATAGAGGAAATAAAAAAAGCCGCCCAATTATGATGTGCACCCCAATTGTTAGACACGAAAGACAATTGGAGGTGTACTTTTTATGTACAAGTTATTAGTTCTTCAGAAGAAGCGCCACATATTATTGATGGCTTACTATATCATGAAACAGATTTGGAAATTGAAGAACATTATACGGACGCAGCGGGCTTTGTAGATCATGTCTTTGCCATGTGTCATATGCTAGGATTTCGATTAAAACGTTTAATAAAAATAAAATCTATACTTTTGAAAAGCTCATAAATCAACCACATCTAGAATTTATGATTGGTGGAACAATTCATACAAAGAAAATAAGAGAAAATTGGGATGACTTATTGTGATTAACTAGCTCTGTTCGTAATGGGACCGTCACAGCTTCCCTTATTCTCAAGAAACTTGCGGTCTATCCAAGGCAGAATAGCTTATCTGTAACTTTACGTGAAATAGGAAGAATTGAAAGAACTTTATATACATTAGAATGGTTGCAAAGCCCTGAGCTTAGAAGACGTGTACAGGTCGGTTTAAATAAAGGTGAAGCAAAACATGCACTTGCTAGAGCTGTGTGTTTTAATCGATTAGGGGAAATTCGTGATCGTTCTTATGAGGATCAATTACATAGAGCGAGCGGTTTGCAACTTCTTATTTCTGCAATTGTATTATGGAATACTGTATATATATCGCGTGCAGTAGATGCATTACGTGCAAAAGGCGTAAACATTCCAGAAGAATATTTACAACATATATCTCCACTTGGCTGGGAACATATTACATTGACGGGTGACTATGTTTGGAACTTAAATGAAAAAACAAATTTTAATAATTTAAGACCATTACGAGACAAAATCTATATATATAAGTAGTAAAGTAAGTAAGCCGGTTCCTTAACGTACAGGGAACCGGTTAATTTGTGTCCAAATTATGTCTAAACGTACAATTTTCTTTTTTGATATGGTGACCCCATGCCCATCAACTTAAGGATAGAAACTCCACGGTTTTCCATTAATTGAAATGAACAAACTTTTAAACAGTATTATCCTCTTAAAAATGAGCATACGAAATAAACCCTAACGGGTTTCATTTTTTTACTTATGCAACTTTTTTTGTTTTCTATATCCACTATACTCATAGAT
>NZ_JAKUGJ010000078.1:0-3740 GCF_022663915.1 Bacillus cereus group sp. BfR-BA-01331
CAGAGGAAAAGCCAGAAGTGAAGCCAGACCCGAAACCTGAAACAAAACCAGAGGAAAAGCCAGAAGTGAAGCCAGACCCAAAACCTGAAACGAAACCAGAGGAAAAACCAGAAGTGAAGCCAGATCCAAAACCAGAAGAAAAACCTGAACACCCAAAGGTTCCAGCAGGTCTAGATGAGAATTTGGCATCTAATAAACTGGTATATTATCCAGAAGCTCTTGTGCATCCAATGGTGAAAAAACAAATGTCAAATGAGGCACAAAATATTATAAAAGAAGTAAATAGTACTTATAATACAAACCTTAAATATAGTGAAATTGGTGGTTCTATTGATTTATTAGATGAGAATATGTACCTTCCAGAAGGTTCTATGGGAGCACAATTTTCAGTAGCAGGAAGTCAAGATGATTACAAAATTTATTTCTTAGATAATAATAAGGCAACAGTTGAGTTAGCTAAAAAATGGGTAGCTTACTTAAGTGGTTTGAATTTAGATAATGAAATTCAAGAGACTGTAGATGCACAAAAGATTAATAACTATTCTAAGGGTACTTATAAAATCCGCATTGGACAGTCAATGTCAAAACATATAATGTATGTAGATATTCAACCAAAGTAATGTTATAATAAGTATATAACTTAATAAACAAATCATTTAATAATGATACGTAGAGGACACACCTAACGTACCGATTCCAAGGTATAGGTGTGTCCTTTTTTGTATTTTAGGAGGAAAAGGACATGAAAATGAAACGAAATTTATTGTTTGTTTGCACATCTATTTTGTTAGCGATGCCTACAGTAGCTCAGGCGAAAAACGCTGATGTACCCTTTTATAATGGTGATAAGGGAACATTTTTGAAATCAAAAGATTTGCAAATGCCGGGTAAATTTTATCGTCCTGGCAATGGATATACTCCACCAGGGGTGGATAAAGGGCTGTACTATAAAGCGAATATTCATTATCCAGCTGTGTTTAATGGCTCTTTCAATTGGAATAATTCGAATGAAAATTTAGTAATTAATGAAGATTCTTCAGAACCATATCTTCGAATTTCAAATGAAGGTTATTTAAATTCGTCTGTTCCTATAGGAGATAGAATGGTAACGGAAATAGAACGTATTAATGCCTCTATTATTACTAATAAATATTGGGGAAATCCAGGTTTCGTTCTTGAAAATATAAATTCACATGTTCTCTCTAAAATTGTAGGATTTGAAGATTACGGTAAATTTTATTGGATTCGAGACATTGCATATCTTTCTGGTGGATATGCGGGATCTGGTGGCGTAGATGATGTGAATAAGTATAACCTGTGGTATGTGCGTACAAGTAAACCTGAAATAAAAGATATTAAAGCGTCTAGTGGTAAAAAAGATGTGCCTGTTAAATTCATATTTAATGGTTTTGAATATGTAAGTAAGGGCAAAGGGTACAACGATAGAGATCCAAATGGGACAACCGTAAATCCATATCAAGCAGCTGCTGGCGAGCGAAATCGTGTGAAATGGATGCTAGACATTACAAAAGATGGCGAAACAGTACACCACCAAGAAAATTACTTGCGTTCAAACCCACAAACAGATAATCAGAAACCAAATGAAGGTGATGCAGGACAATTTACTAAAGAAGATGTAAGCTGGCAGCCGCAAATGTGCGGGCGTTATACTGCAAAGCTAAAGATTACTGATGCTGTTCAAAGGGATTCAAATGAGAAGACCGTAAACTTTAATGTGGATGGTAACTGTGGTACAGAGGTTACACCTAACCCAGATCCAGGCAATGAAGATGACTATAAATATAAAATTGATTTTTCGGCTGACCGAATTGAAGGAGAAACAGCAAGAGAAGGAAAAAATATTAAAACAAGGGTAGATGTATCACGTGATAACTTTAAGCCAGACCGTGATCAATATAGAGCGAAGGTAAATAATAATATTAATAAGTCCCAGCAGGAAGTAAATAGCACTGAATCAGATAGAGATAGCGCTCAATCAAGTCTAAGTTATTGCCGTCGTGATCCTATTCATGAAATAGATGCGGAAGGAAATCACCACTATTATGATAGGGACTGCTCATGGGAAGAGAATAGACTAGACAACGCTGCGGGTAGGTTAGATAAGGCAAGAGAGAAGCTAGATAAAGAGAAGAAAAAAATTAAGAAGTTAGATGGATTAGAAGAAAAATATGTGAATCCCGAAACAGTAGTCGTGCTAAAACATAACGGGCAACAGGTGGCTTCACAAAAGGTAAGACTAACAGAGGGAGAAAAGAAAACATTGAACCTTGACTGGCAGCATAAAGGGAAAGGAACAATTCAAGCGGAAATTAACCCTGCTGGTAATCGTATAGATATAGAAGAAACCACATACAAAAATAATCCTATTAAAACAGGTATCTATGCACCATCACATGAAAAAGGGATGTGTGGTGTAACTAGCGTAAAAGGTGTGGTAGAAACAGTCAGTGAGCGTGTTTCTAAAGATGATACAGTTGGAGAAATGTATTATGAAACATTAAGTGGAGGTATTGATAATCTAGTACCTTCTAAGCTTCATAGTGGATATGGATTCACTTATGAAGTAAATGGGAAATACAAAAATGATTGGAATGCAAATTACCCTGGTGTATTTACAGAAGCAACGGCACAATATCCTTTTGCCGATGAAGGATTAAAAACTACACAAGATTTGGAGCGTGTTTCTAATACTGGATTGACATCGAAATTCCTACCTGAAAATATGTATTTGTCTGAAATAACAGGTCTTGTATTTGATAGTAAAAGACCGACAAAGTCCCTATATTGGGATGGACAGGAAAAGATTATTGATGGGGGACGCAAATGGTACGCACCATTGAAAACGAAAGATGGAAAATATCCGTTTAATGTTGAAACAAACCCAGCAGGTATCAACGAAATGAGCTTATGTATGACGAATGAGATAGAAATTAAAGGCGTTGCTTACGATGACTTCAAAAAGAGAAGAGTACTTGCTGATCTTCCATTCCCTGTACAAACGCCAGGCTGGAATTGGGTTGAAAAAGAACATATTATCACTGATTTGTCAGACTGGTATTATATGAAAAATAGAAAGTAATATTGTATAATAAGATGAAACGACAATAGTAATTCATCTTAAGCTAGTAGCTGAATGGATAAACCAAAGGCACATCCCTTAATGGGATGTGCCTTTTTTTCGTAGAAAGGGGAATTTGGAATGGACAAAAAGAAAAAACAACGTGTGAGACGTGTGATTTTCATCGGGGTTGTTGCAATGATTGTATCGCTGTGCATTGGCAGTGAATTTCAGGATCGGGATGGGAAAAGTTATGCTCCTGCAAAGTATTTTGAAACAGGAACGAAATTGATTTCGTTTTAATAATTATATTGTATTTTTCGTCAACTATCGTGGACAAATCTGCATGACATGTACAATAGTTGATGTTATAATAGGTGTAGAAGTATTATAACAATAGTTTTTGCATAAACTAAAGAAGACGAAGTGCTGCTAACACTTCGCCTTATGTAACTGCTACCGCAAGGTGGATGGTTGCTAAAAAAGTTTATTTTTTCTTAGAACCGCCCTTCAGACGCTTGCCGGCATTGAGGGTGGTTCTTTTCGTTTTTCGTCGCTGTTTTTGTATTTTCTTCCAAGACGTTGATAGGTATTTTCCTACTCGTTTTGCAAAAAATACAGCGACTTCCCTAGCAATAACTTTCAAAATTTCAATTGCTAT
>NZ_JAKUGJ010000079.1:0-3693 GCF_022663915.1 Bacillus cereus group sp. BfR-BA-01331
CTGCAAAATAGACAAGAAAAATAGAAACTAAAATAATATTTAACTTCGAAAACCATTTCTCGTATTGCTTCATAGAAAGAATACTTTTTTTTGTTTGAAAGACTTGGAATCTCGTTATGAGGAACAGGATCGTAAAGATTCCTTCATACATAAGCCAAGTATGCCAGTCCGACTTAGAAAGATCTAGTACTAAGTATATGATGCCGGTAAAGATAAGGATTGGTACCAGATGTACCAGGCTAAATAATATCGTATGTTCTAACATTCTTTTCTTGTAGATGTGATTAGTTATTGAATCCAAGTTTCTTAACTCCTTCTGCAATTTTCATGATGACACCACCAATAAGTAGATGGTATGCGCCTATTCCTTTCTCGTTTACATACCAGCACATATAGTGCCTAATACCTTCTTTTGCTCCATGATCATGTAAAGGGAAAGGAGATGCGTATTTTTCAGATGACATATTATTATCACCGAAAGGAACCTGTCCTGCAAGAGCAAAACGTTTCTTTGCATCATTTACAATCCAACAACCATAATCTGCTGCTCCATACCATATTGCTTCTTTATGGATCGGATCAATAGAAGGTTGTGCTGGATAATTTTCAGCTAGTATTTGTGCTTTTTCTTCACGAAGTTGTTGATGAATATGTGAATTCAATGGATCTTCCGTTCCGATTTCATAGGTTTCCTCAAAATTCCCACACTCATAAGGGATAAGGGGATTATTTGAATCAGCTGCTAATTGTAGACTGCAAGAATCCGATTTTGAAAGATAGTATACACAGTCTTTGCAGGTGAAAAGGTTTGAAAAAGCTGAATCTGTTTCTTGGTCTGTTACCGTATTATCTACTATAAGTTTTATCATGGCTATCACAATCCTTTTTAGGCTAGTTCGTAAATTAATATAGACGTATCATATCATGCTTATAATTAAATGTAAATATTTTCCATCTAAAAATACCCTAATTTATTTTGAAAGGAATGTTTGTTTTGAAAAGAAATCGAGAATATATTGTTTTGCGAAATTCTATTTTAATAGGTTGGCTGCTTACAATTATCGTAATGGGTCTATCTATCTATTTTTCTTCTATTGTGTATTTACTAATTGGATGTTTCATTCTGTCGCTTAAATATGGATTAATGGGCACCATAAAGAATGTGGAAAAACGTTTACCAACCTGGGCTAACTTTGGTGTCATTGAAAAGCCAGTGAATCGAAGGGTGACCAGACCCTTTCAATTTCGGGGTGGGCTCCTTGTTTCATTAGCGTTAGGATTCGTAGAGATGGTGATAAAAGGCTTATGTATTTCATATTTTATTTTAGGATTAGAAACACATGTATTCCGTTTAATGCGCAGAAACGCAAGAGTGTAAAAAGAAAGGGAGGATTTCATTATGAAAGTATTACTATTTGAATTAGTTCTCATTGCGATTCTGATTCCGTTGAATATCATTGTAAAAAAACATGTACCTAAATGGAAAGGGAAAGTCGGAGAAAAACTGGTGAAACGTATATTAAGTAAATTAGATCCTGAAAGTTATTATGTGCTACATGATGTGACGGTTCATACGGAGTATGGTGATACAACGCAAATTGACCATATTATTATCGCGGAAACAGGTGTATTTGTCATAGAGACGAAGAACTACGAGGGCTGGATCTATGGAGATGAGAAGGCGGCAAGATGGACACAAGGTATTTTTAGAAAGAAACACTCTTTTCAAAATCCATTTCGACAAAACTATAAACATACGAAAGCAATTGAATGGATTATGGAGCAACAGCTGCCGTGTATCTCTATTACAGCGTTTCATCCAAAATGTAGTCTCAAAAGGGTGAATGTCCCTTCTAAAGATAAACATGTCTTATATTATAACAATCTAAAAAAATGTATTGAATCCTATAATGATGTGAAACTAACAAAAGATGAGGTCAAGCATATCTATCAAACTATATTGCGAGCAAATATTACCGATAAGGATATAAAGAAGAAACATGTGAAGTATTTACAGAATAAGTTCGCTAAACAATAAGAAATGGAGACAGGCCAATGTTATATGTAATAGGGTTTTTAGTAATCTCCATAGTAGCCATTCGTCTTAACAAGAAGTATTACAAGTTAAAAGGGAATCCAAAAGATTTTGTGATGAAAAAGAATGATTAAAGATATATTTGTTTAGTGACAATAAAGTTGTTTAATTTACAGTATTAAGACCTAAATCAAAAAAGGTCATAAAAAATAAGGAGTGATACATATTAGTCATTGACTAATATGTATCACTCCTTTACTTCTTGCTCCACAATCGAGCCCGATTGCGGAAAATATGTAACTTCCTTTTACATGTTGATTCAAAGAAAGTAATTGAAATATGGATTTAAATCCATATATTATTATCAGCAGTTAGTTTGGAAGTAGTTTCACCAGTGTTGACTACACCTTTAGGCTCTACCAGCATTATATGGCATTCCTTTTTAGCATAGGTCTTATGCTCCACACCTTTTGGTATCACATACATTTCTCCTTTGGAAAGTTTAACATGTCCATCACGGAATGTGATGGACATCTCACCGTCTATCACGATGAATACCTCATCGGTGTCTTTATGATTATGCCATACAAAATCTCCTAGAATCTTAACTAACTTAAACTGATAGTCATTCATTTCACCAATTACTTTGGGCGACCAGTGTTCATTGAATTTGGACAGTTTCTCGCTTAGATTAATAGCATTATAATTGATATAAATCCCCCTAGAATTATTCTTACCCTTATTTTACAACTTTGATAGATTAATTACTATTTTGATTAAGATCTCAAAATTTTCTACTCGTAAAACATTTTTCGGGTGCTCAGACCATCAAAACGGATGTAATTTTATGTTGCTAGCTAAAATTAAAGGTAAGAAATTATCGGATAGTCAGATTAAGCAGCTATTAAATAGTAATGTAACAGACTTCATTAATGGTTTTAATGGGGGAAAAAGGAGAATTCACAGCTGCCATTCGATTAAAGCCAGACCTTAGTATTTGTTTTGAATTTCCAACTGCAGAGGATCGTACGGTAGGTAAATGTCCATTATGCTAGGGGAGAGTTATTATAGGGGTCACTATACATGCCCATCAACTTAAGAGTGTAAACAAACTTAACTTTCGTTCAGCCGGATTAAAACATTCTCAAAATAGAAGTATATTCTTAAAAAATGCGCATACCAAATAAACCCTAATGGGTTTCACTTTTTTAATTATGCAATTTTCTTTTGTTTTCTCAATCCATTATACTCATAGACAACACCCATAATATCAAAGACAGTCTTCTTCTCATATCTGTGAGATTTCCGTCCATTCTTCTGTAGAAGATGGAACAGGCGGATTAAAATCTTTGTTATTTCTCGGGTGTTTTGCTTTATAGATTGATAAAGAATGTATAGATGATCTTGAATCATTCCAATGGCTTTATATTCGCTTAATTCTCTTTTCTTCTTTTGTAAAATTAATTGTCGCATCTTAAACATAGTAGAAGAACATAGAAAAATAGCGATGAGTTTTCCATAAATGTGGCATTCTAATCGCTCTCGTTTGATATTGTGCCAATTATGGATTTGAAATAAGGATTTCCAAGTTTTAAAGATAATTTCAATCTGCCAGCGGAGGGAATAAAAATCATGTATTTGTTCCATCGGAACCCATT
>NZ_JAKUGJ010000080.1:0-3634 GCF_022663915.1 Bacillus cereus group sp. BfR-BA-01331
ATAAAGAACGCACGATTCCAAGTGATGTACGTGAATGGTTTATCGAGGCAATTGATAAGCTGCCACAAGAAAAACTTCGTGTTATTGAGCTGCCAAAGCAGTTTAATTTACTAGAGTTTATGCGTACCTTCGAACGTTTAGTACGTGCTGGTGTAACAATAACAGCTCCAGATCAGGTGCTAACCGCAATGGAAATAAAATAATAGCAACAAGCTCTCTATTTTTGAAAACATCGAAAGTAGAGGGCTATTCGTATTTGTTTCATTAAGATCCCCTTTCCACTACTTTATTTATAAATACCAAATCAGAAGGACTTCATGTAAAATGGAGTCTTTTTTTATACAATTCTATACAAATCCTCTTCTACCTACAGAAGAATCTCCACACTACATATTGAATATTCTTCACGTATAGTAAAACATCCGATTTTATATCTACAAAAAATCAGAAGGATATTTATAAAAACAGTGGATATGAGGACAATTATGATCAAATGTGAATAATATTTTCCCAATATCCTTGATAATACTACTGTCGTTAATTTCATCTAATAAAAATCATCAATAATAATGTGAGTTATGTGTAAATACTGAGTAATGTTAACAAATAGCTACATTATCTGAACAAAATGTGGATAATTGGACGCTACATACTGCTCCATTTAACAAAATAAAGAAAATACACCCTATTTCCATGGCTGAATAAATATAATGTGATTTGTATCAATTTCTTTCCGATTTCATGTAGAAATATATGATTTTCTTTCTGCTTTTTTGTAGAATTGAAAGTCTAATAATCATTGAATCTACGGATACATTTTCTACTATTTATGATTTTTTATGTTCTAACATCAAATTTTTCCTTGTGGGAGTAGGTCTTTTCCCTATTTTTGATAACCTATAAAAGTTTTATCTTTATTTCTTTTTAATATATAAGATATATATTTATAATAGATTTTATTATTACTAGTATGATTGTTAATAAGAAGTCTGACCTAATTGAAAATATTTGTTAATTCAGTTATAATAATGGTAATTAAACATATCATTACCCACATACAAAAGGACAAACCTACGTATCCCTACCAGGACGAGGTTTGTCCTTTTTTCATTTTATAATCAATTAATAATTGGAGGATTAAACATGGTCGTACTAAAGAATACAACTAATATAGCAATGAATGAATATAACGAAATTAGATTTTTTAAAGGGGTTTTTTGGGGATTATTACTTGTACTCCCTTTTTGGAGTATTATGATAGCCTTATTCATTTGGCTTTGTAAATAATAATCAACATAGCAAAAATGCAAAGGGTTGTTTGTCCGTTTGCGTTTTTGCTATGCCAGCAACCGTGCATAGCAGAGGGCGGTTGCAGGTCTTTCACCTATTTTTTGTTATAATATACCCAAAGAAATTAGGTGATTATAATGAACGAGACAATTAGGTTAGAAGAAACATTAGAAGCTTTTTCTAATTACTTAATTGAAAAAGGTCGAAAACATTCTACGATACAACGTTATTCTTACGATATTAAGGATTTTTTTAAATGGTTAGAAGTAAATGAGATACTTTTTCATATCAAATCGTGGAGTGAATTATCTCCAAAAGATTATCAGGGGTATTTCTCTGAGTTAGAAAGCAAGCGCAAATATTCCCAGAAAATAAGGCACAGAATATGGGTGGTTTTAAAGAAATTGAACATGTTTTTAGGGATAGATAGTCCATTAGATGAGTTTCACCTCTCCTTAATTCCTGATCAATCACTAAGTGATAAGGATTTTATTACTGCAACGGAAGAAAAGCATTTAAAACAAACGATACTTTCAACAAAGGGATTAACAGAAAGACAAGCTAAATATCGCCCTCTTATTATGGATAGAAACGCTTGTATAATAAATTTAGTAGTAAACTATGGGTTATCCTTGCAAGAGCTTGTATCGCTTAATATGAGCCATATACAGTTTGCTAGAAATAGTTTAATTGTTCCAGGAGAGGATGGAGTAACTAGATCTGTATTCTTAACTGATGAAGATACAAAGCAACTTTATAAATATTATACGATCATTCCAGAACCCGTAAGACCTCGAAAACATACTGATAATCCCCTATTTGTTGTATTTGATTTTAACCGGGGTACTTATCGTTGGGTGTACGAAAATGATGCGCCAAAGGCCTTGTCTGAGGTTGCTGTGCAAAAAATGATACGGCTTGAAGTAAAACGTGCGGGGGGAAATAGGCGTATTTCTGCACAGCAGATGAGGAATACATTTATTCTCCGTCTTATTAAGCAAGGAATAAATGAAGATGAATTGGTAAGTAGAATGGGGTTCAAAACTAAGATATCTCTAAAAAGATATTTCCGATATTTACAACAAGTTCCACTCAAGCACGTTCAAAACAATACAATAGATTAAAGACACATGAATATTAACAGTAAAGATAGTAAGGATAGTAAGGATATTAAATTAAATATATAGAAAGACGATTAGTTATTGAAATATAAAGCCTGTATCGATGATTACCAAGTAATTATTGATACAGGCTATCTTTTAAAGCATTTGTCATATTCAACTAACGCATACGTTAGTTGAACAACGAATATATGTTTATTATTCAAACGAAAGTCCCTTTATTTTAAGTGAATTTCAATCGAATCCTTGGAATATACTAAGTGTTTTTGTAAATAATAGGATTGTTAAATCAATAAATAAAGGAGGACTTTTATGCTACAGAATCAACAAGACAAAGAAAATTTGGGTTCTAATATGAAACAAAAATTTGCGGGAACTGATGCACAAAAAGTAAAACAAGAAATTCAAAAAGATGTTAGCCAAGGGCAAGGAGCAATGACCTCCCGTGAGGCAGGAGCAATGCGCGATTAAAAAACCACTCTAAGTGGTTTTTTATTTTTCTACATGTAAATTAAACACTTTACAACTCTCATTTTGATTTGATGGTTTAGATAATCTGTAGTAAATAACCTCTTTCTTGTTCATTTACTACAATAAAAAGATGTTAAATAGTCTTCGAAATGTAGATTCATTATCTTCTGCTTGGGGTTCATTCGCTGTTTTACCAAGAAATCGCATCAGAAGTCTCTTTTTATAGAAAAATAAATGACAAACTAATTCCCAAATGGAATTCATTTCCCCCTCCGGTTTCCAAATTGCCTTTTCAAAAGTAATATTCTTTAGCACTTTTTCAAGTGGCGGAAACCAGTCTTCTTCATCTAAGCAGCTTGCCCATTGTTGTGACAAAAGTGTTTTTACATCCATTTTCGATTTTTGCCCTCATAGTGAGTTACTTCTCCATATATTTTTACGGTCGTAAATGTCATCGTTATAAGAAGATGACCGTCTTTGATATTCTAGGGATTGTGTATAAAACGACGGTGAAGCATAGACAAGCTGCCTAGCGAAAAAATCACGTTTTAATAGGCTTCTTTAGTATGCCTACTTTTCTATCAATTGCTAGTTTTGAACCGAGGATCGTTTCATATCTAGTAAGTTACTTGGTTAGCTTGATGGGCATGTGGCGGTCCCCCACATCCATCAACTTAACGTATATTCTTATACAAAATGCGGTCTTTCCACGTAGTTTTTTATTATCTGTTATAGATGTTATAAAAGTAGGC
>NZ_JAKUGJ010000081.1:0-3563 GCF_022663915.1 Bacillus cereus group sp. BfR-BA-01331
AAATTCAAGATCGACTGGAAATACGAATAAAACTTAATTCTGATTTTGAGGCACCACGACCATTGGAACAAGTTGAAGTGGAGTATATTCTGAATGAGATTTTTGGGAAGATTCATCAACAGGCGCAAATTCCAATTGAAAACATGATTTTAATCCAACGCTAAAAGTTAAAGGAGGTTTACCATGGTCAAAAAAATTGTATTAGCCATCAGTGATACTGTATATACGGCATATTTACGAGAAGATTTTGTTGGCGCGGGATTTGAAGTGGCTGATAGTGATGTGATGCATATTAAATATCTAGATGAAATTCTAGATACGGAACAACCCGAGATTCTATGTATTAATGACAAACGATTAAATATTGATGCGGGACAGGAAGATAAACGTGAATTGATTATCTTACAGAAGTTAAGGGATATACGTTTTAATCGAGATATTCGTATTGTAGTTTTTACAGAACGTGAAAATGATGATGAGTTTTTGGCGAAACTGATTTATCTAGGTATCTATGACATTTTCAACTCTCGTAGAATTGATATTGATAATAAAGTTATCCCGCAGTTGCTACAGGAGTCGGATATTAAGAATGTAGCCGAGATTGTTGGAGCAAGTCAGGCACCGCAACAAACGAAATTACCGGACATTCCTGCTGAGGAAGAAGAGGAAGTGCCAAGTGACTTAGAGGAAGGAAGCAATGATGAACCTGTCTCTAAGTCAAAAATATTTAAAAACAAACAAAAACGTAAGTCTGTACAAGAGGAAACGGCAAAAGCACCAATAATTAAAAAGCAATATAAATTATCGTTTGAACCTGTATATGAGAAGCAGATTGGTATAGCAATTCCAAGGAAAACAATTGTTGTGGCCAGTATGAATAGGAGAAGTGGAGCTACTTTTGTTTCGCATCTCCTAGCTGCCTATTTGAATGAACTACAGATTGATGTGAACTATATAGAGAATTTATACGATGAGGGGTATACGTATCCACTATTAAAGGGCTATACAGAAGCACCAGAAAATTATCGCAGCGAGTTCATGTTACAGCGCTATAAAGAGATGTTACAGAAGGAATCCGATATATTATCGATTCCAAAGTGGAAGCAAGGAAAGATAAACTTTATCGTAAAGAATCCGATTGTGGACCAAGAATTGAAAAATGAAACAGAGCAAGACTTTGACCATTTCATTAAGGTCTTGTTGGGGAACCAAGAAGCACCTATTTCTATTATTGATGCAGGGAATGATTGGGACAAAGCTTTATACCAAGAGATATGCGAGATGGCGGATTACATATTCTTTGTAGCGGAGCCAGATCTTCATCAAATGTTAAAGATAGCACACCCTCTTACGCAAAAAGAAAGAAAGTTAGTTTCCTACTTAGCATTAGAGAAAACCAAAGTAATTGGGAATAAATTTTCATCATCATTGTTAAAACACGAGGTAGTGGAAGAATGTTTAGGACAGAAGTTATTAGCAGATATACCACCTTATGGGATTGAGGGTGTATTTGAAGCACAGTTGAATAGTAGTACGTTACTATCAAGTCGTAACTATTATAGAGAGTTAGAAGGAATAATGAAGAAGATAGCAGAGTTATTACTACCAAATGAATTATTGAACCAGAAGAAAAGCTCCATTTTAAGCGGATTTAGATTCCGAAAGACTGAAAGTTAAGAAGGGATGATATAATATGCAAAAATTTATTATAGGTGCTGCTTCAGTATTATTATTTGTTGGTTGCCTGTTTTTAATGACAGATATGATTATCGGAGATACAACACACTCAGATAATAAGTCTGCTTTAGAGCGTGCTGGAAGTGCAGCAATGGATAAATCCGTAAAAGTTGGTGTTTTACGTGCACAAGAAGAAATTGCTATCGATCCAGAAATTGCAAAGAAAGAATTTGAAGAATCCTATAAACAAAATGCAACATTTAAGGACCCAGCGTCAAAACGTGATTTTTCTGTACATGCTGTACAAGAAAATCCAGCAATGATTGCAGTTGAAGGAGATGCGGAAGCTGCTAGTTATACCAAGCAATTTGATGAAAAGAAAGGTAACATTAAGAGTAACGCAAAACACATATATATTTATGAAGCAGATTCTGATAAAAAGAAAGCTGGAGGAAACGTGAAATAAATAAGAAAAAGTAGGTGTGTAAGAAATGCAAAATACAGTAACGACAGCGCTTTTTCTAACGCTTTCTTTATTATTAATCACTCTTATACCAGAAGGTGTACTGTATGGTATGCAGTTAGTGAAAGCGCATGATTTTGCTGCTAGTACAGTAGAATTAGCAGAGCAAACAGGTGGATTTCAGTACACGTATGAAGGAAAAAATGTGAATTTAATACCGGATATAGAGAAGAAAATGAAAGAGCAAAAAATGGATGGGTGGAAATATGAATATACGAATGGGCGCGTAGATCATAATCAGCCACTGAATTTTAAAATTAAAGCGGAACACCACTTCTTCATTTTTAAAATGATAGGAGTGGACAGTGTGAAAGCGCCAATATGGGCAAACAAGGATGGAATGGGGCAAATCTATTTCCGTTGAAAATAAAAATATTCATATAAAAGAGCAGAAAACTATGCTGAAAAGTATAGTTTTTTTGCTAGAAAAATATATTTATAAATAAATATATAAAAATACTTTACAAGCCCATTTCTATATGGTGATATTTTCCATATAGAACAGCGGTTATAAAAAAACGATAATCAAATAATTAATATGTTAAAACATCTAGATTTTATGTTTAATTTAGGTACAATAAGAGAATCTATAAAAAAACTAATATATTTGGAGGAACAAACAATGGCTAACAAATTTTTAAAAACAGCAACAGCACTAACAATTATGGGTACATCACTATTAGGAGCAGGAGCATTTACTGCTAAGGCTGATAACACAGATTCATTAAAATTCAATGATGTTCCAGCTAATCACTGGTCTACGAAAGCAATCTATGATTTAGCAAACCGTAAAGTAGTAGCAGGATACGGAAATGGACAGTTTGGTTTTGGTGACAATGTAACTCGTGGACAGGTTGCTCGTATGATTTACGCATACGTAAAACCAGCAGATGCAGATGCTAGTTTCAAAAATCCATTTACTGATATTAAGGGACACATGTTTGAAAAAGAAATCTTAGCACTTGCGAAAGCGGGTCTAGTAAGTGGTTATGGTGAAGGGAAATACGGTCCAGATGATATTTTAACTCGTGAACAAATGGCACAGGTACTTACTAATGCATTTAAATTTAAGGCGACAACTACAACTTCATTTAAAGATGTTGATAAAAACTCTTGGGCGTTTAACGCAATTAATGCTTTAGAAGAGAATGGTGTTACTTCTGGTACAGGAGGAAATATGTATTCACCACAAATGCATGTAACTCGTGAGCAATACAGTCAGTTCCTATATAACTCTATTAATGTAATCGAAAAAGAAACAAAACCAGAAGAAAAACCAGAAGTGAAGCCAGACCCGAAACCTGAAACAAAACCAGAGGAAAAGCCAGAAGTGAAGCCAGACCCGAAACCTGAAACAAAACCA
>NZ_JAKUGJ010000082.1:0-3542 GCF_022663915.1 Bacillus cereus group sp. BfR-BA-01331
CCCCTGTAGGTCCAGTTGCCCCTGTAGGTCCAGTTGCCCCTGTAGGTCCAGTTGCCCCTGTAGGTCCAGTTGCCCCTGTAGGTCCAGTTACTCCCGTAAGTCCAGTTGCTCCCGTAAGTCCAGTTGCTCCCGTAAGTCCAGTTGCTCCCGTAGGTCCAGTTGCCCCTGTAGGTCCAGTTACTCCCGTAGGTCCAGTTGCCCCTGTAGGTCCAGTTGCTCCTGTTGGAAAAGTAAAGGGAGGAATAGATGAAAGTGTTGGCCCCACTAGATTAGGATCAAAGGCCGCAGCCTGAATTCCCTCCCATTTCTTTTTCTCATTTTGGTTTTCGAACATATTATTACCTCCAAACAGAATACACTCATTCCTTGGATGAGGAAATAGCTTTTATCTCTACATTAGTCTATGTAGAGGAGTTTCACCAATTTTCCTATATACGAATAGGTTATGAAAAACGAGAAATAAAACAGTTTTCTCTCTTATCTACAAGACACCAGATGACTTTGTCATTTCTCCTATATGTTATGTTATGTTAAACTTTCCATTCGGTTTATTTATTAGATTAACGAATGAAACATATTTTTAGTAACTTAATAGTAAGTCACCATTATTATTAAAAACCCGGTCTGTTTATAATAAAACATGCATGGAATTTTTATAAATGCATAAAAAATACAGATAAATCCTCAGACATTGATTTTTGGTTCAATACGTTTATTGATTCAACAAAATGGTAATGTTTGTTGAACAAGAAGTAAAAGGTTGCTACATATTAGTCATATATAATATGTAGTAACCTTTATTCTTTATGATTTTTACAATTTAGGTCTTGATAACCATTCGCAGCAATGCCTGAACAGTGTGCTGTTATTCGTGAAATCATCAAAGAGAAAAATAAACTAACTTGGCCGATCTTAACCACTGAAGAAAAAGAACTGATCGAGAACATGCTATTATGTTCCTTATTATCTGAAGAAGAAATACTAATTACATATTATGAAGACGATTATTTACTCACTAGCTATATGACTGTTGTTGATATTGATCCGTTAAATAGTGCTGTAGTATGTACAGATGAATTTTACAATAGATTCATACTGAAGTTTATAGATATTATTGATGTAAAATGAACAACTAAGGCACTACTTATGTACTTTAAATAATGTTTATTCCAAACGGTTTTAAAAATTTAATACTTCAATTGTTCATTTGTATTGCATTTATTGCGGAATTATTTAAAATATGAGATAACAAAAATAACCTTTATACAATGAAACTTTTAATTTATATCAAGACATGTCGTTCTTCCGGCGCCTACAATTTACAGAAGTAGGTGACATACTTTGATTTTTATAAAGTATAAGAAGCCGTCAGAAGAAGTAGAGATTGAATTTCGATGTAATTGCGAAAAAATAATATCATTACTTTTGGAAATACAACTTTATTAGATTTTCTTGCAAAGTCTTTGGGTATATATTAATAAAAAAAGAATGCACACAGATTAAAATGTGCATTCTTTTTTTATTCACAGTACATATGTTATTTCATTGCTCTTTAAAATACAGTTATAGATTTTATAATAAAGCTTGATTAATAACTAACTGTATTCTTATTACTATGACTATAACTATAACTTTCTTCCATAGCTAATGCATCTGTTTTAGTAACATGAACGGTACCAAATGGATGATTTGGAGGAGCATATATCGAGTAAAGTTTTAGTGGAATATTACCTGTATTAGTTACATTATGCCATGTTCCGGCAGGTATCATTATTGCAAAATCATCATAGGCATTTCTTTTAAAGTCTAAATTATCTTTACTCTTGCCCATTTGAACAATCCCCTGACCTTGTTCAATACGTAAAAATTGATCAACATTGGGATGTATTTCCAAACCGATATCTTCGCCAACATTGATACTCATTAAGGTGACTTGTAAATGTTTACCTGTCCATAAAGCAGTACGATACGTATTGTTTTGTTTTGTTGCTTCATTTATATTAACCACAAATGGTTCTGATCCATAATCTGTTAACGAAATACTTCCAGCACCATCGGAAAAACTAAAAGAATCAAATCTGTTTGCATACTCTATCTCATTGGGGAAAGTCCAGTAAACAGACGGTCTTCCATAGTTATACATAGGTACATTAACATAATAAGGATATGGATACATAAAAGGAATATAGTACATTTTTCTCAACCCTTCACGATTTTATAAAATTATCCTATGCACTGGTTAAGTGAATGTACTTAGATTAAAGGTAACTTTTGTAAAGAAGGCTTTTTAGCCTAAAAGGGGTACGGAAACAATTATGGATTTCAGGGGCTAATCTAGGATTAAATTCAACAATTTAATTTTGATAAATCCATTTTAGAGCTTCTAAAGCCTTTAAAATAAACAACTTGCTATATTATTAATAGAGTATACTCTATTGATAATGCTTGATATGACTAGGTTTATCTCAATATCGTTATAAATCTGCATAATCCTGACGTGACCCCGTTTAGTTTTTAGACATATAATATAAATGTTTATTTAATTATTAACTGAGGTGAATTATTATGATAAATCCTTACTGTATTAAAAACAGGGCAATAGGCGGAGTCTATACAACCCATGGAGCTCAAGCAACAATGCATGCAGTATATCATGCAATGCAGCATATGCCATACTATCAACATCCAGCTATACCTTATTATGAAACCATACAATATCATCCCTCTATAGAATATACACCTCAAAGTATATATCCTACTATTTTTACAACAATTCCACTTTATTAACCATCCTCTTGTTTTTAATTGCTTTTAAACTGTACAGACAAACACCCCCACCCCCCTCACTTTTTGATTATAGCTACACTCTCCATTCGCGCCTATTTTCCAATTACTCCGTTTTGTAATCTAATTCAGACCATTGTAAGAATCAGAATCATAACTGATCAAGAGCTTTGTTAAATGCTCAACATGGTATTTCTCATCACGGCTGATAACACTGAAAACTAGCTTCACAGTATGAAGAATGGATGAATAGCCAAAAAGATTTAGAACAAAAAATTAATTTGAATAATCCTTGGCCAGGTGCTAGAGAGACTGCATACTCATAAATTTTATTTCATGTTGCTAACCATGGTACCTATCATCGAGTAACATAACAGCCATGCTAAGACAACAGGGGCACGCTTCAACAATGAATGACCTAGCTTTATATTGGTATCAGAGTTAGGGCAAATAGTACTTGTAAATTAATGATGGTTCATATGAGAATCCAATAAAATATTCATCTGTTTTCTATAATAAATGTCCTTTAATTAAACTAACGGGGGCATTAGCTTAATAAACCAAATTAAAAAAATCGGCTCCTTTACGTAAAGGAATCGATTTTTTTTGCTACAGTTTTCTTAACGCTGTAAATCCGCATTTCCCTAACGTTACTCCTGGTAGGGGTAGCACCACACATCCATCAACTTAAGGATTTAGACTATTCTTAAACTAAAAAGCACGTTACTATTCTCTTATGTTAATGAGAAAGGGTGACG
>NZ_JAKUGJ010000083.1:0-3304 GCF_022663915.1 Bacillus cereus group sp. BfR-BA-01331
TACGCATAAGATATGCTTGTTCTTCTGTTGGATACAAACGGAATTTATATGCTTTATTATGCTTTGTCATATCATTTCACCTCACTTTTCACCTTGGTTTTCAATATATTTCTTTACTACATCTATTGGAGAACCACCAGTAGTTAGTAAGCAAAAACTTCTTGACCAAAACATCTCTTTCCAAAGTTTCTTTTTCACTTGTGGAAAGTCTCTCTTGATTAGTCGAGAACTTGCACTCTTATAAGCATTGATGAATTTTGTCATTTCTGTATTAGGATGTGCCTTGAACAAGATATGTACATGGTCAACATCATGATTCCACTCTACCAGTGTTATGTTGTAATTCTCGGATAACCTGACAAACATGTCTTTTGCATAGTCTGACATATCATCATCAAATACATTTCTTCTGTATTTCACAACCAACACAAGATGATAATACAACAAGAACACTGAATGATTATTGCTGTCTAATTTCATTGATATACCAACCTTTGTACTTTATAAGACTGATTATATCAGAGGCAAAATAAAAAGCAAAGCCTTTTGGCTACGCCAAACCGAAATTCATCTCCCACCTACCGCTGGGCTACGTCCTTCACGCACTTGAGGAAGGAGCATTCTTTCGAGGAATTCGTTAAATTAATGGATTCTTCTCTCGTTAAAGAAATATTAGGAGTTATATTAGGTATGTTTGCTTGTGACATATTATTTTCTCCTTTCTATTAAGTAAATATTTTATGCTGTATTTACTTGAGGATTTTTTCAATGAACAAGTATTTTAAAAATATATGTTCTTGTATACACTATGTATCAGGAATATATTTGGTACAAGTACTGACCTAATTTCATAAAAAATCCGCATTAAAGATTTTAGCTTCTTTTATAGATACGTATTTAATTTCTGTGTCTTTTTCTATTTTCTCAAACATATGTAACCTCCTATGATACATTAATATATAATTTTTGAAACAACTTGTTTCAAAAACGAAAAGAAAAGAAAAGAAAAGTATCAAACTATGTTGTAATACATGCAACATACAAAACTGTTAAATTACTGATATTACTACATTTTCACTAATCCTCCTTCTATATCTATATAAGGGGGGCCTGCCACATCGCTATCATGCTAAGCTCATACAACGTCACTTATAGTAGAGGGTATTTCTTTTTTTTCTAGAGGATACATGTAGTTAATTTAAAGATTTGCATACGAAATAAACCCTAACGGGTTTCATTTTTTTGAATTAAGCCGCTTGATTATTAGACATGGTACAATTGTAAACGACACCTAATATATCAAAGACTGTTTTTTTCTCATATCGATGAGATTTTCTCCCGTTTTGCTGTGGAAGGTTGAACAGGCAAATTAGAATCTTTGATAGCTCTTGGGTGTCTTTCTGTATTGCTTGGAAAAGAAGAAGAAAGTAATCTTTAATCATATATATAGCCTTATATTCACGCAGTTCTCGTTTCTTTTTCATAAGAAGTAATTGACGCATTTGAAACATAGTAGAAGAACAGAGTAGAATGGCAATCAGTTGCCCATACAAATGGCATTCCAATCTTTCTCGTTTTATCTTTTTACAATAATGAATATGATAAAATGATTTCCATGTTTTAAATAAAATCTCGATTTGCCACCGTAAAGAATACCAATCATGCACTTGTCCCATCGGGACAATATCTGTAGAGATGTTTGTCATATATACATTGATACCACTGAGACGTTTACTACGAGGAGAATACTTCATTCCTTTCTTTTTCTCTCTTACAGCTTGATCTTGCAATCGTTTTTTTGTTATTCTTTTGTTAGCCGATGAACAATCACAAGAGTTGGGACTTTATCAGTCATTCCTACATAAGCGTTGTATATTTCGTATGTTTGTCCTGGCTGAAGAGAGTTCATTAAAACCTCCATATCTATCTGGATATACTCTGTACCTTTCTTTATTCTTCCATCTTGAAAATAATTAGGGGTGGGATTTTTTTGATAAATACGTGTATTTGATTTAATACGAGAGATATAGTAAGTCTTTTTATCTTGTATGTGTTGAAGATCTTTCAAATGAAAACACCCTAAATCTCGGATACATAAATCATTCGCTGTCACAGTTGGAACACACAGGGAACCGTAGGTTCGATCATGTTGTTTCCCTGGACCCGTATGAATATGAAGGAACTGTCCACTTAATAAATCATACTCAAGCTGAATCTTTACTCACGCTGTATGGCTGCATCCCCCTGCACCTGGATAAACGGATGAAAAAGGATCTGGAAGTTGAAATGCAGTCGAATCTAAAATACGAATACGCTTGAAAACAGAAGTATATGGAGAAGAAATCGGCATAGATGAGGTCGATTTTTTGCTTAATAGTTCGGCTGGTAGGTGTTGTAAAAGTTGGACGGCCGCCTTATTAAATCGTTGATTCAGTCCCTCAGGACTAATAAGTACTGCTGTTGATGCTTCTAAACAGCTAGATAATTGAGTTAAAGAAGTCATAGCTACATTTTGGCTCACCCATACACATAAAGCGACTAAATCTTTTGCTTGGTACTTACTGGTTCGTTGTACGAAACCAACATCTCTAGCAAGATTCCGTAAGGTATTTGGAGATAAAAAACTTTGGATTTCTTGAGCAAATAGTTGTAATTCATCAGAAACAGAAACAGACATACAAAAACGCCATCCTTTCCTATGATTCTACAGAAAGAAAAGCGTATTTTTTCTTTTTATGGATACATTTTTTTAGCTCGATAGCGATGTGGTGTTATCTCAAATATAATTATTTTATTTGAAGGTCTCTTTTAAATTTGTTTCGAATTTTTTCATAGGTTGATATACAAGAACGTGTAGTGATAAACCTATCACTGCAGTAATGTTTAAAATAATACTTATAATCATTAAAGACCATTCTATAACTGGAGAAAAGTATCCATTCGTACTTAATGTAGAAGAACTTACACCAAGTATTAAAATCACTATTAGTAAAGGTAAGTTTTTAACCAATTTGAATCCCCTTTTAAATATAATATCTTTATATTATCATATCGCGAGCTATGTTATGTAATTAATATAAGATAGTTATCTATGGGAATTTAACATGTTTCTTCGTTTTTGGGGATTTTATTTTGTTAGCTTGATAGCGATGGGGCCCCGCCACATCGCTATCAAGCTAACAAAATAAAATCCCCCCTAAAATGAAAAAATAAGCTATTCTTTCTGTAGAATCATAGGAAAGGATGGCGTTTTTGTATGTCTATTTCTGTATCTGATGAATTACAACTATTTGCTCAAGAAATT
>NZ_JAKUGJ010000084.1:0-3259 GCF_022663915.1 Bacillus cereus group sp. BfR-BA-01331
CGACAGTAATAGCCAACGGCTACTAAAATAATGTCTTTTTTGAACTGTTTTCCTTTAAAATATCTCATGTATCATTCTCCTCAACACATTTCCCCTACAGTTTAGCTTCATTTAACAAACTTTGCAACGGAACCACGCCTTGTATGTAGGAGAGTATTAGACAAATAGTTTCAGATCAACCTGCCGGCTTAGATTCATACTTTCAGTCAAACATCGGTAGCCGAATTCATGCTATCGGTAAAATGATATGTGTCGTCAAGAACAAAACGCTAAAACATCCAAACAAGCATCTATACGGTATGTCTTAAGAATGGTGATGGCACACCGCAATCTTGTACGTCAGTGATACCAGAAATGGACTTCTCCTTTGGTAGCAAGAATCCCACTGACGTTAGTCAGCTTGCCCCTTAAGGGGTGGGGGTGTCAACTTTGAAAATGTTCCCTCTTCCTCCTGAATAAAACTCAGTATTCCGTTAATACTATACATACATCTAGAGTTACATCCCTGATTGGAGCAGTTAGCTTTTTCCAGCTGCTCTTTTTATTTTAGTTAACTTGTCACCACTTAAAAGGATAAACATATATATGGAAGCTTTTTCACTTATAATATCCTCTTTAATAAGAGTACTTGTATACAGCGCTCTTTTTTAATACGCTAATTTTATACAAAATGAAATTTTTATACAAAAGACACACAATTAAACAAACATAACTTCATATGATATATTGCATCCTTTCTTTTTAGAGTGGATAGTCGTTACAGTAGGGCACTTTCCGAAGTGCTCTTACATTTACATACCAAATAGCATTTTTGTTCAAATTAACTTTATTCAAACATGAGTGAATTAATGAGGTAATGCTTCTTTATCCATTACCTCATTTCCGTACGGGTCCAATAAATGTTGAATCTTGATTTTCCCTTCATCCGCTCGTTAACTACCAAAATTGAGCGCTTCTTCTTTATTATCTGCCTCATACCGATGATCCACTCCATACCTGGAGTATTCTAATATTGTCTGTTATCTTCCACATCCCTCATTCTCTTTTTCTTTCAAATAACGATTTTGATAGATTCCGAGATCTTTATATGTTATATTAAATAATTCCTAAAAAAGATATTCACTACGCAAAAAGTCCTACTTGTCCTTCTAGGACTTTTTTATATTTAAATACGGATTTTATTATTAATCAAAATCTTCATGCCTATGTTAAATCTTTGTCAATATTGCTGTTATTCTCACCATTCGTACAAAAATTGTTATATAATGCATTTGAAATAAACAATTACATCCGCTTATTATCTTATTTTCCATGCGATATAACCTTTTAGTGAACGCTAAGAGAAATCCTAGCCTATTTTTGAACAATAAGGGTTTTGTTTAATTTCAATTAACCGTTTCGATTCATTTGCATACATTATTATCAAAAGGAATTCCACAGGGTTCTCTGGACCAGTGCCTTGCATTCCTTGCACACTTTGAGGGAAGAATCCGTTTATCACTAACGATTCTTTTATTTATTCGCCATACAATAATGATTTTATTAACTAAAAATTCTTTATTCAAAAAGCACTCATAAATCTGTCTTTCCTTAACGACCAATAAGACATCCGATGTTAAATCCATCCTACATCCTCTTAATCAAATGTCCATTTTATTCAAAATAAAAAATTCACCAATTAAGGTGAACTTTTTATGTAACTATTTCTGTGAGTTTCGTTCACACTATATTGGTCGTCATTTGAAAAACTTCTTTGTTTTTCATGATATATAATATGTGTCTCTTAAAATAATGTGCTTTTACCCAATTTCTTTTTAGGTGTCTAATTTGTCCATTATGGTGTGATTTTTACCCACCGAAGAAACAAGCCCCCTCTATGAATGCTTTATCTTACATATTCTTCAATTTTACATCTAGAATTATACCCAGAATATTTTTAAAAGCCCGAGCGCCAAGCAGGAAGCTTTTTATAGTACAAACACCTATATATTCGAAATTGAATAAACTATTATGGAACCTTACTTATCAAATCATTTACTTGATCATGACACACACACATTAACAATAAATACTGGTTTAAGGTTCCTTATAGAGCACCCTGGCACAGGTGCTCTTTTTCTTTTTCTTTCCCTGTCACCTATTAGGTAAACATTCATATATTATTTTAGAGCTCCTTTCCTACAAAGAAGCTGGTCATTTTATTTCCACATCACCTTTATGATGATAATCTCCAAGAAAGAGCACTATTCTAATGGTGCTCTTTTTTTATAAAATTCAAATTGATAACCGTATAAAGGAGGAGCGTCACATACCCATCAAGCTAACCAAGCACCAGATGTAAACAATTCTACATAAGCAAGGACAACATCTAGCCTCCTAACAATAAAAATGATATCTATTACAATTAATAATGTAACAGCCCTTGATAGAGACCCTATAACAATTAGAATTTCTAGTATTACTCAAGATGGATAATTAAGGGGAATATCTAGTAGGGATGGAACAGACATAGCTTAGGTATGCAATGAAAGAGACGGAAACAATAGGGGTTACAAAATTATTTTTACCGCTACAATTGATAATGTTGAATCCACTGAAGGACATATTTATGTACCGCATGACAAAGGAACAAATAGTTCTGCTGTAGATGATAGATAAGCATATGAACCTATATTAATAATTACAAAAAAGTAAGTAATAGCTAAAATCTATGCCCAGCAATCTAAGAAGAACAAATACCACAAAACGAGAAAATGGACATCTATAGGTGGAAATATACATTCTTTGGTTTTTGGATCTCTATAAAGTCTTAGCTTATGCAAATCTTTCAATCACTTACACTTGCACTTTAGAAAAAAGAAACAATCTCGCCTAAAATTAAATTTGTATAAGCTTAGCTTGATAGCGATATAGCGCTACCCCCAATACGATTCATCTTTTTACTTCCTTTTTATAAAATCAAAAAGAGAGACCTTTGTCCCCCCTTTTTGATAAGTACTTAAGACAAACACTTTAAATACCACCTTTTAATATTAATCCAATAACTGCCATAACTATTGCACTAATAACAATTCTTAGAATCCATGTTGTATTTAGAGTGATCTTTTCTAATTGTTTTTTAATTGAAGAAATATCTTTTTCATTAATAATTGGGGTCCTGCCACATCTCTATCAAGCTAAGCTCATGTAACGTCAATGATAGGCGAGATTGTTTCTTTTTTTCGAAAGTCTATATGTAGGTGCTTTAAAGATTTGCATA
>NZ_JAKUGJ010000085.1:0-2730 GCF_022663915.1 Bacillus cereus group sp. BfR-BA-01331
GGGACCAGTCTGTCCAAAATCAGAAAGAATTCATCCATCAATTGTTTGGACTTGCAGCATAAGATACGATTCCGTTAGGAATATATGTGCTATATTCTCCTATATTTTATTTTTGCACCAGAATCAATGGTACTTACATAGAGGAATTGGAAGCAAGTTAATTGGAAAGGAATTAGGAGTTACATATTCAGTTATAGATAGATGGATTAAAAAATATAGAAATGAAGGTATTCTGGCCTACAAGAAAAACGTGGAAGATCTAAACAAACAAATGAAATAAGTCAAGATGCTAGAATACAACGATTAGAAGCGGAAAATGCATACTTAAAAAAGCTATTAGCTGCGAAAAAGGGGGGGGATGAGGTCAAAAAAAATAAATCAGTAGAATATGAGGTCATTCATACCTTAAAACAGAATTTTTCAATTGTGTTGCTTTGTGAAATTGCAGGTGTTTCAAGAAGTGGATACTATAAGTGGAAAAAAAGAATCAACGATCCCTCTGAAAAGGTGAAAGAGGACCAATTTATCATGTCTAAAATAGGAGAATGCGAACGAGATCCAGATATAAAAGGTAGCTATGGTTACCGAAGAATTTGTATATGGCTCAAAAGGTATTATGGTTTACAGGTAAATCACAAAATGAGGTGGTACAGTAAAACTGGAACAGGTTATAGATATCAATTATTTTATATGCAGAGGTGTTTCATATGAAAAAACAATATGATGAAGTGTTTAAAAGACAATGTGTAGAATTGGTGGTCAAAGAAGGTCGTTCAATTTCAAGTATTCAACGAGAGTTCGATTTAGGGAATGGTACACTGAACGTATGGATTAAGAAATATACAACTCAACTTTCTTCTCAGAAAAATGTGGAACTGGAAGAACTACGTTCTTTACGATGAGAAATTCAGGCACTGAAAAAGGAAAATGAATTCCTAAAAAAGGCGGCAACCTTCTTTGCCAGCAACCAAAACTAACACGTTTTATGTTTATTCAGCAGTATATCCAGACATTCGGAGTGCGATGGCTCTGTCAACGATTGCAGGTCTCAGTAAGTGGTTTTTATGCATATATACAGCGTAAACCAACTGCAGTTCAGCAAAAACGACAAGAAACAGAGTCTTATATTGTCATGCAGTTTAAGCGTTTAAAAAGAAGAATGGGCTATCGGAAATTATACAGATATCTGATAAATAAAGGCATGCAAGTTTTTCTCTCTCAAGTTCGAAAAGCATTATACAAAGCAAATTTGAAGTCAAAAGTAGTTACATATTATAAAAGAAGAAAAACGGAACATCGTACATTTCCGAATGTATTAGCACGTTCTTTTACGCCTGGTAAAAAAGAAACACCTACAGTTGTGAGTGATATTATAGAATTTCGTTTAATCAATGGACAAAAAGTGTATATTTGTGCTGCATTAGATATTGGCACCCGGCGGGTGCTTGGTTATTCGGTAGATACTTGCCAAGATGCTCAATTTGTAAAAGATACAATTCAACAAGTGAAAAATAGATATGGAAAGCAAAAAAAGATATTATTTCATACAGATCAAGTATCACAATTCACGAGCTATATGATCACTGATTTTTGTAAGCAACAAACGATCCAGCAAAGTATGTCCCGCAAGGGGAATTGTTGGGATAATGCAGTGATTGAATCTTTTTTTAGTATTTTGAAACGAGAATGTTTACATGGCGAACAACTTATATCTGTTACTCAAGTTAACCAATTAATAGCTGAATTCATTTATATGTATTATTATCCAGTTCGCCCACATTCGGCTTTAAATGGAATGACTTCTTATCAGTACTCAAAATCAATTGCGTAATCTAAATTATGTTCTAGTTTTTCTTGATCAGGTCATAACTGAAACAAAAGATGACGGTAGTATAAAATGTTTTGAGTTGATTTTAAATATATTTGTTGTACTCAATGCTTATGAGGGATTGTATCTACTAAGTCATATTGAACTCATATGTTGTTTAATGATGTAGGGTAAAAGTTAATATGCTGGTACACAACTAAACTTTAAAAATTATTAGTGAGAAACAGGATAGATGACGACATTTAGGGTGAATTATTATTTTAGTGGTTATGGATAGGCTATAAAACAAACCCTTGTCTTATTAGAACATATAATATTCTAAGCTTTGGTTACCAGGGGGGGATAAAAATGTGTAGAAACTGTGGCAACTGTAAACACCATTGTGAATGTTTTAATGACCATAAGCATACGTGTTGTAGAAAAAGACACAGATGTTGTAACAAAAAACGCAAGTGCTGTAAAAGAAAATGTGAAGAATCTTGCTGTAAACGTATTGTAATTTGTTGTTGTTGTTGTTGTTGTTGTCACCAGAATAACTGGTGATGATTTTGATTTGTTAAATTAATTAAAGTGAAATAATCCTATTGTAATCTAAAAATATAAGACGTTTTGTACTCTCATCTCAAACTACTAGTAGTAAATGTTTATTCAAATAATATCTTTTTAGTAAAACCAACATATTGGATAAACCTAGATAGGATTTCTATTGATTTAGGTAGCTTCCTTTTTAAAAACAAAAATAAGAAATACATTTTTATCCATTATAATACGGTCTGCACAAGAAATTGAGAGGTTCATGTTATAAACAAATGTAAAAAAATAGCAGTAAACTGCAAGAGGAAGCAATAGGGGAATTTGTCCTTGTCCACAATTTACGGATAGAACGAAAAAATAATCCCCTT
>NZ_JAKUGJ010000086.1:0-2611 GCF_022663915.1 Bacillus cereus group sp. BfR-BA-01331
ATGTATGTGCGCCCATAAGGGTAGATTTAGAATTGATTAAATAGCACTAATCTAGGTTAGCTCACGAAAGACCTATTACCAATCACCTCACCTAGAAGGGAAACCTAAAGGGGAAAACAGCATGGTGATAAAGTCATAAGTTGGTCAACTACTAAGATCACGACTGAATGGCAAGGTAAAACTCATAAATAAGGATGAAGGCTACTCTGCTTGAATGATAGACCAAGGGTGGTCAGCGATACGAGTAATGAAAGGTAGTTGATACATTACTAGGGAACAAGGTTATAAAGAGGATAGTTTAGGTCGTACATATAAGCTATCAGTGAGTCTCTCCCTCCCAGCCACAGTAAGTGGAAAAAGGTCGAACGTCACATCCGACATTATGAAAGCTATTCTTTATCTATCTAAATGGGGATTGCCTAAGTTGGGATGCCACCGGCATACATGCGAATTTGGCTATGAAGAATGACACCAAGTTACTAACAAGGTGTGTGACTTCTGAATACCCAATAAGGCAACGGAGCCTTCATAGTAGTCCGAGCTAGGGAAAGCCTAGTACATGGCGAAGGAAGGCAACTTATCCGGTCTAAAACAAAATTGGAAGGTGTGTGAGACACAATGAGAAATCCAAATGCAGTATTAGACAATCTGAATAAAAAAACAATTAACCCAGCTTATAAATTTGAACGTCTGTATCGAAATCTATATAACCAGGAGTTCTACTTTGCAGCATATCAAAAAATATATGCAAAAGAAGGGAACATGACTAGAGGAACAGATGGGCATACCATTGATGGTATGAGTTTGGAACGTATCGATAAAATTATTGAAAGAATTAAAAACCAAAGTTATCAACCAGCTCCATCTCGCAGAGTATATATCAGTAAGGGGCAAAATAGGGGAAAGAGGCCTTTAGGGATACCCTCTATAGATGATAAATTAGTTCAAGAAATCGTAAGAAACATCCTAGAAGCTGTTTTCGAACCGACCTTTTCTAACAATTCTCATGGATTTAGACGTAATCGCAGTTGTCATACAGCACTAACACAAGCAACTAAAATCTTCAAAGGAGTTAAGTGGTGGGTAGAAGGTGATATCAAAGGCTTCTTTGACAATATTGACCATCACATTTTGATTAAACTGCTAAAAAGAAAAATTAAAGATGAAAAATTCATTAATTTAATCTGGAAATTTCTTAGAGCGGGTTATTTAGAGGATTGGAAATTCAATAATACTTATAGTGGCACTCCACAGGGAGGAATAATCAGCCCAATTCTATCAAATATTTATCTAAATGAACTTGATAAGTATATCGAAGAGTATAAAACACTATTTGATAAAGGCACACGCCGACAAAACAACATAGTATATACCCAAAAATATAAGCGACTTTGGTATTTAAAAAAGAAATTCGCAGATAGAAAAGTACTGGCTCCACACAATGAATTAACTGAGATTACAAGTGAAGTGAAAAGGCTTCAAAAAGATATACGTACAATGAGTTCAGTAGAATTAATGGATTCTAGCTTTAAGAGAATTCAATATGTACGATATGCCGATGATTTCCTAATAGGGATAATTGGTTCAAAACAGGATGCAGAAGAAGTAAAGAAAGACCTTACGGCTTTTCTAAAGAATAAACTAAATCTTGAACTATCATCAGAGAAAACACTCATTACACACGGCAAAATGAAAGCGAGATTCCTTGGATACGATGTAACTATAAGTAACCTTCAGGCTGTATACAAAGGCTCAAACAGTAGAATAGCCAAAAGGTATGCATCAAACAAGTGCGAAATTTACATGCCTAAGGAAAAATGGATTGGAAAACTTAAGGAGCTCAAAGTTCTTAAAATCGAAAAAGATAGTAGTTGGAAGTCTATTCATAGGGCCGAATTAATAAACTCCGACAATTTAGAAATTCTAAGTATATACAATAGTGAAATTAGAGGTTTATATAATTATTATAAACTAGCAAAAAATGTACACAGCCTACAGAAGTTTCGCTACATTATGAAATTCAGCATGGTAAAAACTTTTGCAAACAAATACAAACTATCAGTCAGCAAAATAATGAAAAAGTTTAATCATGAAGGCAATTTTAGAATTTCTTACACGACTAAAACTGGTCAGAAGCATAGATATTTCTATAATGAACCTTTGAAAAGGGTTTATGAAAATCCAACTACTAATAAAGAAATAGATATCGTTCCAAATACTATGATATATGCAGGACGCAATAGTCTAATCAGACGCCTTCAGGCTAGTAAATGTGAGTGGTGTCAAACTGAAAACACCGCTATCGAAATGCATCATGTTAAAAAACTCAAAGAACTAAAAGGAAAACAACTTTGGGAAAGAATCATGATAGCTCGCAACCGCAAGACACTAGCATTGTGTAAAAAGTGTCATGTTGACCTGCACGCTGGAAGGTTAGATTGAAATTCAGAGGATAAGTGGAGAGCCGTATACATGGAAACATGTACGTACGGTTCGGAGGGGAGCGTTTGAAAACCTATCACAGTAATGTGAAAAGGCGTTGGGCGCTTACCCTACGATGATGTAGAACGTGTCCATCGTATGCATAAACTGTTAAAAGTACAGGTGGAAA
>NZ_JAKUGJ010000087.1:0-2599 GCF_022663915.1 Bacillus cereus group sp. BfR-BA-01331
AAAAACGCCATCCTTTCCTATGATTCTACAGAAAGAATAGCGTATTTTTTCATTTTAGGGGGGATTTTATTTTGTTAGCTTGATAGCGATGTGGTGCTACCCCATTATGTTGAAAAGGAAAAGAACATCTGTGGAACTAGTGGTGACAATAGAGTTGTTCCACAAATGAGACAGAAGAATAGTGTGCTCTACCTGATGAAATCGGAATATTATGATTATAGAAACCGTAACTATTGAAAATAGAACAAATAAAAGCTAAATAACAATAATATAATCTCTTTTCTAGATATGCCTTTATCAAGAATCAAAGAACTTAATACCACTTAGTACAAAAGCATCAGAACTTGGGCTATAACCAACTAACTTTCTTGTTCCTTCAATATCAATTCGTTTAAACCTGTTGTTAGATACACCATGTAAAATTGAAAATGGAGGTAAGTTCTTTGCCGTCATCGACTTTAAGAGAAGGTCCATAAAATCTTCTGGGCTTAAGTATGCACTCATATCTCTAGCTGTTAGTGGTTTACCATATGGATTATAATCATCATATGCACCTATACGAATAGCAAGACTTTGTAACCCTTCTTCATAAGCAAAGTAAGAAGCAACAGCCTCTGCGAAACACTTACTTACCCCGTACATATTTTTGGGTCTCGTGGGTGAATAAGCATGTGGTTGATAATCCAAAGGATAGCCTTCAATTGTTTGAGCACTGGAAGCAACTATCACTTTGGATACATTATTATCGCTAGCAGCTCTAAAAATATTATAGGTTCCCTTTATATGATTTTCTAATAAGGAGCCATAAAAATCAGCATTTGGCGAAGGGTTACCTGCCAAGTGTATAACTATATCTATACCTTTCGTAAATTCTTGACAAGCAGCTAAATCAGAAACATCTAAATATATGATTTCATGATTTGTATCTTTAAAAGTTTCTAAAGCAGATAAGTTAATATCTGCTAGCCGTAACTGGTAATTCCCTTGCTTATCTAGGAATCTTGTAACATCTTGGCCAATCTTACCTGCAGCACCTGTAACTAAAATTTTTTGCATTTCACTTCATCCTTCCATAAAAAATACATCCCTTGTCAAGGGTCATATAATAGAGCATGCACTTATTGTATGTTGGTAATGGCATTAAATAAAACGAAGAAATATAATGGAGACATGAATAAAATTCATGAGGAGGACCATAGTGACTTTAACAAAATATGAAATATTTAACAAAGTGGCAGAACTCAATAGTTTTACAAAAGCTGCAGAAGTGTTAGGTTTCACCCAGTCTGCTGTAAGTCATGCAATTAGCAGTTTGGAAAAAGAGTTTTCCTTTCCTTTATTTATTCGTAATCACTCTACTTTAACATTGACCAAAAATGCAGAGGAGCTTTTAATTACCGTTCGGAAAATTTTATACTATAACAACATGCTGAAGCAGGAAGTAGCCGCTATCAATGGGTTCCAAAAAGGAACAGTAAGAGTGGGGGTTTTTTCGAGTATTTCTAAAAACTGGATTCCTGGTATTCTTAAAAAAATGGAGGAAAAGTTTCCAAATATTGAAATCGAATTACTGGAAGGAAACTATGCTGAGGTTGAGAATTGGTTACAAAACGGGAGATTAGATTGTGGATTTATTAATAATGATACTTACTTTGGATCATTTGAAAAATCCTTTGAAATCGTACAATTGAAGAGGGATCGACTTTTATGTGTTGTATCTAACCAATCCCCATTATGTAAGGAAAACCAAGTATCAATGCAACAAATAGAAAATGTACCTTTTATTATGCCAACATATCAGTGTTATGATGATATTCAAAAAATATTTAGGGAGAATAAAGTTAGCCCCAATATTCGATTCGAAAATATGAATGAATACTCAGTGATCTCCATGGTGGAGAATAATCTAGGGATTAGTATATTGCCAGAAATGATTATACCGACATCAAAAATTTCTTTTGCAGCCATTCCACTTGAAAGTGATAGCTATCGAACTATTGGATTAGCTATAAGAAAACCAACCTCACTCGCGACTAAGAAATTTTCTGAGATTACTAAAAGGTGGGTATCATTTGAATCAATTTAATTTTGCCAAAATCTGAGTTATTTAAACTGATATGGTTCTTCTTGAATGGAGCAGATTAGTTCAATAAGCAATGAGAAAAAGTTATATATTATGTGTTGATGTAGAACTATAATATAAAAAAATCAGGAGGTAATTATATGGTAATATATAAATTATACGACAGAATACCCTAATAACTTTGACTAATTACTAAACCTATATGAATCTTTATGGTGGAATTCACTTAAATTAACAAGTAATGATTTGGAACGAATGTGCAATCAAAGTTGATACGCCATACGCATTTGATGAAAAATAATTAGTGGGTATGGGGCGTGTTATTTCAGATGGTGTAATTACTGGAGTAGTTTGGGGAATATGCGTTCTACCAATCTATCTGTCCGAAGGAATCGCCGCCATGTACAAATAGCGCTGGACAATTGAATCATTTTTCCGCTGGATTTAGCTGAATTTGAACGTTTCCGTATTGTTTGGCACAACATCCAATGCGTTGTTCAATCAGTTATTCACAGC
>NZ_JAKUGJ010000088.1:0-2456 GCF_022663915.1 Bacillus cereus group sp. BfR-BA-01331
AACTTGTCTGTCGCTCATTTGCGACTCCCTTATGTTAACATTTTCATATTTCAATGTCAACCAAGTTTTTTTATTTCTTTTGTCGCTTTCTTCGTTGTTGCTATCGGCGACTTGTTCTATATTACACCTCTAACCTACAATCGTCAATATGTTTTTATAAAAAACTTCATTTTTTTATAAATCCTATTTACGTTATTAATTTATCTATTTATATACCTCTTCTATAAGAATAGATAAGCAACCCATGAAACACTCTATGGGTTGCTATTCCATCATAAAAACTATTGTTCTTTTGAAGGTACAGAACAACTTTCATCCGTACAAGACATATCGCTTCCACCCTCTGAAGAAAGCTCTTGTAACTTAGGTGCAGGATTCTCTTCTTCCCACACTTGCTGAAGTGCACCAACAAAAGTTTCAAGTGGTTGCGCACCTGAAATAGCATACTTTTGATTAATAATAAAATAAGGAACTCCCGAAATTTGATATTGCTGAGCAATCGCTTCATCAATTCTAACATCATTTGCATATGCGCTTTTATCATTAATAACATGTAGAGCTTCTTGCTTATCTAAACCTGAAGCTTCAGCAATAGTAGCAAGCGTATCCACATCACTTAAATTTTTCGATTCAGTGAAATATGCAAAAAGTAGATTTTCCGTAATCTCTTTTTCTTTCCCTTGATCCTTTGCAAATTTAGCAAGACGATGCGCATCAAAAGTGTTCGTCGGCTTCATCTCTTCAAAATTAAAACTTAAATCCATACTAGCTGCATGATTGCCTAGTTGTATATTATTACGCTTAGCTTCTTCAATACTAATCCCATACTTTGATGCAAGTACTTCATTAATACTTGTTCCAGAATAGATTGGAGCATTTTGGTCTAATTCAAAACTTTTAAACTCAACTTCAACATCCTTCTTATGCGGAAATTGCTCTAAAGCCATTTCTAATCTACGTTTCCCAATATAACAAAATGGGCATACAAAATCTGACCATACTTCAATTTTCATAGAAACACCTCATTAACATGTAGTTTTCAATTATTGTAGCACTGGCAATAAGGAATTCAAAAATTTATGCTTCAAACCTTATATACTACAAACCAAAATAAGTTTTTAAATAGAAAAAACGATAATCAAAAGTATAAAAACATTTCCTCCTGATTATCGTATATACAAAATACAAATCTAAAACAATCTAATTACGCTGGAATGTATCTCCCCACGAACTTCCATACGGTATTCCAATATTTATTCGAATCTACCTTCTCGGCTTCTCCATGTCCAGCACCTGGAACAATTAATTTCTCTTTTTCTACTTTTGCAGCATTATATACTTCATCTAACATTTCATAAGGAACGAATGTATCAGCATCCCCATGAATAAATAGCATAGGTGTTTTACTTTTCGCCACTTGTTTTATAGCTGAAGCTTCTTCTAAATCATATCCAGCTCTTAATTTTGTAACTGTATTTGCCGCATTCATAACAGGAAACTTCGGCAAGTGGAATAAATCGTTTAATTGATACGTAAATTCATCAATAACAGTTGAGTATCCACAATCTTCAATAATAACTTTAACGTTAGCAGGTAACTCTTCACCTGAAGTCATCATTACAGTGGCCCCGCCCATTGAAACACCAAAGAGTGCTATTTCAGCATTAGGGTCTTTCTTTACAATTTGTTGAATCCAAATCAAAATATCTTTACGATCGTGCCAGCCCATCCCTATATAATCGCCTTCACTATTTCCATGCCCACGAAGGTCTGGCGCTATGACGTTATATCCTTCTTCATAAAAGTTCCGGATATATTTCGTCATTTTCGATGCCCTACTATCATATCCATGAACTACAATTGCCCATTTATGGCTAGATTGTTCATTCATATATTCATAACCTGTTAAATTCAACTTATCGAAAGAATTTACGTTCAATGTATTAGGTTTATGATTTGATACAAAGTTCGCATCCTTTTCTTCATTTGTAGCAAACACACCTCCCGATGCATTCACAGTTTCTACTAAGTGAGGATTATCCTCTAAAAACTCTTTCTCTTGTTTCGCATTCAACGCATAATTATAAAAATAATTCCCGGCTAACATATAAGTAATTGCTAGAAGGACTAAAACTACTATAGTAATTACACCTATCTTTTTCATATTATCTCCTTTTTCAAAATTAAATCTTCTTATATTTAAGTACTCAAAAAAACAACTGCACTATTTTAACACACCGACAGCTTGCTTCTACAAAAAATAAAATAGAAAATCTTAAACTACACATCAAAAATGACGAAAGAAAATGAATATGAGAGGATCAAAAGAATAAGGATTACTTACTTGAGACTGATAAGAAGTTTAAAACACAAAAAAGACGAGTCATTCTGACTCGTCTTAAAGTTGCTTGGCGACGTCCTACTCTCACAGGGACAAGGTCCCAACTACCATCGGC
>NZ_JAKUGJ010000089.1:0-2455 GCF_022663915.1 Bacillus cereus group sp. BfR-BA-01331
TTTTATAACATCTATAACAGATAATAAAAAACTACGTGGAAAGACCGCATTTTGTATAAGAATATACGTTAAGTTGATGGATGTGTGGTGCGACCCCAAATAGGAGTAAATAAAAAGACATGCTGGATAAAACAGCACGTCTCTTTATTTATAAGTCCATTTTCTCCATAGCCATTCGATAGGCCCATATCGGAAATACTTACTCCATAGTGTGCTGAATATACATTGTACGATACAAATAAGAATCCCAAAGATACATAGTTGCCAGTATGTTACTTGTGAAATGTCCTGGAAGCACGCTGAGAGAATCACTAGCGTGAGTATACTTTGGCTAATATAGTTAGTTAAGGAAAATTTACCAATAGCCATAAAAGGTTGTAACCACCCTACATATTTTTCATTCTCACATATTAAAAGGAGAAAACATATGTAGAATATAGCGAGGGATTTTCCTCCAAATAGAATCCATAACTGGATATGGATAGAGTAATAGACATCTGTTTCTATAAAATAATAGATGATAGGGAGGGAGAGCAGACATGATAGGAATAGCGAACTCCACTGTAAAACTTGAATTTTCCCTCTGAGATCCGATATACGTCTAAAAATATTCTTCTTTCCAGCCCATAAACCTATTAAAAATAACCCAATATATTCCGGGATTCCTATTAGAAGTTGCTGAAACTCCTGAGTCATAAGAAAGAACAAACGAGCTTTTACTTGATGTAAATAATTCGAAAATAGATTCACTGTGTGATTAGTAGTGCTGCCTGTAAACATATATTGATAGTATTTTGGTATCTCTTCAGGAATAGAAGGGCTTGCATGTAAAAATAAAATAACATGTAGAGTATAACTAGCAAGTAAAAAACTACAACCTGTTATAAAAATAAGCTTAGTAGACCGCTTATAAAAGAACAATAGAACAAAACCTGCTATAGCATATGCATGTAAAATATCTCCATACCACAGAAAGATAAAGTGAATTACACCAAATAGTAATAGAATACATAACCTACGACTAAATAGTTTATATATGGGATACCCTTTTTTTTCTGTATTTCTCATAAAGATATAAAATCCCACGCCGAATAAGAATGCAAAAATGGTATAAAACTTTGATGATATTAGTAAATCTACTAGAAAACGAACTACTTTATCTATACCGGAGTAACCTGCTTGATTAAAGGAATCTAGTCCCGTCATAGTAGGTAGATTAGCAAATAGGATACATAGTATGGCCATACCCCTTATTATGTCTAAAGAATAAATACGGGCGTTTTGTTGCATGTAAATTCTCCTTTCTTACAAAGAAAAACGAGCACTATATTAACTAGCGCTCGAATTACGTCTCGCAAAGAATCCATCATATGTAGCAGCTGACACTGCTCCTTCAAGGCGTTCAACCTCTTCTCCTCTGTTATAGGCTATAACAACAGGAGTACCAGGAATGTCGAACTCTTGAAATGCACTTTGATTTTCTGGTGTAGAAATATCAATACGATAGATGGTTCTATCATGATTTTTTGACATACTATTGATATCCGGTGCAGCTTTTTTGCAATAATGACAGGTTGGTTGATAGTAATAGGCAATAAACTCTTCATGGGATTCTATTTTTTGCTTTAATTCTTTTTTTGAAATATCTTTTATATTTTTTGGTGCTCTTTCTGCATCTGCAGCAGATACAATTGCTTTTTCTGGTGTTACAGTTTCTGTTTTGACTGATTCATTCTTAGTTAAAGTAAAGATCGCGATACAAGCAACGCATAATGTGGTGACAATTGCTCCAATTTTGTAAACTTTTTTCATAGTAAATTCCTCCTTAAAATAAAAAAAGGACAAACCACGCCCGAGTTAACTGGGCGTAAGGTTTGTCCTTCACGCTACGTACAATAGAGTATAAACAATGGATAACAAATTTTCTACTTATATATTACCATATAATCCATATAGAATGCTATATTAATTCTTACAAGTAACACAAAGAATAAACAAAATTAATATAATTTCACGTACCAGAATAATAATAGAAAAACAAACAACATACACAAGGGGATTCTATACAGTTTATAACTATGTATTAGTTCTACCCTAGTATTAGGAGTCAAAACATATAAAAAGACACTTTAAGTAGTGTCTTTTTATATGTTGACATGCTATTTAAGAAAATGTAGTGATTAATTAGATGCTTCTCAATTAATCTTAGTATAACATCAATATAGAAGATATTAAATGAGATTTTGCATATATATATTATTAAATATATAATTCTACCTTAAATCTCAATTGCCAAAATAACCAGTCTCCTTATTTTTATATTTATACTATAATTTAACTGATAAATAGTATTAAAGAGGGTCCCACCACACATCCATCAACTTAAGGATTTAGACTATTCTTAAACTAAAAAGCACGTTACTATTCTCTTATGTTAATGAGAAAGGGTGACGTG
>NZ_JAKUGJ010000090.1:0-2428 GCF_022663915.1 Bacillus cereus group sp. BfR-BA-01331
GTAAAAAAATAGCAGTAAACTGCAAGAGGAAGCAATAGGGGAATTTGTCCTTGTCCACAATTTACGGATAGAACGAAAAAATAATCCCCTTGAAGGAAGTATCTAGGTTTGTCAATTATAAATTTTGTAGAGTATTCCTTTGGTGAACGTGAATTGTTAGTGTATTGAAATCGGATGCTATTCCCCAATCGTATGAGAGATGTAGCCCAACGGTAGGTGGGGGATGAGTTTCGGTTTAGTTTAGTCAAAAAAACTTAACTATATATTTTATAAGTATAATCGGCTCCAAAAACGACTCAACCATCGAAATTCGATATTATATCGGATCTCGATGGTTGAGTCGTTTTTAATACTGTCATTTACCAGGAAGAATACTAAAAAAGTCTTTTTAATGTATTTTACAAAAAAATCCTTTTGAAGATTAATGTTTTTCCCACTATGTGGGGGCTTATTTTGGTATTTGTTTAGTAGCCGTATCGAAAAAATTGATTTGTACATTATTGCCTAAAATCAAGTGAAATTAATTCTAATTGTTTTATGTTTTCATTAAACAATTTCTTACATGTAAAATTATTAAATTTAATGTTTTTTAAATCAGTAAGTACAGTAGAGGATATAGAAGATTTTATTCTATCATTTATATTAAAATCAGATATGTTTAAAGTGTTCATTAATGTAGCACATAGAGCCAATTTTCTTTTTATTATATGTGTTTTAGTTAATAATAAATTTGAAAGCATTGTTAAATTGTGTTCAAATACAATTGAGTTTTGAGAAGGGTGTGTTTTGTGGTGATCAATTAGTTTAATACATTGTATAACAATTTGTTCAATATATAAGTTTTGTTTTTCTATTTCGTGATATAAACTTGTAAGATTCATTTTAATCATTCCCGTATTAAATGGTGTCTATAGATTGTAGATTCGAAATTATCTAAAAATAATGTATTGGAATTATTGATACACGCCATTAAACCTACAATTTTATTTTGAACTTTTAAAATATCATTTGATTGATTTTCAGTATCTAATAACAAACTCAACATATTCATTTCAACTTCTAACAGTTTATTTAATGCAGATTCCCTTTGGTACATACTCTCGATGCAATTTATTAATAATTCATTAGTATAACCCATTTTTGAATACTGCTCCTTTTATATAATTTTTATGTACCAATAAGTAGCTTTATGTGTAACATGTTTGTTTTTGTTAGTATTTAGAAACTCAATCACAGTCACAATCATCACAATCACAATCACAATCACAATCATCGCAGTCTAAAGTTGGTATTTTCAGTACATCTTCTAGTTTGAACTGTAGTAGCATCTGAGTTTTAATAATATTTCTTAATATTTTTTCCACGCTTTCTTGAGTTACAATAGCTTCTTTTACAGTCAGACAGTCTTTACTTATTATCTTTTGGATTTTTTCAGCTTCCGCATTTATTAAATGTGAAAGTCCTATCTCTTCCATTGCAATAGAAGATAAAAGAAGGTTAATTACTTCTTCGCGAGTTAATGTTATGTGGGGCTCTATGTCAGGAATGTTGGGCAAAGACATATTTTCTCCTCCTTTGAACAGATCTGCTGAAGAGTTCAGTGTATTTACATTAATAGTATCCAAAAATTATTAATTATATGTTAATACTTATGCACATACAAAAAAAAATGAATACAGTATGATTAGGCGGGATACTTCATATGATTACAGTTAGGAGTATAGTACCATGACTAATTTCTGGGATAATTTAATTTTTGGACAGAACAAAATGGGAGAGAATTATAAAAATTCACCAGATGAATATCCAAATACAGACCCATATATTTTATCACCTAATATACAAAAGACTGTAAACAAAATAAAAGATTATAATTTATTTGGAGATTACAACAATAAAAATCGAAACAATAAGCAGAAACCTTACAATTCTAAGAGAAAAAAGAAGCGATATTAAAATGAATACGATATAAGTACCTGTTTTTCTCTCGAATACTTATATCGTATTCTCAAATTAACTTTCTAATTACTAATGATTCATTTTTAAAAATTATTTATTTAATTGTGTCGGGGACGTTTAGATTTAAATGATTGGACGACTACAAGTTATAAAAGTGTATTACTCTTCAATTAAAGTTAAGATATTTTCTAATTTAAATTGTAAAAGCATTTCTTGTTTAATAGCAGATTGCAATGTTTGTTGAACACTATTATTTATCGTTAATAAGTTGGACAATGTCACTGGTGGAGGAGTGATACCATTATTTAGTGTTCCTAATATAAATTGGATTTTCTCCGCCTCACTATTAATAATATGTGCCAGTGCTAATTCTTCGAGTGCGATAGATGCCAAGAGTAAAGAAATTGATTGTCCGGCAGTAATCGATATCGTTGGGGTTATATTAGGGATATTCGCTTGAGACATGTTT
>NZ_JAKUGJ010000091.1:0-2273 GCF_022663915.1 Bacillus cereus group sp. BfR-BA-01331
TTGCTTCATATTATATGGTTAAGTCCTCGATCTATTAGTATTCGTCAGCTCCACATGTCACCATGCTTCCACCTCGAACCTATCAACCTGATCATCTTTCAGGGATCTTACTAGCTTACGCTATGGGAAATCTCATCTTGAGGGGGGCTTCATGCTTAGATGCTTTCAGCACTTATCCCTTCCGCACATAGCTACCCAGCTATGCCCTTGGCAGAACAACTGGTACACCAGCGGTGCGTCCATCCCGGTCCTCTCGTACTAAGGACAGCTCCTCTCAAATTTCCTGCGCCCACGACGGATAGGGACCGAACTGTCTCACGACGTTCTGAACCCAGCTCGCGTACCGCTTTAATGGGCGAACAGCCCAACCCTTGGGACCGACTACAGCCCCAGGATGCGATGAGCCGACATCGAGGTGCCAAACCTCCCCGTCGATGTGGACTCTTGGGGGAGATAAGCCTGTTATCCCCGGGGTAGCTTTTATCCGTTGAGCGATGGCCCTTCCATGCGGAACCACCGGATCACTAAGCCCGACTTTCGTCCCTGCTCGACTTGTAGGTCTCGCAGTCAAGCTCCCTTATGCCTTTGCACTCTACGAATGATTTCCAACCATTCTGAGGGAACCTTTGGGCGCCTCCGTTACACTTTAGGAGGCGACCGCCCCAGTCAAACTGCCCACCTGACACTGTCTCCCGGGTCGATAAGACCCGTAGGTTAGAATTTCAATACAGTCAGGGCGGTATCCCACCAGCGCCTCCACCGAAGCTAGCGCTCCGGTTTCAATGGCTCCCGCCTATCCTGTACAAACTGTACCAAAATTCAATATCAGGCTACAGTAAAGCTCCACGGGGTCTTTCCGTCCTGTCGCGGGTAACCTGCATCTTCACAGGTACTATAATTTCACCGAGTCTCTGGTTGAGACAGTGCCCAAATCGTTACACCTTTCGTGCGGGTCGGAACTTACCCGACAAGGAATTTCGCTACCTTAGGACCGTTATAGTTACGGCCGCCGTTTACTGGGGCTTCAGTTCAGAGCTTCGCTTACGCTAACCCCTCTCCTTAACCTTCCAGCACCGGGCAGGTGTCAGCCCCTATACTTCGCCTTACGGCTTCGCAGAGACCTGTGTTTTTGCTAAACAGTCGCTTGGGCCTATTCACTGCGGCTTTCCGTTAAGAAAGCACCCCTTCTCCCGAAGTTACGGGGTCATTTTGCCGAGTTCCTTAACCAGAGTTCTCTCGCACACCTTAGGATTCTCTCCTCGCCTACCTGTGTCGGTTTGCGGTACAGGCACCTTTTATCTCGCTAGAAGCTTTTCTTGGCAGCGGGGAATCAAAGACTTCGCTCCATAAGGAGCTTCCCCATCACAGCTCAGCCTTCACGATAAGCGGATTTGCCTACTTATCAGCCTAACTGCTTGGACGTGCACAACCAATCGCACGCTTCTTCTATCCTTCTGCGTCCCTCCATTGCTCAAACGATAAAGAGGTGGTACAGGAATATCAACCTGTTGTCCATCGCCTACGCCTGTCGGCCTCGGCTTAGGTCCTGACTAACCCTGAGCGGACGAGCCTTCCTCAGGAAACCTTAGGCATTCGGTGGACGGGATTCTCACCCGTCTTTCGCTACTCATACCGGCATTCTCACTTCTAAGCGCTCCACCAGTCCTTCCGGTCTGACTTCACTGCACTTAGAACGCTCCCCTACCACTGATACCATTGGTATCAATTCGCAGCTTCGGTGGTGTATTTAGCCCCGGTACATTTTCGGCGCAGAGTCACTCGACTAGTGAGCTATTACGCACTCTTTAAATGGTGGCTGCTTCTGAGCCAACATCCTAGTTGTCTAAGCAACTCCACATCCTTTTCCACTTAATACACACTTTGGGACCTTAGCTGGCGATCTGGGCTGTTTCCCTCTTGACTACGGATCTTATCACTCGCAGTCTGACTCCTAAGGATAAGTCATTGGCATTCGGAGTTTGACTGAATTCGGTAATCCGATGAGGACCCCTAGTTCAATCAGTGCTCTACCTCCAAGACTCTTACACTTAAGGCTAGCCCTAAAGCTATTTCGGGGAGAACCAGCTATCTCCAGGTTCGATTGGAATTTCTCCGCTACCCACACCTCATCCCCGCACTTTTCAACGTGCGTGGGTTCGGGCCTCCATTCAGTGTTACCTGAACTTCACCCTGGACATGGGTAGATCACCTGGTTTCGGGTCTACGACCACGTACTAAACGCCCTATTCAGACTCGCTTTCGCTGCGGCTCCG
>NZ_JAKUGJ010000092.1:0-2272 GCF_022663915.1 Bacillus cereus group sp. BfR-BA-01331
CACGTCACCCTTTCTCATTAACATAAGAGAATAGTAACGTGCTTTTTAGTTTAAGAATAGTCTAAATCCTTAAGTTGATGGATGTGGGGTACCGCCACATCGCTATCAAGCTAAGATTATACAACGTCAATTATAGTAGAGGTTGTTTCTTTTTTCTAAAGGCTACGTGTAGGGAATTTAAAGATTTGCATACGAAATAAACCCTAACGGGTTTCATTTTTTTGAATTAAGCCGCTTGATTATCAGACATGGCACAATTGTAAACGACACCTAATATATCAAAGACTGTTTTCTTCTCATATCGATGAGATTTTCGCCCGTTTTTCTGTAGGAGGATAAACAAGAAAAGCAGGATCACTTGAGTTGGAAGCTTTTGATACAATCCGATAGAGTCTTCGTGAATTTCGTGGGTTTGTCCTGGTTGTAGCTGGAATGGATTTGGAAATTGTTACAGAAAAAAGACCCGCCATTCTTAAAAATCTGGAAAATCAAAAATGGCTGTTTATGAAACTTTTTATATTTATACTTAAAGTTGGTGCTACTTCTTTATTGCATTAGATAGTAATGTAATTTATAATACGTTTAAATGATTAAATTCTTAAACGGAAGGTAATGTTAGCGAAATGAACTGTAATGATAAAGTAATGCATATTTTAGAAAATTTAAGACCATGTTTTCAAGGGTTGGGAGATCCAACTCGTCAGCAAATTGTATCGCTTTTAATTGATAAAGATAGCTTGAATGTGACGCAAATTGCGGAGCATATTCCCATGTCAAGACCTACTGTATCTCATCATTTGAAAATATTGAAACAATCAGGGTTACTTCGAGTTCAGAAAAAAGGCACTGAAATGTATTATTGTCTTGAATTTAATGAAACAATAAATCTTTTAAAAGAACTTGTTTCTTTAGTTGAAGATGAATGTAAGAATTAGGTACTCATTTATAGTTTAGGGACACCTTTTGTCCCTTTTTTTAGCGGCATTACGTTAAAAGGTTTAAGTTTTTGATCGTTTAAACTTATAATCTCGTACTAATTAAAATGGAGGTTTCAGATGAATAAGAAAACAGTATTAATTGTTGGTGGGTATGGTGTTGTTGGTAGTCAAATTGCTCAAATTTTACATGATCGACATCCTGATTTGGAAATTAGATTAGGAGGAAGAACCTTAGGGAAAGCGTTACCTTTTGAATCAGAGAGAGTAAAAATAGTCACTGTAGACAACACAACAGATGATCCTTTAAGAAATTTGGATGATAATTTCACATTAGTTGTTAATGCGGTTAATGACCCGCAAGATAGACTACTTCTATCTGCAGTTCGAAAAAAAATTCCATTGGTTGACATTACTCGTTGGACTGAACGTTTTAAGAGTTCTATTGATCGATTAAAAAATGTTGAGGTCCAATCCCCTGTTGTATTAGCTTCGGGGTGGATGGGAGGGACAGCAGCCCTTTTTGCTAAAATGTATTCAAAAGATCTTCAAGAGGTTACGGTTGATATCAACGCACTATATTCTCTTCAAGACAAAGCAGGACCAAATTCGACAGCATATATGGACCGGTTAACGATTCCATTTGAAGTCAAAGCTCGAGAGGGAATGCGACAGGCTTATCCAATGACTGATCCAATCAAAGTCCGCTTTCCCAACGGTTATATAACCAAATGTTATCGTTTGGATACTCCTGATCACGTAACCCTGCCAGAATCAATTCATGCTGTTTCGGCTAACTTTCGTATTGCTTTTGATAGTAAAATATCTACATATGGACTGGTTTCTCTGGTGAATACAGGGATTTGGAAAATGATTAGCGGAGAAAAATTTACCGATTTACGGAAAAATATTCTCTATAAACCCGGAAGGGGAAGTGCACATAACATAGTTATTCACCTTAAAGGTTATGATGCTACTGGTGTATTGCATAGACGATGTGTGAATATATCAGATCCGTTAGGACAGACACATCTTACTGCTTTAGGAGCAGCTGTCCAAGCAGAGAACATTTTACAAACATCTGATATTGTGGTTCCGGATCCTAAAATTTACTTTCCGGAAAATTTATTAGATTTGGGTATGAATGCATCTGTAATTTTAGATTTTTATAGAGAATATGGGGTTAATATTACGAAACAAAATATATAAAAGGTATCGTTATATTCGTGGTAGTACACATATGGCTATCAAGCAAAGAAGAGCAAATACCCCAAATAACTTAATGGCAGTTTAGTTTAATAAGAATCAATGGTAAAATGATGAGAATTAATTATGCT
>NZ_JAKUGJ010000093.1:0-2084 GCF_022663915.1 Bacillus cereus group sp. BfR-BA-01331
CTTATTCCTATACATTAGTTGGGTGGAGTGATAGACAACTAGGGAGTATATAAATCTATTTCCTAGTTGGTATTTTCTTAGTTATATAGCATTAAAAACACTAGGTTCTCACTCATTTGTACAAGGACAAAATATTTTTTTGTTTTTGTACAAATGAGTGAGACGGAATGATTCACCATATAAGGATATTCGACTATAATGAGACATTGTACGTCATTGCAATATCAAAATATTTTAAGGTTGAAATAATTATTGATCTTAGAATAGGAGCTTCGAGAACTCCATGAAACATTACAATGCTTCATATACATGAGATTGTATTTAAGATTATTATATTAAAATTATTGGAGGCTGATGATATATGACTATAGATCATATGAGTAACAACGTAGTAAAAAAATTGGAACAGACGGTGCGCTACGAAAAGAAACAAGTTAAGGTATTGCGTGTAAGTAAAAGTAGTTCAAATATACATGCTTACATGATTTTCCCGGAATTCTCAGAGGCTAAAATTTCAAATACCGAACTGGATGAATATATAGAAAACCTATCAACAAGCGTGAAGTATGTCATTGATCGTAAGTTGAGTCAACAAGAAATTGAAAAACAAAATCACTCTTTCATTATGACGTGTGCAGTCGAGGAAGATGGTGTGTTAGATGATGAAACCATTCATTTTAATACGACGTATGTCAAGCCACCAACGATTGCGAATAAGGTATTTAAGCTAGTGTGTGGCTTAGGAAATCGTCTAAATAGCTTAAAAGAGCTACATATCACAGTATTAAATAATAATATTAATCGAATTGAAATTGAATTTTACAATGAAAATGAAACATATGTGGCAGTAGAGAAAGAAGAAATTGCGAATGCAATTATGGGGGCATATACAAAAGCGAACATTTATTATTCAGCAGACCTCTATTATGTTGCGGAAGGAAATGAAATCAAATTAAAGAGCATTAAACCGAAATTAGCGGGTGATATGTAATGAAACAAGAAAAAGGGATGATTGGTGTCTTATGTACACTCATCTTAACGGTCTTATTACTTATACCATTACAAGCAGCTCATGCATCTGTAAAAGTGGACTTTAATGAATTAAAAGGGAATGATCTTTCGTCATCCTTTAAAGAGGGATTAAATAATCGAACCAAAACACCAGAGAAGGATGATTCATTCGGTTCATCATTAATACAAAAAATTGAGGGTATGTATGCACCTGCCTTTAAAGTAGGGGTAAATATCTTTTCTATCTCTTTCGTATTAGGCGTTATTGTCATGGTTATGGCATTAATTACGAAGAATGGTCAATGGATGAAGTGGGCGACAGGGAGTATGATCTTTTCATTCGTTAGTATGATGGCGATGAGACTAAGTGTGTACTTCTTATTCAGTTCCGATGTAGTTTCGTTTATGAACATCTTTACGGATTTTTTAGACCTGTTTAAATCAACAGCACTTATTTTTACACCATTTATGTTAATTGCAGGTATTCGTTTACGAAAAATTCATGAGAGTACGAAACAACCTGAGTATTATCGTTGGTCCAATCGTGTCATAACGGGATCTTGTTTACTTTGTATGTTAGCCGTACTCGCTCCATGGCTATTTGCGAATATGTAAAGAAATACATATAAGAGGAATGAAAAAGGTACTGAATCTATATTCAGTACCTTTTATCTACCCATATGATTTCTTCGTTCGTATTCTTCAAATACTTCCGGTGATATAGGGGATAAGATGCCACTTAGATATACAGCTGTAAATAAAAAGTATTGTTCATCTTTTGTTTGAATTGTAAGAGTGCCGTGTTCCTCGTTATTGGGGATAATTCGTTCGATTTTCAGTTGTTTTTTGTCGCAAATAATTGCCTTGATTTTATAGACGTTATGTATTGGTAATCTTTCGATATACAGACAACTACGCTCTAACAGATAGAAAATGAGTGCCATTTGTAGAATGAACACAATTTGTAGTAGAGCTGGTATGCCTGCAAAATAGACAAGAAAAATAGAAACTAAAATAATATTTAACTTCGAAAACCATTTCTCGTATTGCTTCATAGAAAGAATACTTTTTTT
>NZ_JAKUGJ010000094.1:0-1947 GCF_022663915.1 Bacillus cereus group sp. BfR-BA-01331
GGTTTGGATTCAAACAGATCCATCAGACAAAGAAATGATGTTCATTGAATCGAATGAAGCAGTACTACAAGAGCTTTTAAATAATATGAAGCAAGTACAAGGGTACGCAGGGTAATAGCGTACCTTTGAAAAGGAAGGTGAAATTATGCTTGAGAAAATAGTAGAGTGGGTCGGAGGCCTAATTATTGTTTTAGTGAAGGCTTTTCTTGGTCCGGTTTATGCGACTTTAGATCCTCTTCCAGTCTTAGTGTTTGGGGGGAATGGGACAGAAGGAAAAGGGACAAATTTAGATTTCTTATTTTCGGGAGATTCTCTAACCAAAGTATTAGACACAGGTATGCCTGTCATGTTTAAGCTTGTTGCTTTTTGTGTCCTCATCAGTGTAGTAATTACAGCAGCAAAATATTCAGCGACAGCTATTAATCCGAATAATCGAACGGCATTAATAGAGTATGCGAAAGATTTAATGATTATCTCGATTTGTCTTTGGCATTTGGATTACTTCTATACTCTTATATTTGATATCAATTCGTGGGTAATAGTAGAGTTCAGAGACGCTATCAATGGAGTAAGTGGTGGGAATTTTGACCCGGATAAGGGTACTAAATTTCTACAGCCTGGATTTGGTGGGGCTGGACTTACAATTACTGAGCTGAGTCTGAAAGGTCATGAAAACGACTATATGTTTATTATATTTGGTTTGTTTATAGAGGCTGGTCTCATCATCTGGGCAAACTTTTACTATTTAATGCGTGCGGTGTCACTATATGTCTTAATGTTAATGGGTCCTTTAATGGTAGGTATGTGGCTGTTCCCACAAAAGAAACAACAGACATTATATTGGATACGTGAATTTATGGGGGCAGTGTTCATACAAGCGATTCATGCAATTACTTTATGGCTCATTATTTCTTTAATTGGAGCAGCAAATAGTCCGTTACTCAAATTAATGTTACTTGCTATGTTTATCCCAATAGGTGAGATTGTGAAAAGTTTTATTGGTCTTAGTACCAATGCATCAGGTGGTATTCATAAAGCGGGTACGATGATGGGTATGGGGGCCTTAGCAAGTGTGGCTGGGCTGGTTAAAGGTGTTCGTGATGACTACCGTAATTCGAAAGCGAAACCTAATGATAAAGGGAATAAAGAAGAGACAAAAGAAGATGCTGACAATCCCAAAAATGCATTGGGAGCGAATTTAGGAACAGATATTGGTACAACATCTCGTGCAGCTCGTATGTTAAAAGCAGGGCAAATTGGAAGTTCAATTGGTAAAGCGGCAACGGGACTTGCGGGTATGGCCGCAGGATCAGGGCTTGGACCAGAAGGAATGGCAATAGGGACAATGGTCGGTAGTAAAGCGGGTGAAATTACTGGTGCGGTTGCTGGAAGAACTGCTGGTGCAGTAGGCGAAGGAGCTGTAGCGTTAGGGAAACATATTGGTTCAAGTGTGAAGAAGGGTACAGATACTTATAATGGGTTAAATAGTGAATCTTATCCAGAACTAACGGATGAAGATATTGCACAGGATTTAGCTACAAAAGATTTTGAATCTTGGAAAGCGGATAATCCTGATTCAGCAGTTACGAGTCGATTAAAACAAGCATTTCCTGGTGCTTCCGATGCAGAAATTGCTAAGAAAGTAGCGAAAACCAATAGTGATCAAATGTCTCATTTCAAAAATCAGCGTAACCAAGATTTACAAAGTATGAAGAAAAACGCTACACCATATGGAAACGCTAGAGATCTAGTAAATGCTGCGACTAACGCATTCCAAAAGGGATATGAGGCAGATCATAAAGACGCGTTTATGAGTCAACTGCCAGAAAATATGTCGGCGGAAGAAAAAGAGAAAAAATGGAACGGCCATCTTAATTCAAAAGTACAAGGGTTTAGAAATCATGCAGAACAAGCGGCAATAAAAGCGGGGGCTATGCCTGTTGATAC
>NZ_JAKUGJ010000095.1:0-1947 GCF_022663915.1 Bacillus cereus group sp. BfR-BA-01331
CTTGTATATATGCTGGAGAAGCTTTCATACCATTTCGGTACTGTGTCAACTGCCCGTCTGCAATATTTAAATCTTGATATACCATTTGTCCAGAACGAATACTACTATCTCCACTACCATAACGAGATACAACCTGTGTCATTCCACTGGAATCTTTTGCTTCAATCCATGACTTATTATTCGTTGTAACTAGACGTACAGCGCCTTTGGCAACAGATTGCGTTCCTGTATGGTCTGTTGTCGTTGGTACCATTCTCTGAATCTCCTGAATCTCTTTTGCTTCAGTTTGAACTGCTTTATTGTACGGGTTATATTTACTTACCGTACGTGCAGCTGCTTGGTAAGCACCTGCGCCACCAATCACACCAGCAGCATAGCTTAATCCTTTTGTGACATTGTAATGGCGTTCTGCCGCGTTACCTCCTAATGAAGTATGAACAGCGGCTGCACTTCCACTTATCGCTTTTTGTACTGCATTCCCTCCTGCCTGCTGAACAGTATCTGACGCATTAAAGTATGCTTTTGAAACATTCTCTAGTGCATTTGTAGGCATAAAATGTTTGACACCTTCCATCACACTCATGCCAATCTTCGTACTTTGCTGTGTCATACGTCCCACAGCTGAAGTTGGGATAGACATTTTGCCAGCACTTTGTGCAACACTTGCTACACCTGCAGACGCATCTGCATAAGAACGTTGAATTTCAGAAACGGAAAGATTTCCTGCACGCGCCATACTCGCTTGCGTTTGTGTAGCTGCATACACAGCTTTATTGATTGCACCACCTGCAGCAACACCGTGTGATCTAACTCCTTGAATAGAACTTGTAATCCCAGAGCTTACTTGTTGGCTCACTGTCCCAAGGGTTGCATGACTCTGTAAGCCTTTCGTTAATTGCGAAGCAAAAGCATCCTTATTGATATACGACTGGGCATGTAGACTCTTACCACTCGTATCTTTTGCTTGTACTGGCATCGCTCCAGTTTGTACTGCTGCTTGCTGAGCTACTGCTTTAAATTCATTTCCTTTTTGATTTAAATGTGTCTGCCAAGCCTGCTCTTTTTGCGGTTGAGACATGGTTGGGGACAAGTTTTTCATAAAGGTTGCTTGTTGTTCTGCCGCATATCCCTGTTTAAAGGATTCCGTAGAAGCTTGGACCAGGTTCCCAACATTACTTACTTGTTTGGCATTCTGACTTCCATATCCACTTGTCAAACCATGTGTTTTCACGCCATTGACTGCCTTTTGAATGCCTGCAGTACTGGATACACCCATTGCATATAAGTTTGGATTATTTTGTAACTGTTGTGATAAATGAGAAGCGAAAGCTTTCTTATTCGCATAGCTTGTACCGTCTTTTTGCTGAACAATACCTGCTTGCTCTGCAGCTCTTTGTGCATGATTTTCGAACCCTTGTACTTTGTGACCTACATGCTTGTTCCATGCCGCTTCTTTTTCTTGTTGTGGTAAATTCGCAGGCAATTGCTTCATAAATCCAGCCTTATGATCTGCAGTATATGCTTTCTTAAATGCAGCAGTAGAAGCACCGACAAGAGCACCAACTTGTCCCATATTTTGATGGCCACTTTCTAACGTTTCTCCTTTTACTCCTTCAACTGCTTTCCCGACTTTTCCTAATGCAAGTTGAGAAGCAAAAGAATCTTTATTCACATAGGATTTATCAAACAAGTTATTTCCTTGCTTATTTGGATTGCTTTGTAATTGTTGTGATAACTGAGAAGCAAAAGCTTCCTTATTGGCATAGCTAGTCCCATCTTTTTGTTGTACAATCCCTGCTTGTTCTGCAGCTTTCTGTGCATGATTTTTAAATCCTTGGACTTCCTGACTCAAATGTTTGTTCCATGCCGCCTCTTTTTCTTGTTGTGGTACACCTGCAGAAAATTGCTTCATAAATCCAGCCTTATGATCTGCAGCATACGCCTTTT
>NZ_JAKUGJ010000096.1:0-1902 GCF_022663915.1 Bacillus cereus group sp. BfR-BA-01331
ATCTATGAGTATAGTGGATATAGAAAACAAAAAAAGTTGCATAAGTAAAAAAATGAAACCCGTTAGGGTTTATTTCGTATGCTCATTTTTAGGAGGATAATACTGTTTAAAAGTTTGTTCATTTCAATTAATGGAAAACCGTGGAGTTTCTATCCTTAAGTTGATGGGCATGGGGTCTCGCCAACTAAACGCGAATTTCGTACGCTAAGGAATTTCTAAGTTGAAAAACTTGGTTTTATCGTACGTTAACAAAGTACCATAAACGACATTTAATGTTTGTTATGGTACTTTGTTTTTGATAATGAGTTTTGGAACTGGTTTTTGACTGTATTTCTTTCAGTTATATTAGAATTAAATAGAGTTCCTTAAACGATCGTTTTCGGTTCTTATTATACAATCCTTGTTACATCAGTGGTTGTAGCCTTAGCGTACAGAATCTGCGATTGGTGCTATCCCATAATGAAAAAAGCCTTAATATTCAAGGCTTTAAGAAATCACTTCGCTATCAACTCAAAGACCTACTGTTATAGAAATATATTAGGCTTTTATATACTACTTATTAACCGATTCATCAGTTTTATTATAAACATATTTGGCTTCTCCAAAAAGACCACCTGTGTCCCATTCTCCACCATAATACGCATACTTCCTAGGTGAACCATTGTCTCGTATACTTGGATATGATTTTAGTTTATAGTCATAAACCGAAACCATAAAAATATAAATATATCCCCCCGATTAAAAGTGCCGCAGCAACGATTAATATTATTACTCCATCCGGACTATTAAGAATTTCTTTTATATGTTTTTTTGCTATTTGCTTAGTTTCTCCACTTGAAAAGAGATAAACAATGGAATGGAGAATTAGTAAGAAAAATGCCGTAATTACCTCTAACATGGCTTATGTACCTCCTAATATATATGTACCTTTAATTATCCAGTAATTTTCTTGCACCTTGTATCAGCCTGAGTAACTGGAATGCTTAGTTCAATAAAAGCCAAATGACAAAAATTACTCCTATAACTGCTCCAAATCCCAAAAAAACTACCAACATTTTCCCCTCAGGACCATTAATAAGCTCTTTTAAAATTTCTTTTGCTATTCGCTGACCTTTACCACTTAAAACTATCGAAAGAATAAAGAATATTACCACTAATACAAATGAAGAAATTATTAACTCCATGACTTATGTACCTCCCTAATATATGTGCATTATTAATTAACCAATAATTGCCTTATAAATTATATCAGCTAGGGTACATGGAAATATAACAAATTATTTATATAACTTATTTTATTAATCTATATATTAATAAAAGACACCGAATAATTCCTTAGCGTACGAAATTCGCGAAATGTTGGTGCTACCCCATATATAATTCTACCTTAAATCTCAATTACCAAAATTACCAGTTCCCTTATTTTTATATTTATACTATAATTTAACCGCTAAATAGTATTAAAGGAGTTTTTAAAGAGATGGAGATGAGAGATTTACAAAAACTAATTGAATCAAAGAAACAAGAACTAATTAAACTTGTAGAGAAGTATGGGTTTACCCATAAGCAAGTTTTGTATTTAAGTCAAGACATCGATATATTAATTAATGAATGTATATATAATAATGTTAATAAAGGTGAATGAAGTTGCAGTTTACATAGGGAAAGCACCACATCGCTTAAAGCTAATAAAAAGAAATGCCCCCTAAAATAAAAAAATACGCTATTCTTTCTGTAGAATCTTAGGAAAGGATGGCATTTTTTACTCTTGAGGGTAGTTAATATTTTTAAGTTGATGGGCATGTGGTGCGACCCCACATCCATCAACTTAAGGATTTAGACTATTCTTAAACTAAAAAGCACGTTACTATTCTCTTATGTTAATGAGAAAGGGTGACGTGC
>NZ_JAKUGJ010000097.1:0-1883 GCF_022663915.1 Bacillus cereus group sp. BfR-BA-01331
AGCAACAGGAGCGACAGGAGTAACAGGAGCAACAGGAGTAACAGGAGCAACTGGAGCAACAGGAGCGACAGGTTCAACGGGAGTAACAGGACCAACAGGAGCAACAGGAGCAACAGGTTCAACGGGAGTAACAGGACCAACAGGAGCAACAGGAGCGACAGGACCAACGGGAGTAACAGGAGCAACAGGTTCAACAGGTTCAACGGGAGTAACAGGAGCGACAGGACCAACAGGAGCAACAGGTTCAACGGGAGTAACAGGAGCAACAGGAGTAACTGGAGCGACAGGTTCAACGGGAGTAACAGGACCAACAGGACCAACGGGAGTAACCGGAATAACGGGTACTAGTACTACAAATGTATCAAGTTTTGCTGCCAACACTACCGGTGCAACAATTCTTGTAGTTTTAAGTGGAACCCCAGTGCCTCTCCCAAGTAGTCAATCTCTTTCTGGCGGTATAACAGTTGATGCTACGAATACTATTTTCACAGTACCGAATACTGGGCGCTATTTCATTAACTATGAAGTCAATTTAGAAGCTGCTTTATTACTAAGTTCACAATTACTTATTAATGGTGTGGGTAATACAGCTTCTACAATTACTCCTTTACTTTCAGTTAGTCAATTTAATAATACTATTATAGTACCATTAACAGCAGGAAGTACTATAACATTACAATTATTCGGATTAATTGGTGCTGCTATTTTATTACCAGGAAGTGCTGGTGCTACATTGACAATAATGCAAGTTTCATAATGAATTTATTTACAAAGAAAAAAGAATCCTAAACCGGATTCTTTTTTCTTTGTAAATAATGGTTAAGATCTTCATAGGAATAATTGCAAGAGTAGTAAGTGTAATGAATCTAACATTTGATATTTTTTAAATACCTACTGGTATTGAAATAGCGTGTCTAGTAAAAGGAATGAAACGTGCTGTGACTATAACATCAGTTCCATAACGATTGAACCATGACTCTGCATGATCAACATGTATTCTTTGAATAAAAATATATTTGCCATAACGGTCAATCCAATATAGCTGTGTTATAACGCCACCAATTGTCCCAAATACAATAGCACTTAGAAAAGATATGATTCCTGATGATACTAAATAACCAGCGTAAGCTAATAGGATTTCAATTGGGATTATTCCGATTATTAGTCCGAGCATTACTCCCCAATAACCAAGTCCTTCTAGAAAAACTAAAATCCAATGGATTAAATCACCTACCAAATATTAATTTTAAAATATAATATATAAATTATTCATAGTAATATTTGGTGAAAATGAGTAATTGTATACAATTACTCATTTTCATTGTGATGGGTAACTCAAAGAAGAAAGTGTTATGAAGTTATGAATATCATGGGCTGTAGCATTTGACCTAGTTACACAAAATATAAGATATGGGTAACTGACTGACACCACAGTATAAAATAATGTATACAAATAAATGTAGAAAATAAGGGGAGGAAATATAATACATGTTACATGAAGAACTATTAGGAGCGCTAGTTGAATATCAAAGGAATAAAGGGGGAAATCCCGATATTTTGAAGCTGAATCCAACCTTTCTAGAGATAGTGTGAGATACTATTATTCTTCCAGCGAGATGGATTCTTTTATGCATTCACTTCTGAATATTAATGAGTTTTGCAACACCCTCATAACCTCAAGATAAGACTTGGTTGTTAAATAATGTATTATTTTCCACTTAACGTAGAAAAATCGCCTTTTCATATTCCATAAAATGTCTTAGCGTGGGTTTTATGTCATTTGGCTGGCAGGACCCCATCGCTATCAAGCTAACAAAATAAAATCCCCCCTAAAATGAAAAAATACGCTATTCTTTCTGTAGAATCATAGGAAAGGATGGCGT
>NZ_JAKUGJ010000098.1:0-1775 GCF_022663915.1 Bacillus cereus group sp. BfR-BA-01331
CCACCCCATTATTTGATTTTTCAGCTTTTTCTTCTGCTAGAACTTTCTTTATTAACTCTAGTTTTCTCTCATTTGTTTCACCTGTTGAATATAGAGAGAAGTTTTCATTTTCAATTAAATCTTGGAAACGCGCTTTCACAGCTTTACGGCGATTAAACGCTACGTATAAGAGTTCTATCAATTTATCTTTCGTTAACATTTCTACATTAATTTTTGCTTTTGATAATAAATTTCGCGAAGCATTATAACGACGATATAATTCGTTAAACGCTTTATCTACAATCTTTTCTTCCAATTCTTCCTCTGTATCAGCTGTAATCGTACTAATATCCACTTTGTATGGGTAAATTAAATAACGTTTTTGCTCATATCGAGGCTGCGAACGTTGCCAGTACTCTAAGTTATCGATAACTTCTTGACCATATAGTATTGTCTCTGGTGTAAGGTCCTTCGCACCTTTCATCGTTTCTGTCATTTTTCGTACAGGATCTGTTAAATCTACAAATTTACTTTGTATATATACTTTTGTATTAAACTCTAATGTTGTTAACCATGATTCAATTTTGATATCAATTGCTTCTTGTTCCATGTTGGAAAGTAAGTAATAGTTTACTGGATGTGCTTCCGCGATTAGGACAAATGTGTCATCATGATATCGAATCATATGATTGTCAATTTCCTTAATGTCTTCTACAAAAGCGCTAAAGAAATCAACATTATCCTCATCAACTTCTGATTTAGGAGGCATATTCTTTTTATTTTTCTTTCCGCCGTTTTCAGCAATGTGTTTCTCTATCCCACCTTGGTTTTTCCCCTTTTTTTTAGACCCAAACAGCGGTTTCCCGTTCATTTTCCGATAAAAGAAAAATCCTACAATGGCTATCGCCGCAAAATATATCATTTCTAACATCTATAACGTCTCCTTTACCCATGTAGTTGGCTCGTACCCTTTTCTCCACTTGCCTTTTTCAGAACGGCTACGCATTTTGATAAGTAAAAACTTATCTAGATACATGTGTTGTTTCTCTTTATAAATAAAAGCAAAAGCTATTACACCTACTACCGTTGGTATTGCTAAAATTAAGCAAATAAAAAATGCTACTACCGAATTAAAAGGTGCAAATAGCCGCCATAAGAATGGTACATATAAATAAAGGGATGCTCCGCCACCTAATAGATAAATCAATTGGCGTTTGCTCAGCACACCTAATAGTGTTTTTTGTTCCGAAGTCATATCAACAGGAACGGTTACTTTTCTCATTCTGTTTCCTCCCTTGTATAAGAGAAGCTCTCCCCAAATAGAGGAGAGCTTTTACAAACTCTTATGTTAGATTTTTGTAACCCAAGCAGCGATGTCGTATGCTTTGATCATGACAAAGCCTCCAATTGCCGCACAAGCTAAACCAACCATGGCTTGTGTACGGTTTTCAGGGTTCTTCCCTTGTGCACCAGAAAGTTTAATACTTGCGAATACAACACAAGCAACTACCCAAATACCACCAAAACCAATTAGTGTTGTTACAAGGGTATTCATGCTTTTTTGTACAGTTTCAGCACTCGTACCACTGGTGTGCCCAGTAAGACCCTTCTCAAAACTACTTTTTGCCAGTAGAAAATCTCCTACCGATGTTGTCATAAGCTTTGCAGACAACCAATTCAACATAATTCCTGCACCTCCGGGTGTTTTTGCTCGCAAAACGCAAAAAGACCCCAATACACGCACACGTCCCCTAAGGACATGGCGCATATTGAGGTCTTCTCTTATATGCGAACTG
>NZ_JAKUGJ010000099.1:0-1771 GCF_022663915.1 Bacillus cereus group sp. BfR-BA-01331
CCACCCCATTATTTGATTTTTCAGCTTTTTCTTCTGCTAGAACTTTCTTTATTAACTCTAGTTTTCTCTCATTTGTTTCACCTGTTGAATACAGAGAGAAATTCTCGTTTTCAATTAAGTCCTGGAAACGTGCTTTTACGGCTTTACGACGGTTAAACGCTACGTAAAGTAATTCAATTAATTTATCTTTCGTTAACATCTCTACGTTGATTTTTGCCTTCGATAGTAGATTTCTAGAGGCATTATAGCGACGATATAATTCGTTAAACGCCTTATCTACAATCTTTTCTTCCAACTCGTCCTCTGTATCAGCCGTAATTGTACTAATATCAACCTTGTATGGATAAATTAAATAACGTTTTTGTTCATATCGAGGTTGCGAACGTTGCCAGTACTCCAGATTATCGATAACTTCTTGTCCATATAGGACTGTCTCCGGTGTAAGGTCTTTTGCATCCTTCATTGTTTCTGTCATTTTTCGTACAGGATCCGTTAAATCTACAAATTTACTTTGTATATATACTTTTGTATTAAACTCTAATGTTGTTAACCACGATTCAATCTTGATATCGATTGCCTCTTGTTCCATATTTGAAAGTAAGTAATAGTTAACTGGATGTGCTTCCGCAATTAAGATAAATGTGTCATCATGATACCGAATCATATGATTATCAATTTCCTTAATGTCCTCTACAAACGTGCTAAAGAAATCTACGTTGTCCTCATCAATTGTCGATTCAGCAGGGGCATTCTTTTTGTTTTTCTTTACGCCTTTTTCAGCAGTGTGTTTCTCTACCCCGCCCTGCTTGTTCCCCTTTTTCTTAAACCCAAACAGTGCTTTCCCGTTCATTTTCCGATAAAAGAAAAATCCTACAATGGCTATCGCCGCGAAATATATCATTTCCAACATCTACAAATTCTCCTTTGCCCATGTAATTGGCTCGTACCCTTTTCTCCACTTCCCTTTTTCGGAACGGCTACGCATTTTGATAAGTAAAAATCTATCTAGATACATGTGTTGTTTTTCTTTATAAATAAAAGCAAACGCTATTACACCTACTACCATTGGTATTGCTAAAATTAAGCAAATAAAAAACGCTACTACCGCATCAATAGGTGCAAATAGCCGCCATAAAAATGGTACATATAAATAAAGAGCCGCCCCGCCACCTAATAGATAAATCAATTGGCGTTTACTTAATACACCTAACAACGTTTTTTGTTCCGAAGTCATGTCAACAGGAACAGTTACTTTTCTCATATTGTTTCCTCCCTTGTATAAGAGAAGCTCTCCCCAAATGGAGGAGAGCTTCTACAAACTCTTATGTTAGATTGTTGTAACCCAAGAAGCGATGTCGTATGCTTTGATCATGATAAAGCCTCCAATTGCCGCACAAGCCAAACCAAGCATAGCTTGTGTACGGTTTTCTGGGTTTTTCCCTTGTGCACCTGATAGTTTAATACTTGCGAATACAACACAAGCAACTACCCAAATACCACCAAAACCAATCAATGTTTTTACAATGGTATTCATGCTATTTTGAACGGTTTGGGCATTCGCACCACTACCTTTTCCAATACCACTTGTAAAACTACTTTTTGCCAGTAAGAAATCTCCTACTGATGTTGTCATAAGTTTTGCAGACAACCAATTCAACATAATTCCTGCACCTCCGGGTGTTTTGCTCGCAAAACGCAAAAAGACCCCAATACACGCACACGTCCCCTAAGGACATGGCGCATATTGAGGTCTTCTCTTATATGCGAACTG
>NZ_JAKUGJ010000100.1:0-1757 GCF_022663915.1 Bacillus cereus group sp. BfR-BA-01331
CCAATAAAGTTAGTTTGTCTAGCATCTAAAAATAAAAATTGACGTTCACGTTGTTTGTTTCGTTCAGTTTTCAAAGAACTTGTCTGCCGCTCATTTGCGACTCCCTTATGTTAACATCTTCGTTAGTTAATGTCAACTAAGTTTTTCATTTCGTTTGTCGCTTTCTGCGTTGTTGCTATCGGCGACTTGTCCTATATTACACCTCTATAAGCTAATCGTCAACACCTTTTATTCAATTAATAATAAAAATAATTCCAAAGGTATTTTCTATATTAATTTCAGTCCTTCAATTTCTCCATTTCAATGAAAATAATAAACAAGGACATCCCATTACATACAAGACGCCCTTTTGCTTACACATTATATACATGCACTCTTTAAACTCTTGAACTCCCCCTTTCTATTTAAACTATCGTCCTACTGATTCCTTGAGGTGGGAGTTTTCTGTCGGGAATTGATAAATAGATCAATTAATTTACTTTTATCCGCCCATACCACTCCAAATAAGACTAAGCCGCCGCCTATTACTATTCTCCACGTTAAAGATTCATTTAATAGAACAATTGAAGCAACAATACTTATTAGCGGTAATGCATTTAAATACAATCCACTTACTGATGCTGAAACTCTCTCTAGTGCTTTATTCCAAAACCAATATGCTAAAATTGTTGCTCCAATAACAAGATACATTACACTAAGTCCAGTCTTCCAGGTTTCAATCTTTGGGAAACCGTAATAAAAAGTTTCTACCATTGCAAATGGTAATAAAATAACCGATCCAATAATTAAAGTTAATGTTGTAAAAACCTTGTTTGATAGATACCGTTCCTGTTTCGGTTGTTTTAACAACACTGTATAAAAAGCAAATAAGAAGGTGCTTAATAAAATAAGGATATCTCCTATTAAAGATACCTCTTGATCAGCATTGTTAGATGAAATTGTTATAAGAAGTACCCCTATAGCCCCCAATATAATACCAATCCAATAATTCGGCTGAATTTTCTCTTTCAAAAAGAAAGCTGAAAAAAGAATTGTAACTAACGGCAATGCAGCATCAATGATACTAACATGTAATCCACTTGTTAAAGAAATCCCGTAGGATGTGAACATAAAATACCCAGCTACACCAGTAAAAGATAGCAAACTCATTCTTTTCCATGGAATATGTTTATGTACGATTGCTTTTTGAAGTTGGCCATATGAAAAAAGCATACAAATTCCCCCTGCGAGGAAAAGACGAATAAATAACAAAGTAAATGGTTGAATAGATTCTAATGCCCATTTCGTTGGCGCAATTGCCGTCCCCCATAATATAACAGCCACTAATAACATGCATATTTCTTTCATAATCCCCCACACCCATCAAAAAGTATATGTTAACTACCTTAATTATAGATTTTTTCTTAAGTAAAATCCTTTAAAACCACAAAAAGGTTATGCGAAAAATAGCCATCCAGCCATTTTTCGCATAACCTTTTCATATTAAATCAAAAACATCATTGTTCATTCGACAACTAAATCAACATAAAAAGGTAATCCTTACCTTCAATTTATATTTAAACGTATTACTTTATAACCTTCTTATCACTTTAATATCCAAATTTTATTTTATACCGTTTCTATTTCATTCTTTTTTCGTCTTTAGGATTATTAAATTTACAGATTCTAACCTTCGGTAAATAAAAATAAACACAAAAAAACCTAAGTCGAAACGACTTAGGTTTTTGCTTGGCGACGTCCTACTCTCACAGGGACAA
>NZ_JAKUGJ010000101.1:0-1704 GCF_022663915.1 Bacillus cereus group sp. BfR-BA-01331
CAAAAGGAGAACGTATGGAATGTTACAACTTAACATTAGTTGGATATGCTCCATATGATAATCCAGAAGTAGCATTTTCTGTAGTAGTCCCGTGGCTTCATGATGATCATAATGGAATTAATTCTATAATTGGAAAGGAAGTTTTAGATGTATACTTTGATTTAAAACAGCAACGTATACATGGTGAAGCTACTAGTACAGATAGTTCGAATCAAAATTAGGAAAATTGGTGCACTTTTCTCAGGGGAAGAGACCCTGTTTATATAAAAGTCTTTATAAGCGAAAAAAAAAGTAAGATTTGAAATAAGAGATAGCAGCTATCATAGTGATATAATCCCCTTATAGTAGAAAGGAAAATGAAAGCACATTAACCTGTTTACTATGGAGGGGATTTTTTTATGGGAAAAATTAGAGTCACTTACGATGTAGAATTTAAGAAAAAAGCTATAGATTTATACTTAAAAGAAGGCATGAGTTATAAAAACATTGCGAAAAAATTAGGTATTCATCACTCGGTTGTAAGTCGTTGGGTGAAACAATTTGAAGCTGAAGGAATCAAAGGACTAGAAGAAAAACGCGGTAAAGCGAAAGGACCAGGTTTAGGTAGACCAAGGGTTAGACCCGAAGATCCAGAAGCTAAGATCAGACGATTAGAAGCGGAAAATGAAATGTTAAAAAAGCTCTTAGGGATGTAAAAGGAGGTATGAAAGTCGTATCCAAAACGAAAAAATTCGAAGTCATCCATGAAATGACAAAAACAGGTTATACAGTGACCATTCTATGCGATATTGCTGGTGTAACCAGAAGTGGGTACTACAAATGGATAAAACGGCATACGACGCCTTCAAAAAAACAATCAGAGGATATCTAAATTAAGAAAAAGATATTGGCGTGTCATAAAAAATTAAGAGGAATTTATGGATATAGAAGAATACAAGTGTGGCTGAAAGCCACATATAACCTTTATTTGAATCATAAGCGCATCCAAAGATTGATGAGTGAACTAGGTATCAAAGCCGTAATTAGGAAAAAACGACCTTATTACGGAAAAAAAGAAGCTTATGTGATTTCAGAGAACCATCTAAATAGGGAGTTTCAAGCTTCAAAACCGAATGAGAAATGGGTAACCGATATTACCTATTTGATTTTCAATGGACAGCGCTTGTACTTATCCGCTATTAGGCCTCACGACACATGCCCATCAACTTAAGAGATTAATTGTTCCCCTAAATGAAAAAAATGAACTGAATTTTCATGAACAACTATGTAGAGATACAATTTTCGTTTTGGGGATACTCTAAAATATTTGCTTGATAGTGATGTGTGGTGATCCCATTTAGTAAAATAAGCTTATCTCGCATCTCTCATTTAAATGTATTATTAACTAGTTTCTTCAAATCTACAAAGGACAACTTATCTGTAATATGTTTTAACTCATTAGGAACTTCAATATGACATATTAATTCTAAACTGTTACCATCTGGGTCTTTGAAGTATACTGAAGCATTACCTTGGTGTGGCCGGATAAATGGCTCAATAATTCTCTATTACCAAATGGGACAGCCTCAACTTGAATAAAATCTAGCCACTTTAAAGATTCTTTTAAATCTTCGTATGAAACTCGAAAAGCAATATGTCGTAAAGAAGGGTGGTATCGAGTTTCATACTCATTTCCTTCCCATAATCCCAACCAACTCTTACCTT
>NZ_JAKUGJ010000102.1:0-1649 GCF_022663915.1 Bacillus cereus group sp. BfR-BA-01331
CACATCCATCAACTTAAGGTATATTTTCAAACAAAATGCGGTCTTTCCATATAGTTTTTTATTATCTTTTGTAGATTTTATAAAAGCGGGCATATCAAATAAACCCTGACGGGTTTCAATTTTTTACTATGCTACCTGATGAGTAGAAGTGGTATACTCATAGACAACACCCAAAATATCAAAGACTGTCTTTTTCTCGTATCGATGAGATTTTCGTCCGTTGTGCTGTAGGAGGTTAAACAGACGAAGGAGAACCTTTGATAATTCTTGGGTGTTTTTGTGTAATGCTTGGTAAAAAAGTGAAAAATAATCCTTAATTATGTACATCGCTTTATATTCACTTAGCTCTTTCTGTTTCTTACGTAATAGGAGTTCTCGCATTTTAAACATAGTAGAAGAACATAATAGAATACTAATGAGTTGCCCATAAAGATGACATTCTAATCGCTCTTGTTTAATAGATTTACAACGATGAATTTGAAACCAAGATTTCCATATTTTAAATAACAGCTCAATTTGCCAACGTAATGAATATAAATCATAGATTTTCTCTTTTGGTACCCATTCCGTAGGAATGTTTGTCATATATACCGTAATACCTTGTAAAAGCTTTGTACGCTCTGTATATGTAATTCCTTTTTTCTTTTCACGAATAGCTCGGTCACGTAGGCGTTTCTGTTTTTGCTCCTCGGTACACCTATAAACTACAATACGAGTAGGCAATTTGTCCTTACTCCCTACATATACATCGTGTAATTCATACACTTGGCCAGGTTGTAGTTGTTTCATAATGTCTTCCAAATGAATTTGTATATATACTGGTTTCAATTGAGAGGGTTTTGTTTTAAATACCACTGTTTCGAACTCTTTTCTATATATTTTAGTTGGTAACTTAAGACGAGATAAATAATACCCCTGCTTGTCTTGAATAGACTTAAAGTCTTGTAGACGAAAATATCCTAAGTCACGAATATACAGCTCATTCTTTTGTATCATGCCTGTTCGAGTCGCACCATACGCCTGATCACTTCGTTTTCCTGGTTCAATTTTCACATCAGAAAATTCCCCACTCAACAAGTCATACTCTAGTTGAATTTTCACACCAGCTTTATGACTACATCCTCCGGCACCAGGATAGGTAGATGCGAATCGATCTGGAACCTGAAAGGTTGTAGAATCAAGGATGCGAATGCACTCAAAGTAGGAAGAAAGAGAATGAGAAATCTTAGATACGCCTCCAATTTTAGCTTGTAGAAGTGTAGTAAATACAGTTCGAAAGAAGGCTACAGAAGCAGAGTTAAATCGCCGATTAAGTCCTTCCGGACTTAATAAAACTCCTGTTGAAGTTTCTAATTGACTACATAGTTGAGTAAGAGAGGTAGTAGCGACTTGTTGATTTAGCCATACACACAAAGATAAGAAATGGTGCCCGTGGCACTTACGTTTTCGTTTCATTCCGCCTGCTTCTATGGCTAATTGATTAAGTGTAGCGGGAGACATATATCGATATAACTCTTCAGCGAATAAAGATAATTCTTGTTTTTGATTCATATTCATAAAAAACACGTCACCCTTTCTCATTAACATAAGAAAATAGTAACGTGCTTTTAACTTCAAAAATAGTCTAAATCCTTAAGTTGATGGATGTG
>NZ_JAKUGJ010000103.1:0-1618 GCF_022663915.1 Bacillus cereus group sp. BfR-BA-01331
TGCTTTTTCTTACGATTAGTCAACCTGTATTTATAGATTTTTGATGGATTGAGTACCAAAAATCTATATCACACATGTATCCACGTATAACGCATACTAAATACCCCTAATATGATTCGTTTTTTTACTAGGGGGAGATATGATATGATGAATAAAACTATGATATTAGGCCGTTAACCGATAATCATAGTGTATATCGTGTGTAATAAGATGAAAGAGAAGCTTCAGTAACTTATTCACACACGCAATGGACGCAACTTTATGACATTTGTTATAGGGTTGCGTTTTTAATTTATCGTAGTACTCTATAATGTGATTTCGCCCGTAACGCCGTTGTTTAATCATGTTTTGGATAATCAGGAAAAGTAGTTTTCGTAAATGTTTATTTCCACGTTTATTAATTTTATCTTTATAAAAAGTTTTACCGGATTGAAAGCGACGTATATCAATACCGGCATATGCATTCAATTGCTTGTTATTCGCAAAACGAGTAATATCTCCTATTTCAGCCATTAAACGTACAGCTGTATTTGGCCCAATTCCAGGAAGGCTCAAAATGATACTATATTCTGCACGTTGTTCGGCAAGATGTACCATCTTGTTAATGCAATGTTCCTTTTGATGAAGAAGTTCTTGATAACGCCTTGCGTATACCTTGAGTTGATCACATAGGACATCATTTTGTGAAACGGCTGGATAGGAATTTTTCGCTATTTCAAGTATTTGAATTGCCTTTTTCTCTGCCATGATAGTTGATATTTTTTTATTGGTATTGGCACGAATACGATTTTTTATGATTGTTTTAGAAAGATTTAAAACACAATCTGGATGGGGAAATAGTTGAACAAAATTTAAAAATAGATCCGATTTACTAGTGAACATTTTTTCTAATTCAGGAAATGTTAATTGAATTACTTTGTGCATACGACTACGAATCATCGATAATTCTCCATCCAGTTCGCTATAAAATCTCGAAAGAGACTTTAACTGATGGAATAAGTGGTCCGTTCTATGAGATACCCTTCGGGTAACTGTAAAATGAGTAATGGCTAGTCGATGTGCATCACTTCGGTCCGTTTTATGAATCCGTAAGGAATCACATTGTAATTTTGCTTCTAAGGGGTTTAATAGACAATATGTGTATTGGTTATCTTGCATAAATCGTTCTAGCTGCCTGGAATAAATACCTGTTGCTTCGAACACAATTTCAGGTGATTTGCCAGTTTCATTGGTAAGCTCATGTATCTTTTTTTGTAGCTCTTCAAATTCAGACTTTGAATGTTTGATTTCTTTTTCAAAGATACATTGTTTTTGTGCATTATAAATGACCATATAACTTTTACCCATACTGATATCAAATGCAATTACGTGTCTCATAAGGTTCCTCCTGACGTAAAGTTGAAGTCTTCATCTTACACTTATCGATTCCCATTTCTTATACACGATCTCGAGGACCAACATACTAAAAACTGATTCAAATAAGGTAAGTGAAGAAGGTCAGTTTTTTTTACGGATTCAGAATCCTAAAGCATACACGACCCTTTCTTCACTTCTACTATATAAAAAATAGTAGTGCGAACCAATGCCTTGGCCTGCACTACTAATCTTAGTATGTTTT
>NZ_JAKUGJ010000105.1:0-1585 GCF_022663915.1 Bacillus cereus group sp. BfR-BA-01331
ATCAAGCAAAGAAGAGCAAATACCCCAAATAACTTAATGGCAGTTTAGTTTAATAAGAATCAATGGTAAAATGATGAGAATTAATTATGCTATGGGGCTGGTCAGTTGTAATTTTATAAAGGAGTTGTGAAAATTTGAAATATCGCAAAGCAAATATCGATGATATTGATAAATTGGTCGAGTTAAGAAAAAAGCAATTAGTTGATGAGGGGATAGAACCTAATATAGATATTGGTAGAGAACTATATGCTTTCTTTAAAAATAAACTAAGTGAAGGTACTTTAATTCAATGGCTAGTGGAAGATAATGAAGAAACTATAGCTTGTGGTGCAGTAATTTTTTATGAATTTCCACCTTGTTACACCAATAAGACTGGAAAAAAGGCTTATATCACAAATATGTATACTAATGAAAATTATCGTGGGCAAGGAATCGCAACAAAGCTGTTAACTAAATTAGTTGATGAAGTTAAGATTTCAGGTATCTCACAAATATGGCTTGGGGCTTCAAAAATGGGTAGACCAGTGTATAAGAAGTTTGGTTTTATGGAAACTGATGAATTTCTAGAATTAGGGTGTTTTTGCCCATCCACCGAAAAAGGGGAATAAGACAAGATATTCCAATGTGGAAAAGTAACTCTAAAATCAACCTTTATTGTATATTTTGGAGTTACTTGACGTTAACTTTTCTACGGAAAGTTGACACTTTTATCCTATGCCTAAAGGCGGACTGAATTCCTGCATAGGCTTTCCAATATCACTGAATTTGTAATGAAAAGTTGTGAACAATTGAAAAAATAATGGTTGAAATAATGAAAGGTGAGAAGGAGTTTATTTCTAATAAGCGAAATATTATAGTGTATTGTTTTATCCTAAATTATTTGTAAAGGTGGATACATAATGACAGTAAAGAAGCTTTATTTCCTCCCAGCAGGTCGTTGTATGTTGGATCATTCTTCAGTTAATAGTACACTTACACCGGGTAAACTACTAAACTTACCTGTTTGGTGTTATCTTTTGGAGACAGAAGAGGGACTTATTTTAGTAGATACAGGTATGCCAGAAAGTGCTCTTAATAATGAGAATCTTTTTAAAGGTACAATTGTTGAAGGACAAGTTTTACCTAAAATGAATGAGAACGATAGGATCGCAAATATTTTAAAGCGTGCCGGATATGAGCCAGAAGATCTTCTTTATATCATTAGTTCTCACTTGCATTTTGATCATGCAGGAGGAAATGGCGTTTTTACAAATACACCAATTATTGTACAGCGTGCTGAATATGAGGTAGCACTCCACAGAGAGGAATATTTGAAAGAATGTATATTGCCGAATTTAAACTATAAAATCATTGAAGGGGATTATGAAGTAGTGCCAGGTGTGCAATTAATATATACACCGGGACATACGCCAGGGCATCAGTCATTATTAATTGAGACGGAAAAATCAGGTCCAGTGTTGTTAACTATTGATGCATCATATACGAAAGAAAACTTTGAAGATGAAGTACCGTTTGCTGGATTTGATTCGGATTTAGCTTTATCTTCAATAAAACGTTTAAAAGATGTTGTTAGGAAAGAAAATCC
>NZ_JAKUGJ010000106.1:0-1530 GCF_022663915.1 Bacillus cereus group sp. BfR-BA-01331
TAGCCCCAACTGGTGGATTTATCGGGGGCATGTGCGTAGGTTCTGTTAGTCCTGGTGGAGAGCCTGTTAATATCAATGAAAAAGTAACAGGGTATCTTCCCAAAATTAAAGAGATGGCAGAAAAACATGGTGTTGCTCAATATGTTGGTATTCTGGCAGCTCAAATGATGCAGGAATCAGCTGGAGCAGGAAATGACCCGATGCAAGCATCAGAGGGACATTATGGAGACTTGAGTCCATCTTGTATAGGTGTAAAAGGAAATGCTCGAATGGGGTGTATTACAGATCCGAATATTTCTATTGAAGCAGGAGTACAGGAATTTAAAGATGTGCTAGGACAAGCGAATGGTGACGTCGCTCTCGCCTTACAGTCATATAATTTTGGGAGTGGTTTTATTAGCTATGCATTAGCAAAAGGCGGTTATTCAGAGGAAACAGCCATTGAATTCTCAAGAAGTAAGGCACATTTAAATCCGGGTGGTTGTTCTGACCCTAATAACTTCCGAACCAAAGTCGGAGCGTGCTACGGGGATTTTACATACGTTTCCAAAGTTCTGAAATATTACAAAGATTTGGGTTGTGTGGCGGATGCATCAGGCGAATGGATTTCTGATAAAGGTTGGAAATGGCCAACGAAATCAGGTCGTATTACAGATACGTTTGATGCTTTTCGTGGTGGAAAACAACATAATGCTGTTGATATTGGAGCTATGACTGCTGGAAAAGCTGGAGATCCTGTATGGTCAATGGAAGCAGGTATTGTAACAAACCAAACAGGAAATGTAAACGGTGGCGGTCTAGGTGTCTATGTAGACCATGGAAATGGTATTGTATCTCGTTACTTACATTTGAGTAAAATATCAGTTGCACCAGGAACCATGGTAACAAAAGGACAAATCATTGGGGAGATGGGCGGTTCTAACTATAATAAAGATACTGGTTTACTTAATATGAATGGATACGCTGTCCATTTAGACTTCCAGGTTCGTATTAACGACCAACCAACAGATCCAATGAAATTCTTTAAGAAAAATGATGATCCGGGATTATCATCAGGCGGTTCTCCTGTTATGACGAATGACAAAAGACAAAAGGTACTAGCGGAAGCGAAAAAATGGCTTGGGCAAGGAAAAGTTAGATATGTATTAGGGGATCGTAATCCACCAGGCGGCACTTCAGATTGCTCAGGATTTACGCAGTATGTCTTTAGAAAAAGTATAGGTGTGCAACTTGGAGAGTGGACAGGTGCTCAAGTTGGACAAGGTAAACAAGTACCAGACATTAATCATGCACAACCAGGAGACCTCATCTTCTATGAAAACCCAGGACACGTTGCAATTTATATGGGGAACCAGAAAATGATTCATATTGGTGATGATAAGGGTGTACAAATTACAGGTCTAAACTATACGGCAAGAGGACAACATATGACTCAAATTCGTAATGTTATAGACTGATAAGGGATGAGAGAAGATGAAGAAAGTAATCAATATTTTGTCCAATATGCCTCGTAAGTACTTGGTGGTATTG
>NZ_JAKUGJ010000107.1:0-1530 GCF_022663915.1 Bacillus cereus group sp. BfR-BA-01331
CAATACCACCAAGTACTTACGAGGCATATTGGACAAAATATTGATTACTTTCTTCATCTTCTCTCATCCCTTATCAGTCTATAACATTACGGATTTGAGTCATATGTTGTCCTCTTGCCGTATAGTTTAGACCTGTAATTTGTACACCTTTATTATCACCAATATGAATCATTTTTTGATTCCCCATATAAATTGCAACATGTCCTGGGTTTTCAAAGAATATAAGATCCCCTGGTTGGGCGTGATTAATATCTGGTACTTGTTTTCCTTGTCCGACTTGAGCACCTGTCCACTCTCCAAGTTGTACACCTATACTTGTTCTAAAGACATACTGCGTAAATCCTGAGCAATCTGAAGTGCCACCCGGTGGATTACGATTCCCTAATACATATCTCACTTTTCCTTGTCCAAGCCATTTTTTCGCTTCTGCTAGTACCTTTTGTCTTTTGTCATTCGTCATAACAGGAGAACCGCCTGATGATAATCCCGGATCATCATTTTTCTTAAAGAATTTCATTGGATCTGTTGGTTGGTCGTTAATACGAATCTGGAAGTCTAAATGGACAGCGTATCCATTCATATTAAGTAAACCAGTATCTTTATTATAGTTAGAACCACCCATCTCCCCAATGATTTGTCCTTTTGTTACCATGGTTCCTGGTGCAACTGATATTTTACTCAAGTGTAAGTAGCGAGATACAATGCCATTTCCATGGTCTACATAAACACCTAAACCACCACCATTTACATTTCCTGTTTGGTTCGTTACAATACCAACTTCCATCGACCACACAGGGTCTCCAGCTTTTCCGGCGGTCATGGCCCCAATATCTACAGCGTTATGTTGTTTACCACCATGAACCGCATCAAACGTATCTGTAATACGCCCTGATTTCGTTGGCCATTTCCAACCTTTATCAGACACCCATTCTCCAGAACCATCCGCCACACAACCTAAATCCTTGTAATATTTCAAAACTTTGGAAACGTACGTATAATCCCCATAACACGCTCCGACTTTGGTTCGGAAGTTATTCGGATCCGAACAACCAGCTCTATTTTCATTAGCATGTTCCCTAGAAAACGCAATAGCTGTTTCTTCTGAATAGCCACCCTTTGCCAATGCATAGCTAATGAATCCAGGACCGTAATTATAACTCTGTAAGGCAAGTGCTATATCTCCATTTGCCTTTCCCAAAACATCTCTAAATTCTTGTACGCCTGCTTCAATAGAAATATTTGGGTCTTTAATACACCCTATACGAGCACCATTTTTTAGACCTTTACAAGATGAACTTAAATCTCCATATTGCCCTTCTGCTGCTTGCATCGGGTCATTTCCCTCTCCTTGTGATTCCTGCATCATTTGAGCGGCCAAAATACCAACATATTGAGCAACACCATGTTTTTCTGCCATCTCTTTAATTTTGGGAAGATAACCTGTTACTTTTTCATTGATATTAACAGGCTCTCCACCAGGACTAACAGAACCTACGCACATGCCCCCGATAAATCCACCAGTTGGGGCTA
>NZ_JAKUGJ010000108.1:0-1508 GCF_022663915.1 Bacillus cereus group sp. BfR-BA-01331
GGTTTGGATTCAAACAGATCCATCAGACAAAGAAATGATGTTCATTGAATCGAATGAAGCAGTACTACAAGAGCTTTTAAATAATATGAAGAAAGTACAAGGATACGCAGGGTAATAGCGTACCTTTGAAAAGGAAGGTGAAATTATGCTAGAGAAAATAATAGATTGGGTCGGGGGACTCATTATTAATTTAGTCAAAACTTTTCTTGGTCCGATTTACGGATTTATGGATACTATCCCTGTCCTAGTTTTTAGTGATGCCGATTCAAATTTAAGTTTTTTATTTTCAAAGAATGCGATTACTAACGTGCTAGATACCGGTATGCCCGTCATGTTTAAATTTGTTGCTTTTTGTGTCCTCGTCAGTGTAGTGATTACGGCAGCAAAATATTCAGCGACAGCTATCAATCCGAATAATCGGACAGCATTAATTGAGTATGCGAAAGATTTAATGATTATCTCGATTTGCCTCTGGCATTTAGACTTCTTTTATAATGTTATATTCGATCTAAATGCTTGGATTACATTGGAGTTTAAAGAGGCGATAAATGGAGTGAATAATGGTAATTTTAAGCCGGATGAACAAGTACCTTTATTAAAGTCGGGAATGTCTGACAATAAGACTATTACAGAGCTTTCAATGGAAGGCCATAAAAACGATTATATGTTTATTATATTCGGTTTGTTTATTGAAGCTGGATTAATGGTTTGGGCAAATTTTTATTATTTAATGCGCGCTGTGACACTGTACGTATTAATGTTAATGGGTCCTGTAATGGTAGGTATGTGGCTATTTCCACAAAAGAAACAACAGACGTTATACTGGATTCGTGAATTTATGGGGGCAGTATTAATTCAAGCGATTCACGCAATTACCCTATGGCTCATTATTACACTTATTGGGGATGCAAAAAATCCTATTATAAAATTAATATTGCTTGCCATGTTTATCCCAGTTGGAGAGATTGTGAAGAGCTTTATAGGCCTTAGCACCAATGCATCCGGTGGTATTCATAGAGCGGGTACAATGCTGGGAATGGGTGCTTTAGCGAGTGTAGCTGGTTTGGTGAAAGGAATTCGTGATGACCACCGCAGTGCAAATGATAAGGGGAAAGAAAAGAAAGATGGAGAGCAAGATAAAAAAGAAGATGCTGATAACCCGAAAAATGCATTAGGAGCAAATTTAGGGACAGATATTGGTACAACATCTCGTGCAGCTCGTATGTTAAAAGCGGGTCAAATTGGAAGTTCACTTGGAAAAGCAGCTGGTGGACTTGCAGGTATGGCAGCAGGAGCTGGGCTTGGACCAGAAGGAATGGCAATAGGGACATTTGCTGGTAGTAAAGCGGGCGGATTTACTGGCGCGGTTGCTGGAAGATCTGCTGCTACAGTAGGCGAAGGAGCTGTAGCCTTAGGAAAACATATTGGTTCAAGTGTGAAGAAGGGTACAGATACTTATAATGGGTTAAATAGTGAATCTTATCCAGAACTAACGGATGAAGATATTG
>NZ_JAKUGJ010000109.1:0-1469 GCF_022663915.1 Bacillus cereus group sp. BfR-BA-01331
TTATTAAATGCCTCTTGGGGAGGAAATGAAGTACACACTCCTCTTCAACTTGCTCAATATGCAGCAACTTTGGCAAGTAAAGGTGATAAATATAAACCTCAAATCGTAAGTGCTATTATTGATCAAAATGGTAAGGAAACAAAGAAATTCAAACCAATTATAGAAAGTTCAAATCATTATCCAATGGACTTTTGGAATGTCGTGCAAGGTGGAATGAGTCAAAATATAGAGGAAATTAAAAACTTACCCTTCCATGTCGCAGGTAAAACAGGCATAACAGGTGCTCCGAATGAGCAAGAAAGAATGATAAACCATTCTCTTTTCATTGCATATGCTCCTACCGAAGATCCACGAATTGCCGTTTCTGTCGTTATTCCTGGTAGTAATTCAGAAAAAAACATTGCTGCTCTCGTTACATCAGAAATTTTAGAGTACTGGAATACTCTTCAATAAGAGAATAAAAACATAGAGGAAGGTTCATTAAAGTGAACCTTCCTCTTTACCATATAGAATCTATATTCGTTATTTTCCATTTACCTTCATGATCCTTTTCGAACATGAAAGAATATTTAATATCAGTTAAAACATACTCTTTTTGTACATATCCAGTATTACCGCTAATTGTCGATACTTTTATATATCCATTATTCTGCACTTTTTCTGGAATCCAAGCTTTTACCATTTCATTAGATACTTCATATACAACTTGTGATTCTCGCTTTGGTTCAGCTAAAATTTTCGTTTTATTTCCAGTAACAGTTGCATATATATAATGCGCTTGCTTTGGTTCGTTACTTTCTGTCAATCCACTTGGTACTTTGTATGCTCGCTTTGTATCATTTGTAAATGCTCCCCCCATTGTAAGAGCAATTTGCAACTCATGAAAAATATCTTCATCAAATTTCAATTCATCCTTCTTATAACTCTTCCCTTTAAATAGAACTTCATCATTTAACGCTCTATACAGGTCATTTTCATTTTTTGAATTTGTACTTCGATATAACTCATTCATAAATTGTTTTAATGATGGATCTTGAGCAGACTCATCTTTTGTTTTAGGCTTAATTTGAGTACTACTTTGTACCGGTGATTTATTATCATCAAGCCAAGGTTGTTGAACAATAAAAAATAACATTGTACAAACCAAAACAACTACAATAGGCAATGCTTTTTTACGAAATGGTCTCTTGTATGGTACAGAGTCTATTTCACTATTTTGGTATATCGATTGCTTTATTTTATAAATAAATGCTTCTTCATCTTTACGACGCTCCATTGGTCCATTTTTTAATTTGCTATACCAATCAGGATTTTTTTTACTGTTCATCACTTCTACCCTCCCCTATTAATTTTGAAACTTTACTTCTTGCTCTGCTTAACCTAGATTTGACTGTTCCAATGGATACACCTAATGTTTCAGCCATTTCTTCATAAGATAATTCATATTTCGCGTCCAATATTAGTATTTC
>NZ_JAKUGJ010000110.1:0-1453 GCF_022663915.1 Bacillus cereus group sp. BfR-BA-01331
GGACAAATGGTATATCAAGATTTAAATATTGCAGACGGGCAGTTGACACAGTACCGAAATGGTATGAAAGCTTCTCCAGCATATATACAAGATTCAAGTGGTGGGAAAATTAGTATAAATCGCTCGATTAATACGAATCCAAATCAATTGGTAGGAAATCAAAATCCAAGACCAATACAACAAAAACCAGTGATAAGTGAACCACCACTTACTGTGAGTCATAAGGTAGACAATGGCCACTTCTATATGTCTGACTTAGATCAAGGTGGATATAAGAATGTACAAATGGTCGTAGAAAGAGACCGTAGTTATATGGTGGCTACCACAACAGAAGGTACAGTTTCACGTATCTCACCATTTGGAAAAGGAGATACACGTTTACAAACAAACCAAAGAATTGAAAGAAATTGTGAAGTAAAAGATAGCAGTATTAAACCAAAAGAAGAAATTTTGGTTACACATACACAGGACGAAGTAGTACGTGCAGAGACACAACTGAATTTATCAGAACATGACCCGCAAAATCTGATTCCATTTGCACCAAACCCGCGTTTAGCACAGCGAAAAAGACGAAATGATGAGCATGGAAAGTATGGTGTGACAAGTCTATGAGTCAGAACCCAAACGATCCAAATGAACAGAAAAAAAGCAATCCCTTAAAAGATGTAGCGTCTCACTTTATCAAGAAAAAAGGGATGCAAGCTGGCGGGAAAATGGCAAAATTGGCAGGAAAAGCAGGAAAGGCGGCAGCGAAAGCTGCTGCCAAACTGCTAAAAAAGGCAACGCTTAAAATTGTAGGGTCAATATTAGCCGCGGTTGGATTACCTGCAGCTATCATTATGTCGCTGATTATTGTGGTGTGTGTCATTTTAGCATCTCTTGTACCGTTTACAAAAGATGAAAGTAAAACAGAAGAACAAGTGAAAAAGTATATGGAAGTAGCGATGGCTTTAAATGTGGATTGGAAAGAGGTTGTCGCTTTTGACATGGCGCGTTATGATAATGACCTCACCGGTAAAGATCCACATGATGCCATTTCATATTTTTTGGATATCCAATATGAAGAATATACGGAAAAAGAGGTATGTGAGGCGGGACCAAACGGTCCTTGTGAAAAAAAGAAAAAGGAGATGCAAAAAACAAAATCTGAGAGTTACTCCGGACCAGATGTAAAAAAGATTTTAGGAGATACAGATTTTAAGAAAAAAATAGATGAGATTAATGCTAGTGGTAGTAAAAAGGTGACAACCTCTTCTCATGGGCTAGAGAAAGCGATGGAACTTGCAAAATTTAGTGAGAGTCAAAAAGATCGCGCGCGTGAGATAGTAGCTGCAGGGATGTTAGAGGGAATGTATGGACATCTAGCCCCAACTGGTGGATTTATCGGGGGCATGTGCGTAGGTTCTGTTAGTCCTGGTGGAGAGCCTGTTAATATCAATGAAAAAGTAACAGG
>NZ_JAKUGJ010000111.1:0-1434 GCF_022663915.1 Bacillus cereus group sp. BfR-BA-01331
CAAATCCAGTTGAGCTAATCAATGTACCTACGATTCTTGTTGATATGTCTGAAGAGCAAAAACAAGCCTATGAGCATATGAAAGAGTCATTTGAAAAAGCAATTGAGGCAGCGAAAGGTACACCAGATGTCGGCAAATTGTGGCTTTCTTATATTCGTACAGTAAATGCATACCCAGATAACATGAATCGTTATCCTAACTATTACTTAGATGGGAATGAAAAAAATGTTGTTTGGTCTAATGCAGAATATAGATTCGATGAGGATTGTATGCAGCCGAAGGAGAAGAAATTGCAAGAAATATTGCATACTGAAGTCTCTGAAAGTCGTCCAACTATCATTTATGTATCTGATACAGGATCTACAGTGAAAGAGCGAGACATTCAGCCTCGTTTACAGAAGGTTGCAGAGCAAGTATCTGGTGCGAAAGTAGCTATTCTCCGTACCAATACAGTTACACCGCCAAAACGTAGTGAATGGCTAAAAGAGCAAGTTAATAACGGTGTAAATGTTATCATCTGTTCACAAGAACTTGTGAAGGTTGGCCTCGATTTGCTTGCAACACCGACGCTAATTTTTTATCAATTATCATTCAGCTTATTCACATTAAATCAGGCAGCAAGAAGACATTGGCGTATTGGTCAAACCAATCAATGTAGAACATTCTACCTTGGATATCGAGAGACTTTCCAAGCGCAAATGGCACAGTTGATAGCTCAGAAGAATAAAGCTTCTGAAGCAATGAATGGTGATGCGACAAGTGATGGTTTAAATGCAATGCTCGGCGACACAGGGGATTTACAGACTTTATTAATTCAAAACATTAAGAGTGGGAACCAATTAAAAGGCTCAACAGAAGAATGGACAAAAGCGGCATCAGAAGAATCGAAACGAGTTCTTGCAAATATCGGTAATGTGATTACACCTGTGTTTGAATCGATTGAAATTCAATTTACGAACTGGGTGGAGAAATTACCAGGAACAATGGATGTTGCATTTATGAAAGATGCCAAATTTGTACAAAAGGCTGTTGAATTTATTCAGCAAGGGAAAGTACCTGGTGTTCAAGTGAGGAAACGTACACTTGAAATAGATGGGGAAGTAGAAGGTATCATTCGTACATTAACAACGCTGAATACAGATAAGTGTATGCTGGTTCAAAAACAAGATATTGCATTCTGGGATGAAGTGATTGTTGAAGTGGATACTGCTAAAAAGAAAGGGAAACGAAAAAGCAAAGTAATCGAAGGACAGTTTGAGTTCGATTTATTTGCATAACCGAGAGGAGAAAATCATGTTTACAACGATTTTTATCGCTTTATTTTGTTATATGTTTTTTGTAGTTCGCAAAGTCAGAAAGAACATGCTAATAGAAGAAGCAAAGAAAAAAGAAATAGAACAGGCACCGGTGGAACGTCCCGTTTATTGGTGCCCG
>NZ_JAKUGJ010000112.1:0-1308 GCF_022663915.1 Bacillus cereus group sp. BfR-BA-01331
ATTTATCACCTTTACTTGCCAAAGTTGCTGCATATTGAGCAAGTTGAAGAGGAGTGTGTACTTCATTTCCTCCCCAAGAGGCATTTAATAAGGCGGAGATACCATTTTCAAACTTGTTTGTTGGATGAAATTCATATTGCCCGTCTTCTTCAAAAGGTAAATCAACCCCGGTTTTAGAACGAAGGCCAAATTGCTTTAAATACTCTGTCCATATATGTGCAACTTTTTCTATATTCCCATTATTTTGGTTGAATAAGGGTAGAGCTACTTTGGCTGTCATAAATGTGTTAGATGAATTAATGATAGCCTGCCTCGGTGTAATCTCACCTGTTGGCGTTCCAGGTGCATTCGTAATGTTATTTTGATTATCATACTGAAAAGTACCTTTATCTAAATAAGTATCTTCAGGTTGAAAAAGTTTTTCGTTTAATCCAATTAAAATAGTAAGTGGCTTTATAGTAGAGGCCATATTTACATAAGATTCACCATACTTTAATTTTTGAATTGCTTTATTTTGCGAAAGTGATTTGATGTTTTCTTTTTTAGATGATACTTGTTCATATAATGTATTTGGATCAAACACTGCTGAGTTGGCCATAGTTAAAATTGCGCCAGTTTTCACATCGGTTACCACAACGTAACCAGCATTAACATCAGTTATTTTCTTGATTTGAGATCTTAATGCCTCCTCTGTTTTTTGCTGCAACTTAGAGTCTAAAGCTAGCCGGACATCTTTTCCTTTTTGTACTTGTTGCATGTTCCATAAGAACTTTTTATTATTCATTTTAAAAATAAGAGTTTTTCCGGGTTTTCCTTTTAAATCATTTTCATATTGCAGTTCAATCCCGCTTTTTCCAACGGGTACATTTTTAGAATTAAGGTCATTTTCTACATACCCAATTACTTGTGAAGCAATTTCGTTCTTTGGGTAATATCGAATGAATTCGTCTTTGATCACTACATTTTTAGGTTTATTCTTGTTTATGAATGAAATTTCATTTTCATTTATATCAGAGTATAAGGATATTTCATTCATAGTCTGCTTATTAGAGGATTGTTGTAATTGAGATTTTATGTCCTCTGTAGAAATGTCATGTTGAAACTCGTTTGAAAATTGATTGAAAAAAGCTAATGTGTTTGATGTATCTTTATTCGATAGTTTTTCATCATTAGAAGTGCAATATAGAGACTTAACTTTCTTATTTGTAGCTAGTATTACACCATTTTGATCAAGAATTTTTCCTCTTTCAGCTGAAGAAGTTGCGATAGTAATTGAAATGAAGTTGATTTTTAATAAAATTAGTAAAA
>NZ_JAKUGJ010000113.1:0-1308 GCF_022663915.1 Bacillus cereus group sp. BfR-BA-01331
ATTTATCACCTTTACTTGCCAAAGTTGCTGCATATTGAGCAAGTTGAAGAGGAGTGTGTACTTCATTTCCTCCCCAAGAGGCATTTAATAAAGCGGAGATTCCATTTTCAAACTTATTAGATGGATGGAATTCATATTGTCCGTCTTCTTCAAAGGGTAAATCAATCCCGGTTTTAGAACGTAGGCCGAATTGCATTAAATAATCTGTCCATATATTAGCCACTTTTTCTATATTCCCATTATTTTGGTTGAATAAGGGCAGAGCTACTTTTGCTGTCATAAATGTGTTAGATGAATTAATGATAGCCTGCCTTGGTGTAATCTCACCTGTTGGCGTTCCAGGTTCATTAGCAACGTTATTTTGATTATCATACTGAAAAGTACCCTTATCTAAATAAGTATCTTCAGGCTGAAAAAGCTTTTCGTTTAATCCAATTAAAATAGTAAGTGGCTTTATAATAGAGGCTATATTTACATAAGATTCACCATATTTTAATTTTTGAATTGCTTTATTTTGCGAAAGGGATTTAATGTTTTCTTTTTTAGATGATACATGTGTATTTAATATATTTGGATCAAAAACTGCCGAATTGGCCATAGTTAATATTGCGCCAGTTTTTACATCGGTTACTACTGCATAACCAGCATTAGCATCAGGTACTTTCTTAATTTGAGATCTTAGTGCTTCCTCTGTTTTTTGCTGCAATTTCGAGTCTAAAGCTAGCTGGATATCTTTTCCTTTTTGTGCTTTTTGAATGTTCCATAAGAACTTTTTATTATTCATTTTAAAAATCAGAGTTTTTCCGGGTTTTCCTTTTAAATCATTTTCATATTGAAGCTCAATCCCACTTTTCCCAACAGGTCCATACTTAGAATTAAGATCATTTTCTACATACCCAATTAGCTGTGAACCAATTTCGTGTTTAGGATAATATCGAATCCATTCATTTTTAATTATTATATTATTGGGTTTGTTTTTGTTTATGAATGTAAGTTCACTCTCATTTATTTCAGAGTATAACGGTATATCATTCATAGTTTGCTTTTTACAAGATTGTTGTAATTGTGATTTTACGTCCTCTGCAGAAATATCATGTTGAAACTCGTTTGAAAATTGATTGAAAAAAGCTAATGTGTTTGATGTATCTTGATTCGATAGTTTTTCATCATTAGAAGTGCAATATAGAGACTTAACTTTCTTATTTGTAGCTAGTATGACACCATTTTGATCAAGAATTTTTCCTCTTTCAGCTGAAGAAGTTGCGATAGTAATTGAAATGAAGTTGATTTTTAATAAAATTAGTAAAA
>NZ_JAKUGJ010000114.1:0-1226 GCF_022663915.1 Bacillus cereus group sp. BfR-BA-01331
GATGGGGCGCTGTATGCGATGAAAGTCGCACGTACAGTGCTAAGCGGGGGAAAAGATGGAGATAACTTCAAAGTCTTACCTATCGCAACTATTAGAAAGTGAGATTAGCAGTTGATTAAAAAGAAAAAGACTAAACCTCTTAAAAATAAACAAAAAGTGAAAGTACAGAAAAAGAGGAAACCGAAGATTAAGAGCAAGCCGATCACGATTGATGGTATATAGTTTGATTCTAAAACTGAGTCGGAGTATTACATGTACGTGAACTACCCGCCACTTAACGTCCTAACGGACTGTTTGAAGTGGGGGCTTCTCGGTTAGTCGTTACTTTTGATAGCTAACGAATTCGTCCTAAGACAGCCGAGCTAACTCCCTTGTTCCAAAGGTTATTTTATTGCTATTTACGCTAACACTAATAGACGTATTGCTTCATTTTTGATATTGATAGCTGCGTTATAATCTCTATCGAGATTTACACCGCATATACAAGAATATACTCGTTCAGACAATGACATGTTTTTTACATTTCCACAACTGCTACATGTTTTTGTGGAAGGAAACCATTTGTCTATTTTCATAAGTTGTTTTCCTTGTTCGTATAGTTTATAAGCTAAAAAAGAAGTGAACATTCCCCAACTATTGTCAGCGACACTTTTTCCAAAATGAAGTGCTTGCGACATTCCTTTCATGTTTAGATCTTCAATAGCTACAACATCAAAATGAGTAGCCAACTCTTTAGACTCATGATGAAGGAAATTCTTACGTTGGTTAGCTACTTTCTCATGTAACTTAGCTACACGAATACGTTGTTTATTCCAACGCTCAGACCCTTTATTGCGTCTTGCTAATACTCGTTGTGCCTTTGCTAATCGGTCTAACATGTTACGATAGAACTTAGGATAATTGGCTTTCTCACCCTCAGAACTAACATATAATCCATCCATCGCAAAGTCTAATCCAACAACTGTTTCTACTTCTTTTTGTACAACCTCTTTTTCGTATTCAGTCAAGATGGACACATAGTATTTACCAGTAGGTGTCATAGAAATCGTACATGACTTGATTATATAATCTTGTGGTATCTCTCTATGCTGTTTGATACGTACCATTTTCAGTTTTGGCAATTTGATATGACCATTAAGCAACATAATATTTCCGTTTACTACATTCGTTGTATAAGACTTTCTGTCTTTTTTACTTTTGAATGTTGGGAAGTCATTTTGACCACT
>NZ_JAKUGJ010000115.1:0-1158 GCF_022663915.1 Bacillus cereus group sp. BfR-BA-01331
AAGTGTGGATCTTTCGTAATAATAAATGAATAATTCCATACATCTTGCCAATAGTCTTTTATAACATAGTCAAGCTCATCATGATTACATTCTTTAATAAACTTCTGTTCCATTTCCACACCTCAAACTTATTTAAATAAATATAAAACTGCCCTCACTTTTAATATGGTTGCAATATATAGACATGATACAAGTTTCATTTGTTCCATTGTTTATCTTTTTTTAGGTTCTGTTGCAAAGTTTCTTCACAGATAAAAAATTGGCATGATTGCAGGTGGATTTTATGCAATCGTTAGTAATTGATGTAATTCATTGTATGTCGAAAAAACGAAGTTTGGCTGCAAACTTCGTTTTCGTTTATATAGAGCATGAATGGTTTCAATTCCTTTCAAGTTACGTGAAGCATGACGAAGACTTTGAAATCCTGCGGATTTAGAAAAACGTCGTTTGACATGCCTATGGTCTTGTTCGATGAGATTGTTCAAATTCTTGACGGTACAATGAGTTGTACATTTATAAAGACCTTGTTCTTTTAATTTATTAAACGCGCAAAGTAGCGTTGGGGCTTTGTCTGTTGTAAGAACCGTCGGTTCTCCGAAAATTTTGACTAATCGTTTCATAAACATATAGGCATCCTGATGATTTCTTGTTTTACGGAGTTGGATATCCAAGGTGTATCCGTCTCGATCAATCGCACGATACAGATAACGCAACTCCCCCTTGACTTTGATATAAGTTTCATCTAAATGCCATGATAATTGAGCAGTTTTATTTTTCTTTTTCCAGATTTGATAAATAAGATTTCCATATTCATGAAACCAACGCATGATAGTTGTTGGATGAACTGATATTCCACGCTCTTTCAAGACTTCAGATACATCACGATAGCTTAAAGAAAAACGACAGTCGTAGCCGATGGCTACCAAAATAATATCTTTCTTGAACTGTTTTCCTTTAAAATATCTCATGCATCATGCTCCTCGAATCATTTTTTCCATTTTAATTTCGTTTAGAAAACTTTGCAACAGAACCAAGATTTTTAAGTTGATGGGCATGTGGCGGGACCCCACATCCATCAACTTAAGGATTTAGACTATTTTTGAAGTTAAAAGCACGTTACTATTTTCTTATGTTAATGAGAAAGGGTGACGTGTTTTT
>NZ_JAKUGJ010000116.1:0-1155 GCF_022663915.1 Bacillus cereus group sp. BfR-BA-01331
CAACACCGTGTGATCTAACTCCTTGAATAGAACTTGTAATCCCAGAGCTTACTTGTTGGCTCACTGTCCCAAGGGTTGCATGACTCTGTAAACCTTTCGTTAATTGCGAAGCAAAAGCATCCTTATTGATATACGACTGGGCATGTAGACTCTTACCACTCGTATCTTTTGCTTGCACTGGCATCGCTCCAGTTTGTACTGCTGCTTGCTGGGCTACTGCTTTAAATTCATTTCCTTTTTGATTTAAATGTGTCTGCCAAGCCTGCTCTTTTTGCGGTTGAGCCATGGTTGGAGACAAGTTATTCATAAAGTTTGCCCTGTTCTCTCCTGCATACCCTTGTTTAAAGGATTCCGTAGAAGCTTGTACCAGGTTCCCAACATTACTTACTTGTTTTGCATTCTGGCTTCCATATCCACTTGTCAAACCATGTGTTTTCACGCCATTGACTGCCTTTTGAATGCCCGCAGTACTGGATACACCCATTGCATTTAAGTTTGGATTATTTTGTAACTGCTGTGATAAATGAGAAGCGAATGCTTCCTTATTCGCAAATTTTGTTCCATCTTTTTGCTGAACAATACCTGCTTGCTCTGCAGCTCTTTGTGCATGATTTTCGAACCCTTGTACTTTGTGACCTACATGCTTGTTCCATGCCGCTTCTTTTTCTTGTTGTGGTAAATCCGCAGGCAATTGCTTCATAAATCCAGCCTTATGATCTGCACTATATGCTTTCTTAAATGCAGCGGTTGAAGCACCTACAAGAGCACCAACCTGTCCCATATTTTGATGGCCACTCTCTAACGTTTCTCCTTTTACATCCTCAACTGCTTTTCCGACTTTTCCTAATGCAAGTTGAGAAGCAAAAGCATCTTTATTCACATAGGACTTATCAAACAAGTTATTTCCTTGCTTATTTGGATTGCTTTGTAATTGTTGTGATAACTGAGAAGCAAAAGCATCCTTATTTGCATAGCTAGTCCCATCTTTTTGTTGTACAATACCTGCTTGTTCGGCAGCTTTCTGTGCATGATTTTTAAATCCTTGGACTTCCTGACTCAAATGCTTGTTCCATGCCGCCTCTTTTTCTTGTTGTGGTACACCTGCAGAAAATTGCTTCATAAATCCAGCCTTATGATCTGCAGCATACGCCTTTT
>NZ_JAKUGJ010000117.1:0-1107 GCF_022663915.1 Bacillus cereus group sp. BfR-BA-01331
ACACCATTTTGATCAAGAATTTTTCCTCTTTCAGCTGAAGAAGTTGCGATAGTAATTGAAATGAAGTTGATTTTTAATAAAATTAGTAAAATCACACTTACAATAGAAAGAACCGCAAAAAATCTCCATCTTTTCGTATGTAACATATAACCCTCCCTTATGTAGCCTATTCCATCTTATAGTTAATTATTTTTTTTGTAAATGTGGAACAACTTTATGATTTAGATTGTCTATTAAGTATTACAGCATGAAGAAAGGAACAATCAGTATGAAAAAAAGTACATGTTAATAGTAAGTCTATGTGTAAGTTTAATATGAGTCATTATACAGTTTAGCATTTCTAATGCAGGCGACAAAAAAATAGAGAAAAAAACAGGAAGGGAGATTTATCAATTACGCGGCTAAACCAAAAGGAATGTATGCTTACAAGGATTTAACAAAAAAGATAAGACACTATTATAACTGAATAGTGGTTTCTAATATATAGGGAACGCTTTTAGTATATTTATTTACTAAGTATTAGTGAGGATTTCCTGAAGAATTATATGGAGGATTTATGAAAGAACAAAAAGTAAAGAAACAGAAGACATATATATCTATTCGATTGAATATAATGTTCCTTTGCATATTTGTACTATTCTCAGCTATTATTATGCAGCTAGGAAAAGTACAAATCGTTGAGGGAGAGGCTTATAAGAACCAAGTGGAAAACAGTCAAAATGAAATAACTAGTATACCAGTTCCACGTGGACAGATTCTAGATCGAGAAGGGAAAACGGTCGTTAATAATAAATCTCTTCGCACAATTACGTATACAAGGGTGAAGGGGATTACGAGTGAAGATATTTTAAAAACAGCAAAAGACTTGGCGAAGGTACTTGAAATGCCCGAACAAGATATAAATAAATTAACCGATATCGATAAAAAAGATTTCTGGATGCAATTGAATACGAAACGTGCGGAATCAAAGATTACTAAAAACGACATAGGAAAGTTTAAAGAAAAGGGAATAGAGGGAAAAGAACTAGACAAAAAAATTCAAGACTTAAGACGAAGTCGCGTTACAGAAGTAGAATTGGCAGAATTAACAGCACAAGATTTAAAGGT
>NZ_JAKUGJ010000118.1:0-1080 GCF_022663915.1 Bacillus cereus group sp. BfR-BA-01331
AATGACTCTTTCATATGCTCATAGGCTTGTTTTTGCTCTTCAGACATATCAACAAGAATCGTAGGTACATTGATTAGCTCAACTGGATTTGACCATACATCTTTTAAACGTACATTTATTGTTGTATCCATTAAAAATTGAGTAAACACATACGGTGAAATACCAGGTACGACCTTGGTTTTATCTAATGTACCTTGTGCTCCACGTGAAGCTATATTAGATGTTACTTCACCATCATGGTAATATGTTCTCTCTATATTTCCATAGGTTTCATTCCATTCCATTAAAGAACTATATTCAAAGCCACTTTCCACCATTTTTTGAGGGAATAGACGCCATAACGTATAGAACACGTCGCTCGCTCGTCCACCAAATAATGTACCTGTTCCAGCTACAACTTTCTTACAAGCCTTTGCTAAACTTCCTAGAGCAGTTCCTTGTGCAGTTTCGCTTTTCAGCTCATGTATTTCGTCAGCGATAAGAGCATCAAAGAAATGCTTCATTTTCCTACGAATATACTCAACTGTAGCTACTTTTCGATACGCTCTTCCTGAGTGTTTTGCACTATAAGGTTTGTTGCGATTTTCTAACTCTAGTTGTTTCTGTAAAGGTTTATTTCCCTCTTTAATTGCCTGCACTAATTTTTTCTCATATTTCGTCCAATCTTTAAAACTTGCATATTTTATTTTTACCTTCGGACTCCAAATATTTGAATTACAATCGGCACATACACTATTTTTATTTGTTTTAGAATCTAAGTCACTTGCTGTAAATTCTTTATACTGACAGACTTCGTTCTGTTCACCATTGGCTTGTTGAACCATAATAGAAGACACTTTTTTACGTAACCTAGCACCACAATCTGGACAGTAATAGCCCTTCTTATAATATCTTTGCACCTCTTCTTCCGTTTTTTTAGAAAAAGCGGTCTGCTTATAAGGTAATGGCATCTGTTTAATAGAATCTCCTCGCATTGTAGTAAAACTAACGACAAAGAAGGTTGGTTTTTGTGGTTTTGGTCTTCCAGCCTGAATCCAAGATTGATGAATTCGAATCAGATCCTCTGTGCGTTTAATAAGA
>NZ_JAKUGJ010000119.1:0-1080 GCF_022663915.1 Bacillus cereus group sp. BfR-BA-01331
TCTTATTAAACGCACAGAGGATCTGATTCGAATTCATCAATCTTGGATTCAGGCTGGAAGACCAAAACCACAAAAACCAACCTTCTTTGTCATTAGTTTTACAACAATGCGAGGAGATTCTATTAAACAGATGCCATTCCCTTATAAGCAGACTTCTCTTTCTAAAAAATCGGAGGAAGAGGTGCAAAGATATTATAAGAATGGATACTACTGTTCAGATTGTGGCGCTAAGTTACGCAAAAAGACTTCTTCTATGATGGTTCAAAAAGCTAACGGTGAACAACAAGAAGTTTGTCAGTATAAAGATTTTACAGGAAGTGACTTAGATTCTAAAACAAATAAAAACAGTGTATGTGCCGATTGTAATTCAAATATTTGGAGTCCAAAAGTAAAAACAAAATATGCGAGTTTTAAAGATTGGACGAAATATGAAAATAAATTAGTGCAAGCAATAAAAGAAGGAAATAAACCGTTGCAAAAACAACTAGAGTTAGAAAATCGTGTGAAACCATATGATGCGAAACATTCAGGAAGAGCATATCGAAAGATAGCTACTGTTGAGTATATTCGTAGAAAAATGAAACAATTCTTTGATGCTCTTATCGTTGATGAAGTTCACGAATTAAAAAGCGAAACAGCACAAGGAACTGCCCTAGGAAGTTTAGCGAAGGTTTGTAAGAAAGTTGTAGCTGGAACAGGTACATTATTTGGTGGGCGAGCGAGCGACGTATTCTATACGTTATGGCGTTTATTCCCTCAAAAAATGGTGAAGAGTGGGTTTGAATATAGTTCTTTAATGGATTGGAATGAGACTTACGGAAACATCGAGAGAACATATTACCATGATGGTGAAGTTGTATCCAATGTAGCTTCGCGTGGTGCACAAGGAATGCTAGATAAAACTAAAGTAGTACCTGGTATTTCACCGTATGTGTTTACCCAATTTTTAATGGATACAACAATAAATGTACGTTTAAAAGATGTATGGCCAAATCCAGTTGAGCTAATCAATGTACCTACGATTCTTGTTGATATGTCTGAAGAGCAAAAACAAGCCTATGAGCATATGAAAGAGTCATT
>NZ_JAKUGJ010000120.1:0-1078 GCF_022663915.1 Bacillus cereus group sp. BfR-BA-01331
TACAATCAAATCAGAACATATGAATTAAGGCAAGCGACACACGCTGTTTTTACAGTGGGTGTCGCTTGCCTTTTTTTATTTGGAGAAAGGTGGAAAATGAAAATGAATTTGCAATTTACAACTGCATCAACAGCCAATGGGGGAGTGCTTTCTGTGAGAGAGGCATTAGCAAATCCAGAACTAGTACTTGAACATATTACAGAAGAAGGTGCGGAGTTCAGCGTTTCACTACAAGATATTCAAATACCTGGTAAGCCTAATTATTATTGGTACGACGTATTGATTGAAACTGCAACTGCTAAGAAAATAGAAGTGAATATTGCTGTACTTTCTCAAGAAGAATATGACAAGCTTTGTGAAAAAGCTAGTATCGACCTATATTTAAAACAGACTGAAGATGCAGCAAAGTTCTTTCTAGAAAAGTCAAAAGAGCGATTTAATCCAGAGTTACAAGAACGTTTTACATTCCGCCATAAAGCTCAGCTGTTTCTGTAAGGAATAGGTGAGCCTTTATGAATACGTTTAAGCAAAGGTTGCCTTTATTTACAACTATTACACTAATTAGCGCATTTATTATTTCTTTTGGAGTCGGTTTAATAAACTATATAAAGTTACTATACTATGCATTTGAACTACCGTCTTATCCTATAGAAATTACATATGTACCACTCATCTTAATGTTCTTCTCTTTATTTCTAGGAGAATTTAGTTTTCGTTTCTACAGCCGTATTCCAGCTTTACATGTGAAAAATGGGAAACTATTCATTCTAATTGCTTCACACATCGCAGTTGATATCCACTTCTTATGGTTTGCAACTGCTCCTATCCATGCAAAGGTTATCCCTTATCTCACGGATAAAGCAACGCATGTTAATTTTGGTGAATATCAGGCAGTAGGCCATGTATTAACGGGGAATTTCCACACATTAACCATGATATTTGTGTTTTTACCTACTGTATTTATGATCTTGTTTACTCTTTGGTATAGCGGGCATATTGTTCGTTACCGGGAAGAAATTTTAAAATGGGTACAAAAATATGAGTACAAAAACCACAAGTTACAAAAATGGTTTAATAG
>NZ_JAKUGJ010000121.1:0-1077 GCF_022663915.1 Bacillus cereus group sp. BfR-BA-01331
CGTAAAGAATACCAATCATGTACTTGTCCCATCGGGACAATGTCTGTAGGTGTGTTTGTCATATATACATTGATGCCACTGAGTCGTTTACTACGAGTAGAATACTTCATTCCTTTCTTTTTTTCTCTTACAGTTTGATCTTGTAATCGTTTTTGTTGTTGTTCTTTGGTTAGTCGATGAACAATCACACGGGTTGGTACTTTATCAGTCATTCCTACATAAGCGTTGGATATTTCACATGTTTGTCCTGGTTGAAGAGAGTTCATTAAGACCTCCATATCTATCTGTATATACTCTGTACCTTTCTTGATTCTTCCATCTTGAAAATAATCAGGAGTGGGATTTTTTTGATAAATACGTGTATTTGATTTAATACGAGAGATATAGTAAGCCTTTTTATCTTGTATATGTTGAAGATCTTTCAAGTGAAAATAACCTAAATCACGGATACATAAATCATTCGCTGCCACAGTTGGGGCACATAGAGAACCATAGGTTCGATCATGTTGTTTACCTGGGCCTGTATGAATATGTAGGAACTGTCCACTTAATAAATCATACTCAAGCTGAATCTTCACCCCAGCTGTATGGCTGCATCCTCCTGCACCTGGATAAACAGATGAAAATACATCGGGAAGTTGAAAGGCAGTTGAATCTAGGATACGAATACGTTTGAAAATAGAAGCGTATGGAGAAGTGAGCATCTTAGTTGAAGATAACTTTTGGTTGAGAAGTTCGGCTAACACTTGTTGTAGGAATTGCACGGCTGTGGCATTAAATCGTTGATTCAGTCCTTGGGGACTGATGAGCACTTCTGTTGATGCTTCTAAACAGCTACATAAATGAGTTAAAGAGGTTTTAGCGACTTTTTGACTGATCCATACACATAAAGCGACTAAATCTTTTGCTTGGTACTTACTGGTTCTTTGCACAAAACCAACATTTCTAGCAAGATCTCGTAAGAAATTTGGAGATAAGAAGTTTTGAATTTCTTGAGCAAATAGTTGTAATTCATCAGATACAGAAATAGACATACAAAAACGCCATCCTTTCCTATGATTCTACAGAAAGAATAGC
>NZ_JAKUGJ010000122.1:0-1042 GCF_022663915.1 Bacillus cereus group sp. BfR-BA-01331
TCGATAATCATTGCATGTGTATCTGCAAGTGACGTTTCACGAGCTAACTTCATCTTTAAAAGTAAACTTTTCCCGGAACCTGAGATCCCCGTCACACCAATGTTATAATTTGGTGGGCGATAATCTGCATTCCCGAACGAATTTAAAAATTCTATTTGCCCAGTAATTTTGTTCTTTCCTATTGGTATACCACCATTAAATCGTCCAGAACCTGATACAAATGGTGCAAATGTACATAGCGCTCGTCTATCAATATTTCGATATGTATCTTGCAAAGTGTTTGGTGCACCTAGTGGCATAACCGCTTTCAAACCACTTTTCACGCGATTCCAAGTACTTGCTATCTTAAAGTGTGATGCTTGCATTTCATCCTCAAGATACTCACATAAAACGTCTAATTCTTTCTTTGATTCTGCATATGCAACAGCCATCGTGCTCACCATATAGGAGTCATTCTCATTAAATTGAATTTCATCCATTAAATTGTTTGTATCTTGAATTTTTGCATCTAAGTCTTTTTCTTGGTCAATGTTTCCTCTTGTGCGTTGGAAAGAAAGGTTCGAACGTAACATCGTTAGCTGCATATCTAACGATCGCATCGCTTTCGCTTTTGGCTCTTTATGAATATCAATCATGACATCGACTTCCCCAGCTGAAGTTAACATGTTCAACCAATTGGTTTGCATCATACGAGGGTATCCATCACGTGGAATATAAAACGGACGGAAGAAGGTATTACTTCCTAAAGACTGCTTAATCACCCCATAGTCTTCTGCATCAATTTTCATGCCTTCTGGGGCAATGACATCAAACACGGTTGTTTGATTATCTAATTGAGTGGGTACCTCTTCTTGCTCCTGCTCTTCCTCCTCTAGTTCCAATTCATCCTTCTTTTCTGCTTCTAATTTCTTTTTTTCTTTTTTCTTCTTTCCAAACAACTTCATATTTACGCCACCCCATTATTTGATTTTTCAGCTTTTTCTTCTGCTAGAACTTTCTTTATTAACTCTAGTTTTCTCTCATTTGTTTCACCTGTTGAATA
>NZ_JAKUGJ010000123.1:0-1007 GCF_022663915.1 Bacillus cereus group sp. BfR-BA-01331
CTAAGAGAAATATACAAATTAATAGATTCATTCTTTAGCTAAACGGACACACCGAAGGCACATAACCTGCCATCGGTGTGTCTTTTTTTATGTATTAATAACATTTGAAAGGGAGAAATCAGAACTATGAATGAAATTGTAAGCATGAGTAAAGAGAGATTTGCTAAGTATTGTGAGGATAATTCAACGTTTGAAGAAAGTATTAGTCGTATCATTAATCATTACTTTTTATTGTTAGGTAACAAAGCTAATATCCTACAAGAAAGGGAGTTTAATAACGAAGTTGAAGAAAAGAAATTTAAGAACAATGTAAAGCGCTTTGAAACTCTATTCCCAGCAGCAGCCAAGAATGCATTTTTAAAAGGATATCAATTATGCCTTGAGTTTGTACATCATCCTGAAACCCACATTCCAGAGGAGCTATATACTGATTCGAATCTTATTAAAGATATTCCTTTTGCTTTAGTAAATGCATCTGAGTTTGAATTATATGAAATCATTCGAACAGATGAAACACAGGAATTTAGTGTATTTGCAATACGAACATTTGAGGGGATTCGTCCATTACTAGAACAAGTATTTTGCGAAATTGCATTTGCTGGCGCTGAATGCGCGTTTGAACACGAACGATTGGAAAAAGGATTGGAACTAGTAAATGGGGATACTACTACTTTAACTAAAGTTCCTGTAGATCGTCTTTTTACAATTACGCCTTCAGTAAATGGAGTTGTTGTGCATGCGGAAGAACATTGTGAGATTTGGAATCTAACTTGGAATAGCGGAGTAACGATAGACAATCCTTTCATTGAGCTTGCAGAGGTTACATTTATTCATCAAACAAGAGATATGATTCAAAAAAGCATTGAAGATGGTGTTTTATACTACAGAATTCTTTATCTTGATACACCATTAAATGAAATTCAAGATCGACTGGAAATACGAATAAAACTTAATTCTGATTTTGAGGCACCACGACCATTGGAACAAGTTGAAGTGGAGTATATTCT
>NZ_JAKUGJ010000124.1:0-947 GCF_022663915.1 Bacillus cereus group sp. BfR-BA-01331
CTACCTGGAAGTTTAAAAACTGTCCGCTGTGTAAGTCATATTCTAATTGAATCTTGATACCTGCTGTTTGTGCACAACCACCTGATCCAGGATATACATGAGCTAAATGTTTCGGTACTTGGAAAATCGTCGCATCTAAAATACGAATTCGTTGAAAATACGTGAGTGCTGCACTTAAAATGGCTGATGTTTTACAAAGTTTACTTTTCCATAATGCAGAAAAAATATATTTCAAAAATTCAACCGCTTTTTTATTAAAGCGTTTATTGAGTCCTTCTGGACTCATAAGAGTGGCTGTGGCTGCATGTAATTGACTGCATAGTCGAACGAGAGAATCACTCGCTGTACGTTGACTTACCCAGATACATATGGTAGCTAATTCATTTCCTGAAAACTTTCGTTTTCTTTTTACAAAACCTAATTCTTTTGCGAGTTCTTCCAAAAGAGAAGGGGTTAAATGACGATACAGCTCTTCAGAAAATAGTTGTAATTCATCTTGAATCGAAAAATTCATAAAAAGTGTCACCCTTTCTGCCTAGCTTTTTAGAAAGAATAACGCTTTTTTATACTTGGATGTAGTGAATATTTTTGAGCTGATAAGCATGTATGGTGCCCTCTATTACATTACCTCTAAAGATGTATAGAATTTTAATACTATTAGTGGATTTAATATTGTTTTTACATTGATATATTTAATATTCAAGAACAGAAAATAAGGGGGAAAACCATATGATTAAAGGGTTGTATGAAGCACACTTACCAGTTAGTAATTTTAAAAATTCAATTGAATTTTATCGAAAATTAGGATTGAAACTTGCTTGGCGTGATGAAGACACTGCTTTCTTTTGGATTGAAAAAGGTAAGAGTTGGTTGGGATTATGGGAAGGAAATGAGTATGAAACTCGATACCACCCTTCTTTACGACATATTGCTTTTCGAGTTTCATA
>NZ_JAKUGJ010000125.1:0-930 GCF_022663915.1 Bacillus cereus group sp. BfR-BA-01331
CGGGGATCTCAGGTTCCGGGAAAAGTTTACTTTTAAAGATGAAGTTAGCTCGTGAAACGTCACTTGCAGATACACATGCAATGATTATCGACCCAGAGGGAGAATTCGTGAAGATTACAAAACGTCTAGGTGGTATTAATTTAAATATTTCACCTGAAAGTAATATCATTATCAACCCTTGTGCAATCGCGGTAACAGAACTTCAGATTACAGATAAAGATGAAGAACTAGAAGCTCTTGAACAATATGATAAGAAAGAACTCATAGAACGCGATGGCGTGAAGTATGTAAGATTTGTACCAATTTTAGAGAAAATTAATGAAATACTAGGATTCTTTGACATTATTATTCGTGGGCAAGACTTTGATCAACCAGGATTAAATGTATTCCAACGTACGATGCTGGAAGATGCGATTCGTGAAGTGTTTGATAAACATGGCATTACTTCCCACCCTTCATCTTTATATGCAGATGAAGTGAAAAAAGTGGATGGACAATTAATTCAGTCTCAAGTGAGAAAGCCTGAGCCAGAGTTAAAAGAAATCTACGATGTAATAGTAGAACATCATGGGGACGATGTGAAAGCAGAAGAGTTAATTGCCGCGATTCGTCCGTTCTTACGTGATGGTTCCAAACCATTATTTGATGGGCAAAGTCATTTTGGCCGTGGTGTGGAAACACAGTTAAATGAATCACGTGTTGTTAACTTTAATATTAGTCATTTAGAAGAAGGATTCTTAAAACCAATCGCCTTCCACGTTATCCTGAACTATATCTGGGAGCATTGGATTAAGAGCCCAGAACACGCTATCAAACGAAAAGTGTTATATGTGGATGAAATGTGGCAGTTTATCGACTATGAACAAACAGTTAACTTCTTAGAAAAAGTAGCACGCCGCTCTCGTAAGAGAAATGCAGGTATGTGTTGGG
>NZ_JAKUGJ010000126.1:0-930 GCF_022663915.1 Bacillus cereus group sp. BfR-BA-01331
CCCAACACATACCTGCATTTCTCTTACGAGAGCGGCGTGCTACTTTTTCTAAGAAGTTAACTGTTTGTTCATAGTCGATAAACTGCCACATCTCATCCACATATAAAACTTTTCGTTTGATAGCGTGTTCTGGACTCTTAATCCAATGCTCCCAAATATAGTTCAAAATAACGTGGAAGGCGATTGGTTTTAAAAACCCTTCCTCTAAATGACTAATGTTGAAATTAACAACACGTGACTCATTTAACTGTGTTTCCACACCACGTCCAAAATGACTTTGCCCATCAAATAATGGTTTTGAACCATCACGTAGGAATGGACGAATTGCCGCAATTAACTCTTCTGCCTTCACATCTTCTCCATGATGTTCTACTAATACATCGTAGATTTCTTTTAACTCTGGCTCTGGCTTTCTCACTTGAGATTGAATTAATTGTCCATCCACCTTTTTCACTTCATCTGTATATAAAGATGAAGGGTGAGAAGTAATACCATGTTTATCAAACACTTCGCGAATCGCATCTTCCAGCATCGTACGTTGGAATACATTTAATCCTGGTTGATCAAAATCTTGTCCGCGAATAATAATGTCAAAGAATCCTAGTATTTCATTAATTTTCTCTAAAATTGGTACGAATCTTACATACTTCACTCCATCACGTTCTATGAGTTCTTTCTTATCATATTGTTCAATTGCTTCTAATTCTTCATCTTTATCTGTAATCTGAAGTTCTGTTACCGCGATTGCACAAGGGTTAATAATGATATTACTTTCTGGTGAAATATTTAAGTTAATGCCACCTAGACGTTTTGTAATTTTTACGAATTCTCCCTCTGGATCGATAATCATTGCATGTGTATCTGCAAGTGACGTTTCACGAGCTAACTTCATCTTTAAAAGTAAACTTTTCCCGGAACCTGAGATCCCCG
>NZ_JAKUGJ010000127.1:0-922 GCF_022663915.1 Bacillus cereus group sp. BfR-BA-01331
TTTTGGTCGGAATCCGTAGGAATTTGAACAGAAATCAGCTTCAAAGATGGCTTCCAATATGAGTTTTAGCGCTCCTTGGACCACGCGGTCCCGTATACACGGGATTTGTAGTGTCCGCATTTTTCCGTTTTCTTTTGGGATTTCTACTTTACGATTAGCTTGTGGTTGATATGTTCCAGCCTGTAGTTCTGCTTGGATATTCTTTAAAAACGGCATAACTCCCTCTAGCTCTATATCAGCGAAACTTTTCCCGTCGATGCCTGGGGCACCGTTGTTTTTCCTCGCTTGCTGATATGCTTCATGAAGGGTTGTTATTTTGGTAATGTGGGAAAATATTCCCCAAAACCGATGCGTAGGTTCAGACTTCGCCTTTTGATAGATTCGTCGCCTTAGTTCCTGCAAAGTAATAGGTGTTTTTATCATGGCACCCTTGCCTCCTTTGGTCGTACGAAATATTTACAGGTTCGGACCCTTCCCTCCCCGCGCGTTTTGCTGCACGCAGATCTCTGGTACTACGATCCGTTCCGCCACCCTGACACCTACCGTTCTCACTTCCCGATCGCGGTTATAGAGACGGTCTCCTCGATGAGGTTTCTTCATCGGGTGTCGAGGGCTTCTCCAGTTTCCACATTATCTTTCTCTCCATGTCGCCGCTGATACCCCGCCGGTGAGAACTGCCGTTCCAGACTCGTTTCGGTCAGTTCTTGCTGCTTTCGCACGTTATCGACCGTCTCAGCCACCGGAATTGCGTGTAACGAGGCTACGTCTACGTTCACTGTACGTTACAACCTGGAGATTTGCCCACATGCCTTTTGCATGTGATGTCAGAGGGCTTCGCCGTGTCGCTTTCACTTCATGGCGCCTCTCAGGCTACGGGAGTGGAGTCTATTCTCCCGATTGGACTTTCACCAACTAGATAATG
>NZ_JAKUGJ010000128.1:0-902 GCF_022663915.1 Bacillus cereus group sp. BfR-BA-01331
TTCTACTAATAGATATCCTCCACCCAAAAACAAAGCCCATCCGAATAATGTCCCTAAAAATCCTGATCCCCTTCCAGAAGAATATCCCGCAAAAAAGTTTGCTGCTGTTCCAAATAACATTCTCATTTTTTCTTTCCTCCATATCTATTTCAAATCAGTTATATATATAGATTTCATTTAGCTATGGTTTTATTATATCAGAAAATTATGAATATTCAATAAATGTTTTTAGGGTACTCTTTATTTTTTTAGAAAGGGTTGTGTTTTTTCTTCCACAACCCTCATTTTCCACTTAATCCACTGGTACTTCTTCTTGCCCGTGCGGAATTTGTTCAATTGGTGTTACAATTTGTGCATATTGATTGACTTGCACTTTAAATTGACGTGGTTCAAGGAAATTCACTTGTTGAATTTGAACTTCAATGTGGTACGTATCTACTTTTTTTCCACGTTCTATTTTTGTAATACGAGCATTATAGAATTTATCTCCATGCAGGAAATATCGTTGTACAGCTTCTGTAGCAAGCATGCGCTCATTACTTGTCATTTTCATTGGCTCAATACCAAATCCAGCCTTTGTAAACAAATATGGCACATCATAACTGCTGGAAGATATTTTTCGTAGTAAGTCTTCTACTGTTTTTGTTTTCGCGATATATTCCTCTTCTTTTGTATCAAATCCCTTTGGCTTATCTCCAAGCATCTCTATTTCATCTTGATTTACTTGTTCTTCCTCTTGTACTTGTGATTTCATCATGTAACGATGAATGGTATTATAGGTAGCTACACCTAGCACTAAAATTATGACCCCCAATACCACCAAGTACTTACGAGGCATATTGGACAAAATATTGATTACTTTCTTCATCTTCTCTCATCCCTTATCAGTCTATAACATTACG
>NZ_JAKUGJ010000129.1:0-894 GCF_022663915.1 Bacillus cereus group sp. BfR-BA-01331
CTACTTCGGTTCTGAAATTTGGATTGCCCCCAGTGTGTTCTATAATCGTTTGTTCGGCGTTTACGGACCAGCCTGCCGCATAATACATACCGTTGACAGCCGAAACAGACATATCACCCCTATGTGATTTTTCGATAACCGTGTGAAATATTTCGGGTATGTCCTGCACGATACCCATCTGTATGCCCATCCAACGCGCCATATCTTTTGTATTAGAAATGATGTAGCCTGCGGGTTTATTCCCAGCATAATCCGGAGCTTTAAATGGAGTTGTCATAAAAAAGGAAGAACGGTAGCCCTGTGCCAACTGTCCAGTGGCTTGAGCATCTTCTTTATAAACATACGTCTGGTGAAGACCTAACGGCTGAAATACCTGTTCCTTCATAAAGTCTTCATAGCTTTGTCGCGACACAATCTCAATAACCAAACCCAATACGTCATAATTAACGGTTCCATAGTTATACTGTTCACCGGGAGGGAACGCCAATTCAGCATCCACGAGCATTTCCACAGTCTTTTGCAACATATCCGGTGTATTGCCTTGTGGAATATTTTGAGTATGCCTAATATTTGTTAGACCACTGGTATGGTGAAGAAAGTTATTTAGTGTAAGACTTTGCATATCAACAGGTTTCCCTTGATACTTTAACGTAAACCAAGGTAAATATTTTTGGACAGGGTCAGTCATTGAGAGCAGCCCTTGCTCTTCCAACAGCATAATACCCATACCGGTAAAAGCTTTACTGACCGAGGCTAACTCATAGAGTGTATTTTCACTTGCAGACAACCCCTTTTCACGGTCTGCATACCCTGAAGAAAAGTAGAACACTTCATCATCAGCAAGTATTGAGATTGACATTCCCGGCACACCTGATATACGACAGGCATCATCTA
>NZ_JAKUGJ010000130.1:0-891 GCF_022663915.1 Bacillus cereus group sp. BfR-BA-01331
CAATTTGCCAACGCAGTGAATATAAATCATAGATTTTCTCTTTCGGTACCCATTCCGTAGGAATGTTTGTCATATATACCGTAATTCCTTGTAAAAGTTTCGTACGCTCTGTATATGTAATCCCTTTTTTCTTTTCACGAATAGCTCGATCATGTAGACGCTTCTGTTTTTGCTCCTCTGTACATCTATAAACCACAATGCGAGTGGGTAGTTTGTCTTTGCTCCCTACATATACATCATGTAATTCATACACTTGGCCAGGTTGTAATTGGTTCATGATGTCTTCCAAATGAATTTGTATATATACCGGTCTCAATTGAGCAGGTTTTGTTTTAAATACCACTGTTTCGAATTCTTTTCTATATATTTTAGTTGGTAATTTAAGACGCGATAAATAATACCCTTCCTTATCTTGGATCGATTTAAAGTCTTGTAAACGAAAATACCCTAAGTCACGAATATATAGTTCATTCTTTTGTGTCATGTCCATTCGAGTCGCCCCATATGCCTGATCACTTCGTTTTCCTGGTTCAATTTTCACATCAGAAAACTCTCCACTCAACAAGTCATACTCTAATTGAATTTTCACACCAGCTGTATGACTACAGCCTCCGGCACCAGGATAAGTAGCTGCGAATCGATCTGGAACTTGAAAGGTTGTAGAATCAAGGATGCGAATCCGCTCAAAGTAAGCAGAAAGAGAATGAGAAATTGTAGATGATCCTCCAATTTTAGCTTGTAGAAGTGAAGTAAATACATTTCGAAAGAAGGCTACAGAAGCCGAGTTAAATCGTCGATTCAGTCCCTCAGGACTTAATAAAATTCCTGTTGAAGTTTCTAATTGACTACAAAGTTGAGTAAGAGAGGTTGTAGCGATTTGTTGATTTAACC
>NZ_JAKUGJ010000131.1:0-821 GCF_022663915.1 Bacillus cereus group sp. BfR-BA-01331
TCAGCTGTAAAAGGCGCAACGTTATTAACTGGATATGAGACAGGGGCAATACAGCCAGGAGATCAATTTTATGATGCACCGATGAAATTTAAAGGTACACAAGCTAAGAAATCGTGGAATGTATCCGGATTTGGTAATGTAAATGATTTACGAGCTTTACAAGTATCTTCGAATGTATACATGTTCCAGACAGCTTTACAAATCGCAGGGGTTAATTACGTACCGAATGGTTCATTGGATATTAAACAAGAAGCATTTGATAAAATGCGTTATTATTTTAAACAATTTGGTTTAGGGGTACCAACAGGTATTGATTTACCGAATGAAATAATTGGGCAAACGAGAAAAATAGATAGTCAACCAGGGTTTTTACTAGATTTTTCTATCGGTCAGTATGATACGTATACACCACTGCAATTGGCGCAATATATTTCAACGATTGCTAATGGCGGTTATAGAATGCAACCGAAGATTGTACAAGAAATACGAGAGCAATCAATAAAAGAAGAAGAGGTCGGTAAAGTTATACGCTCTATAGAGCCTGTCGTATTAAATCGAGTTGATATGAAGAAAGAACATATTGATCGGATAAAAGAAGGTTTTAGATGGGTATTCCAAGAAGGTGATGGAACTGGCGTGAAGTATTTCAAAAATGCGCCATATAAACCAGCAGGAAAGACAGGGACAGCTCAAACTGTATATGGTGGAGATGATCCAATTGGTAGAAATGCAAAAGGAGAACGTATGGAATGTTACAACTTAACATTAGTTGGATATGCTCCATATGATAATCCAGAAGTAGCATTTTCTGTAGTAGTCCC
>NZ_JAKUGJ010000132.1:0-816 GCF_022663915.1 Bacillus cereus group sp. BfR-BA-01331
TAAATTTCATCGGTGCATCATAAAATTGATCTCCTGGCTGTATTGCCCCTGTCTCATATCCAGTTAATAACGTTGCGCCTTTTACAGCTGATCCTAGCTCATACGAAGTTGTCATGTTACCTAATGCCAAATCCTCAATCTCTATTTTCCCTTCTTTTTCTACAATCTTTTTGCCTGCCATAGATAAAATCTGTCCGTTATTTGGATTTGTCATGACGACAAAGGCTCGGTCCAACAATGGCTCTGAACTCTTAAAAGCTCTCAAATTTTTCTCTATACTTTCTTCCACTTTCTTTTGTAATTCCATATCAATCGTTAATGTTAAACTACTACCACTTTTTCCTTTAGAGATTATTTCTGTGTTTATAATGTTTCCTGATTTATCAGTAATGTTTTTCACTTCTTCTTTTGTGCCGTGTAATACATCTTCATATCGTTGTTCAATATAACTTTTTCCTACACGATCATTACGGTTATATCCACGTACCAAATAAGAATCTAAGTTTTCTTTCGGTAATCCTTCTTCACTACTTGTAATATTACCTAACACGGAACGAAATAAATTACCATTTACATAATTACGTTCCCAATCAACTGTTGTATCTACTCCTGGAAACTCCGCAAGTTTTTCACTTATCCGCGCATATTCTTGATCTGTCACATCTTTTTTTATAATTTGTGGTGTCAGTTGATAACCTGAACTCATTTTACTTTTAATAGCTAATACCTTTAAATCTTGTGCTGTTAATTCTGCCAATTCTACTTCTGTAACGCGACTTCGTCTTAAGTCTTGAATTTTTTTGTCTAGTTCTTTTC
>NZ_JAKUGJ010000133.1:0-767 GCF_022663915.1 Bacillus cereus group sp. BfR-BA-01331
GGTTGTGTTGCAAAGTTTGAAAAAAGCATAAACGAGTGGATAAATAAGGGAAACTATTTATGCAGTGGCCATTAATTGTTGTAATTCATTGTACACTGAGAAGGCGAAATCTGTTTGAAGATTTCGCCTTTGTTTATATATAGCCTGAATCGTTTCGATTCCTTTGATGGTACGAGAAGCATGACGAAGAGTTTGAAATCCAGCTGATTTTACAAACCGGCGTTTGACATGTCGATGATCTTGTTCAATGAGATTATTACGATGTTTAATGGTACAGTGTTTGGTATGTGTATAATAATCGGCTTTCTGTAATTTTTTGAATGCACAAAGTAAAGCCGGGGCCTTGTCTGTCGTAAGAACCGATGGTTCTCCAAAATGTTTTACCAGTCTTTTCATAAAGGCATAAGCAGCTTGATGATTACGTGTTTTTCGAAGTTGAAAGTCCAGTGTATGTCCATCACTATCAATGGCACGATATAAGTAACACCATTCTCCTTTGATTTTGATATACGTCTCATCCAAATGCCAAGCATGGAGTGCCGATTTGTTTTTCTTCTTCCACATTTGATAGATTAGATTTCCATATTCATGAACCCAACGCATGATAGTTGTTGGATGAACTGACACACCACGTTCCTTGAGGATCTCAGATACATCACGATAGCTTAAAGAAAAACGACAGTAATAGCCAACGGCTACTAAAATAATGTCTTTTTTGAACTGTTTTCCTTTAAAATATCTCATGTATCATTCTCCTCAACACATTT
>NZ_JAKUGJ010000134.1:0-747 GCF_022663915.1 Bacillus cereus group sp. BfR-BA-01331
GCGCAAAAAACGGACAAGGTACAAAGTCTTCGGATTATGGATTCGCAAATTAAAATGATGCGTGAATTAAAACATGAGAACTACAACCGTCTGATTCAAGATAAACCAATGGAAATGAATAAATTTAACGTTGCGGTTATTGGTTGTATCGTTATTTATCCAATGGTCATTGTTATTCAATCCTTAACACAAGGATTTGCAAGTTTATAAAAAAGATATTACCCCAAATGGAATAGGAAAAGGAGCAAAATACATGTTAACAAAAATGAAGAATTGGTTAAAAAATGAAGACTCACAATTATCATCAGAAAACGGTATGTTAATCGCCTTGGCGGTCATTATCGTATTAGTCATTGGACCGTTTGTATGGAAAGCAATTCAAGGTGGATATGACACAATTCTAGCTCGATTCACAAAAGCATCAAGCAATGCAGATGTAGATTCTTGGAACAAGAAATAAAAGGTTAGTTTCATAATGTTTGTTAGAAATAGCTCAAATAAATAGATAAGGGAGATTCAATCATGTTAGCAAAAATGAAGAATTGGTTAAAAAACGAAGATTCACAGTTGTCGTCAGAAAACGGTATGCTAATCGCTTTAGCGGTAATTATTGTACTTGTTATTGGACCATTTGTATGGAAGGCAATCCAAGGTGGATATGACACAATTCTAGCTCGATTCACAAAAGCATCAAGCAATGCAAATGTGGATTCTTGGAACAAGTAATAAAATTTTAATTAGGTAAAT
>NZ_JAKUGJ010000135.1:0-744 GCF_022663915.1 Bacillus cereus group sp. BfR-BA-01331
GCGGGCATATTGTTCGTTACCGGGAAGAAATTTTAAAATGGGTACAAAAATATGAGTACAAAAACCACAAGTTACAAAAATGGTTTAATAGCCAGGAACAACAAATATATCCTGATGTAGAAATTGGTCCTCATATCGAGCATAAAGAAATGGTTCGTATCAAAGGGAAAGATAGAACATTAAATGGAATCATTATTGGTCCAATTGGTTCTGGTAAAACATCTAGTGTAATCATTCCAATGATTAATCAAGATTTACACTGGATGGTACGTTTCATTAACAAGTTCGAGAATGCCTATAAAAAAAATGATTATGATACGGAAGATGTAAAAGGGACGTTTTTAAATGGTGTCACTGTTATTGAACCGAGTAATGATTTATGTCAAAAAGTATTTAAGTTAGTACAAGCACACAAAATTCCTGAAAGCTCTGTTTACTATATTGATCCAACTAATCCAGATACAAAAAACATAAACATTCTGCGTGGGCCAGTTGATAAGGTAGCAGAAGTGTTCGCGATGGTTATTCAAGGTTTATCTGAATCAAACAATGCATTCTTTGAGCAAGCACAACGTAACCATCTTAAACAGCATATCTATTTATTAAAAATGCATAACCCACAAAAAGATGTAACCTTCGACGACTTGATCGAAATGTATGTGCGCCCATAAGGGTAGATTTAGAATTGATTAAATAGCACTAATCTAGGTTAGCTCACGAAAGACCTATTACCAATCACCTCAC
>NZ_JAKUGJ010000136.1:0-732 GCF_022663915.1 Bacillus cereus group sp. BfR-BA-01331
GCTTCGCCGTGTCGCTTTCACTTCATGGCGCCTCTCAGGCTACGGGAGTGGAGTCTATTCTCCCGATTGGACTTTCACCAACTAGATAATGCGTCCTTATCTGGACACGCCGATCTGCCAGCGGAGGGAGTAAAAATCATGGATTTGTTCCATCAGAACCATCTCCCAAGGCGTATTCGTAACATATATGTTGATACCCGTTAATCGTTTACTCTTTTCTGAAAATGTAATCCCCTTTTTACTTTCGGTATAGCTTTGTTTTTTTCTACGTTCCAGTATTTGTTCCTCTGTTAATCGGTAGATAATTACTCTTGCAAATAATCTTTGGTTCTTGCCAATATACGCCTCTTTTATTTCATACGTTTGTCCTGGTTTTAACGTGTGCATAATGTTCTCTAAATCAACTTGGATATACTGTGACTGTTTTTTTGATTGTCCCATTTCGAAAGTATTCCGGAAACGGATTTTTCGTATAGACAGTATGGTTTAATTTAAGTCTTGATATATAGCACACGCCACGTTGGTCCATTTGATCTAAGTCTTCCAATGAAAATACCCCAAATCTCGAATACATAAATCTCCTGGGCGTAAGGTATCTAAACAATCTGTTCCAAATGTTTTATCATTATTTTTTCCAGGCCCTACCTGGAAGTTTAAAAACTGTCCGCTGTGTAAGTCATATTCTAATTGAATCTTGATACCTGCTGTTTGTGCACAACCACCTGATCCAGG
>NZ_JAKUGJ010000137.1:0-732 GCF_022663915.1 Bacillus cereus group sp. BfR-BA-01331
TGCTATATAACTAAGAAAATACCAACTAGGAAATAGATTTATATACTCCCTAGTTGTCTATCACTCCACCCAACTAATGTATAGGAATAAGGTGAATCGACCTCTAATTCTATATACATTAATTTATTTTCTGGTAATATCTCTCCCTCTGTATGTATCCAATAGCGCTTCCTATTCGACATATTTATTACACGTGTTAATCCTTGTTCCCGTCCAATCACTTTTGCGATCCACTTTACCACATTCCCATCCTGTGCTTTTGATACTCCTTGTTGAACAGGAAGTATACGTTCTGTTTCTGGTGGAACCGGCAACTGTTCTAGTTCTGGAAATGTATCTTCATATCCTAAGAATTCCTCTGGTGTATCCATATAGCTTGGAAACGGTATGTCCTCATCACTCAGAAATGGGATATCATATACCGCTTCAGAAGCAGGAGCATGGTGAAAATCTTCAACATACTCCACTTCTTCTACAGCTTCAATTTCCTGTTCTAATTTGTTACTCGCTTCTTCACACAGATTCTTTTGAACCGATGTAGCAACTAAATCGTAAATACTTGCTACATCTTTTTCTAAGGTGATTTCCTTCGTAGGAGCAGTAACACGCTCTTGTTCTCTACCAATTGGTCTGTTTTCTCTCGGGCACCAATAAACGGGACGTTCCACCGGTGCCTGTTCTATTTCTTTTTTCTTTGCTTCTTCTATTAGCATGTTCTTTCTGACTTTGCGA
>NZ_JAKUGJ010000138.1:0-732 GCF_022663915.1 Bacillus cereus group sp. BfR-BA-01331
TCGCAAAGTCAGAAAGAACATGCTAATAGAAGAAGCAAAGAAAAAAGAAATAGAACAGGCACCGGTGGAACGTCCCGTTTATTGGTGCCCGCGAGAAAACAGACCAATTGGTAGAGAACAAGAGCGTGTTACTGCTCCTACGAAGGAAATCACCTTAGAAAAAGATGTAGCAAGTATATACGATTTAGTTGCTACATCGGTTCAAAAGAATCTGTGTGAAGAAGCGAGTAACAAATTTGAACAGGAAATTGAAGCTGTAGAAGAAGTGGAGTATGTTGAAGATTTTCACCATACTCCTGCTTCTGAAGCAGTATATGATATCCCATTCCTGAGTGATGAGGACATACCGTTTCCAAGCGATATGGATACACCAGAGGAATTCTTAGGATATGAAGATACATTTCCAGAACTAGAACAACTGCCGGTTTCAGCAGAAACAGAACTTATCCTTCCTGTTCAACAAGAAGTATCAGAAGTGCAGGATGGGAATGTGGTAAAGTGGACCGCAAAAGTGATAGAACGAGAACAAGGACTGACACGTGTGATGAATATGTCTAATAGGAAGCGCTATTGGATACATACAGAGGGAGAGATATTACCAGAAAATAAACTATTGTATATAGAATTAGAGGTCGATTCAACTTATTCCTATACATTAGTTGGGTGGAGTGATAGACAACTAGGGAGTATATAAATCTATTTCCTAGTTGGTATTTTCTTAGTTATATAGCA
>NZ_JAKUGJ010000139.1:0-713 GCF_022663915.1 Bacillus cereus group sp. BfR-BA-01331
CTGACGAATACTAATAGATCGAGGACTTAACCATATAATATGAAGCAACGTTATCTAGTTTTGAGAGAATATAAAAAACTTATTGACTTTCTAAGTGAATCAAGTATAATAATGTTTGTCTCAATCGAATATAGTCTGGTAATGATGGCAGAGAGGTCACACCCGTTCCCATACCGAACACGGAAGTTAAGCTCTCTAGCGCCAATGGTAGTTGGGACCTTGTCCCTGCGAGAGTAGGACGTTGCCAGGCAAAATGGAGGATTAGCTCAGCTGGGAGAGCACCTGCCTTACAAGCAGGGGGTCGGCGGTTCGATCCCGTCATCCTCCACCATATATGTCGGAGGGGTAGCGAAGTGGCTAAACGCGGCGGACTGTAAATCCGCTCCTTCGGGTTCGGCAGTTCGAATCTGCCCCCCTCCACCATTTCTTAATTATTGGGCTATAGCCAAGCGGTAAGGCAACGGACTTTGACTCCGTCATGCGCTGGTTCGAATCCAGCTAGCCCAGCCATTAAGAGCCATTAGCTCAGTTGGTAGAGCATCTGACTTTTAATCAGAGGGTCGAAGGTTCGAATCCTTCATGGCTCACCATTTTCTTTAAAAATATGCGGGTGTGGCGGAATTGGCAGACGCACTAGACTTAGGATCTAGCGCCTTTGGCGTGGGGGTTCGACTCCCTTCACCCGCACTTTTAATAAAATAACTCAAACATGT
>NZ_JAKUGJ010000140.1:0-681 GCF_022663915.1 Bacillus cereus group sp. BfR-BA-01331
TTGGTAAACTTATGCTTAGCATGAATTGGAGGGATATATATGATAGATTATAGAATAATTTCAAGAGAAAACTATTCAAATAAGATTGGAGAACTTGTAACAATGCTTGAACATACAAGAGGTGTTACATTGAGTGAAATCTCCAATTTAAACCAAAGTGATTTAGACTTCTTACCAAACGGTAGTTCAAACACTATTGGTTCTCTCTTATCACATATTGCAGCGATGGAGTTTGTTCATCAAGTTATCTCGTTTGAAAAAAGAGATTTAACTGAAAATGAATATCTAAAGTGGCGAATTTCTTTAGAACTTGGAGACAAAGCAAGGGAAGTAATAAAAAAGCAATCTTTAGATTATTATTTGAATGAATTATCACAAGTTAGAGAAAATACACTAACATATCTGAAATCAAAACAAGATAGCTGGTTATTCGAGGAAGACAAGTGGGATAATGGTGTGCCTTATAATAATTACTACTTGTGGTTTCACGTTATGGAAGACGAAATTAATCATCGTGGACAAATAAGAACAATTAAGCGATTGATGGGAATGAATAAATAAATCTTATTCAACCAAAGGATGCTTTACTTGAGAAAGTCACTAGAAGAGTCAAATGATAACTATGAACTGCCCCCAATTGCTAGGTTTTGTTTAACAATTGGGGGCAGTTCATTTATAGCG
>NZ_JAKUGJ010000141.1:0-662 GCF_022663915.1 Bacillus cereus group sp. BfR-BA-01331
TTTTTTAATTTTAGTTTGGTTAAGTTAGAAAGGGCGCACGGTGGATGCCTTGACACTAGGAGTCGATGAAGGACGGGACTAACGCCGATATGCTTCGGGGAGCTGTAAGTAAGCTTTGATCCGAAGATTTCCGAATGGGGAAACCCACTATACGTAATGGTATGGTATCCTTACCTGAATACATAGGGTATGGAAGACAGACCCAGGGAACTGAAACATCTAAGTACCTGGAGGAAGAGAAAGCAAATGCGATTTCCTGAGTAGCGGCGAGCGAAACGGAATCTAGCCCAAACCAAGAGGCTTGCCTCTTGGGGTTGTAGGACATTCTATACGGAGTTACAAAGGAACGAGGTAGACGAAGCGACCTGGAAAGGTCCGTCACAGAGGGTAATAACCCCGTAGTCGAAACTTCGTTCTCTCTTGAATGTATCCTGAGTACGGCGGAACACGTGAAATTCCGTCGGAATCTGGGAGGACCATCTCCCAAGGCTAAATACTCCCTAGTGATCGATAGTGAACCAGTACCGTGAGGGAAAGGTGAAAAGCACCCCGGAAGGGGAGTGAAAGAGATCCTGAAACCGTGTGCCTACAAATAGTCAGAGCCCGTTAATGGGTGATGGCGTGCCTTTTGTAGAATGAACCGGCGAGTTACGATCCCGTGC
>NZ_JAKUGJ010000142.1:0-648 GCF_022663915.1 Bacillus cereus group sp. BfR-BA-01331
AGTGGTCAAAATGACTTCCCAACATTCAAAAGTAAAAAAGACAGAAAGTCTTATACAACGAATGTAGTAAACGGAAATATTATGTTGCTTACTGGTCATATCAAATTGCCAAAACTGAAAATGGTACGTATCAAACAGCATAGAGAGATACCACAAGATTATATGATCAAGTCATGTACGATTTCTATGACACCTACTGGTAAATACTATGTGTCCATCTTGACTGAATACGAAAAAGAGATTGTACAAAAAGAAGTAGAAACAGTTGTTGGATTAGACTTTGCGATGGATGGATTATACGTTAGTTCTGAGGATGAGAAAGCCAATTATCCTAAGTTCTATCGTGAAATGTTAGACCGATTAGCAAAGGCACAACGAGTATTATCAAGAAGAACCAAAGGTTCTATTCGTCGGAATAAACAATGTATCCGTGTAGCTAAGTTACATGAAAAAGTAGCGAACCAACGTAAGAACTTCCTTCATCATAAGTCTAAAGAGTTAGCTACTCATTTTGATGTTGTGGCTATTGAAGACCTAAACATGAAAGGAATGTCACGAGCACTTCATTTTGGAAAAAGTGTTGCTGATAATGGGTGGGGTATGTTCACTTCTTTCTTAGCTTATAAACTAAACGAACAAGGAAAACAA
>NZ_JAKUGJ010000143.1:0-643 GCF_022663915.1 Bacillus cereus group sp. BfR-BA-01331
ACTGCAGAGGATCGTACGGTAGGTAAATGTCCATTATGCCAGGGGAGAGTTATTATAGGGAAAACAAACTATCTATGCGAACAATACAAAAAGGGTTGTGATTTCATTGTTTCAGGTATGATACTTGAAAAAAGAATTACAGCAAGCCAGATTAAGAAATTATTAGAAAAGAATATGACAGATACAATCCAAGGCTTTATATCGAAAAAAACGGGGAAATCGTTTGGTGCAAAATTAACATATGACTCTGCACAGAAGAGAATAACCTTTGTATTTGAGAAGAAGAAATAATATTATAAAATCCTAAATTTCATATATAAAATTAATAAGAATTATGATATGATGAAAGTAACAAAATACTTCTAAATCTACCTGCAAAAGGACACACCTACGCATACATATGCCGTAGGTGTGTCCTTTTTTCGTTGTCTATAAATCCCTAAAAAAGAGAGGGGGAAGATATATTGCGTACGAGTGAAATACCATCTAAAGATGTATCTTTTGAGAATGTGGAGAGTCATAAGCGTAATAAGGGGAATGAAATATCAGTATGTCCCAAATGTAAAAAGCAATCATTCAGGGCTACGTTTAACGAACATCCAAAGTGGGTTCGTTTTTGCTTGTGTTGTGATTATAAAGAAGT
>NZ_JAKUGJ010000144.1:0-555 GCF_022663915.1 Bacillus cereus group sp. BfR-BA-01331
CTTTTATAACATCTATAACAGATAATAAAAAACTACGTGGAAAGACCGCATTTTGTATAAGAATATACGTTAAGTTGATGGATGTGGGGGAGCACCACATGCCCATCAACTCAAAATCTCATACCACCTCCAGAACGAAAATTTTATGCATGTTGCTCATTTTTATTGTTTGGGGATAAATGATTCTTTAAGCTTGATGGCAATTTGGTCCTATCCCTAAAACATCTGGACTGTAATAGCCAACTTAAAAATGCAAACAAAACGACCCCTTTAATCAGTCGTTTTGTTTGCATTTCCTTTTTCTAAAACTACAGAAAAGATAAGTACTATAGTTAACAGCATAATAAACCTTACTTCACTTCCATCACTTACAAAAAATGAATACAAAGTATAAATTAAAATTAATATTCCATAAATAACTTTGTGCAATGAATTCCCCCCTTTTTGCCGTATATATTTTAGTGTAAAAATTTAATTCAAGCCCTATATCAAAATGAAAATAAAAAGCACCTGTGATATACACAAAGTGCTTTTCTCTTGTCAATTTATCTATTT
>NZ_JAKUGJ010000145.1:0-520 GCF_022663915.1 Bacillus cereus group sp. BfR-BA-01331
GTGGGACAGATGATTGGGGTGAAGTCGTAACAAGGTAGCCGTATCGGAAGGTGCGGCTGGATCACCTCCTTTCTATGGAGAATTGATGAACACTGTTCATCAATATAAGTTTCCGTGTTTCGTTTTCGTTTAGTTTTGAGAGTTCAATATAAGTATTGACTCTTAAATAGGAATTATGATATAAATAAATTCCGCAATTTGTATGGGCCTATAGCTCAGCTGGTTAGAGCGCACGCCTGATAAGCGTGAGGTCGATGGTTCGAGTCCATTTAGGCCCACCATACATTTTACGGGGCCTTAGCTCAGCTGGGAGAGCGCCTGCCTTGCACGCAGGAGGTCAGCGGTTCGATCCCGCTAGGCTCCACCAAAAAGCTATTTTATATAGCAAATGGTATGTTCTTTGAAAACTAGATAACAGTGTAGCTCATATTTTTTAATTTTAGTTTGGTTAAGTTAGAAAGGGCGCACGGTGGATGCCTTGACACTAGGAGTCGATGAAGGACGGGACTAACGCCGATAT
>NZ_JAKUGJ010000146.1:0-514 GCF_022663915.1 Bacillus cereus group sp. BfR-BA-01331
TAGGAGTTACCGGACCTACTGGACCTTCTGGTGGGCCTCCTGGACCTCAAGGTAACACGGGTGCTACTGGACCTCAAGGTACGCAAGGTGCTACCGGTTCCACTGGTCCTCAAGGTGCGCAAGGTAACACAGGCGCTACTGGTTCCACTGGACCTCAAGGTGCGCAAGGTAACACGGGTGCTACTGGACCTCAAGGTGCGCAAGGTAACACGGGTGCTACTGGACCTCAAGGTACGCAAGGTGCTACCGGTTCCACTGGACCTCAAGGTGCGCAAGGTAACACAGGCGCTACTGGTTCCACTGGACCTCAAGGCGTTCAAGGTAACACAGGTGCTACTGGTTCCACTGGTCCTCAAGGTGCGCAAGGTAACACGGGTGCTACTGGACCTCAAGGTGTTCAAGGTAACACGGGTGCTACTGGTATAGGAGTTACCGGACCTACTGGACCTTCTGGTGGGCCTCCTGGACCTCAAGGTAACACGGGTGCTACTGGACCTCAAGGTACGCAAGGTGC
>NZ_JAKUGJ010000147.1:0-487 GCF_022663915.1 Bacillus cereus group sp. BfR-BA-01331
AGCTGTTATTTAAAATATGGAAATCTTGGTTTCGAATTCATCGTTGTAAATCTATTAAACAAGAGCGATTAGAATGCCACCTTTATGGACAACTCATTAGTATCCTATTATGTTCTTCTACTATGTTTAAAATGAGAGAACTCCTGTTACGTAAGAAACAGAAAGAACTAAGTGAATATAAAGCGATGTACATAATTAAAGATTATTTCTTACTTTTTCATCAAGCACTACATAAAAACACCCAAGAATTATCAAAGATTCTCCTTCGTCTGTTTAACCTCCTACAGCGAAACGGACGAAAATCTCACAGATATGAGAAAAAAACAGTCTTTGATATTTTAGGTGTTGTGTATGAGTATACCACTTCTGCCCATCAGGTAGCATAGCGAAAAATTTGAAACCCGTCAGGGTTTATTTGATGTGCCTACTTTTATAACATCTATAACAGATAATAAAAAACTACGTGGAAAGACCGCATTTTGTATAA
>NZ_JAKUGJ010000148.1:0-482 GCF_022663915.1 Bacillus cereus group sp. BfR-BA-01331
TTGTTTTCCTTGTTCGTTTAGTTTATAAGCTAAGAAAGAAGTGAACATACCCCACCCATTATCAGCAACACTTTTTCCAAAATGAAGTGCTTGCGACATTCCTTTCATGTTTAGGTCTTCAATGGCTACAACATCAAAATAAGCAGCTAACTGTTTAGACTCATGATGAAGGGAATTCTTACGTTGGTTAGCTACTTTCTCATGTAACTTAGCTACACGAATACGTTGTTTATTCCAACGCTCAGAACCTTTATTTCGTCTTGCTAATACTCGTTGTGCCTTTGCTAATTGGTCTAACATGTTACGATAGAACTTAGGATAATTGGCTTTCTCATCCTCAGAACTAACGTATAATCCATCCATCGCAAAGTCTAATCCAACAACTGTTTCAACTTCTTTTTGTACAATCTCTTTTTCGTATTCAGTCAAGATGGACACATAGTATTTACCAGTAGGTGTCATAGAAATCGTACATGACTTGA
>NZ_JAKUGJ010000149.1:0-482 GCF_022663915.1 Bacillus cereus group sp. BfR-BA-01331
CCAACGAAAATTGTATATACATTGAAAAAATTATTGCATCAAACATCTCAATATCAAATTCTTGATACTGCGGCGAAAGAAGGCATCTACCCTCTTATTGCGCAACATATACCAAAAGAGAGAAATAGTGACCGTGAACAAGCTGTCTTTAATTTCGGTCTACATTATTCCATGTACTCTCTTCGCAACATTAAGAAGATGTTTAAAAATGTGCATGCACTACTGAAGCAGAAGTTTGCGGTACCAGTGACGGAAGAATCTTATCACCGTAATTATCTAAAATACCAGGAAGAAACGTTATTTAGAAAATATGCATATGATCAGGGAGTGAATCTCCATGCATATATCGCTTTAGAAATTGAAATGCGTGAAAAATTAAAAGTTCGTGGCCATAAAGAACGCACGATTCCAAGTGATGTACGTGAATGGTTTATCGAGGCAATTGATAAGCTGCCACAAGAAAAACTTCGTGTTATTGAGCT
>NZ_JAKUGJ010000150.1:0-478 GCF_022663915.1 Bacillus cereus group sp. BfR-BA-01331
CTTATAATGGGTTAAATAGTGAATCTTATCCAGAACTAACGGATGAAGATATTGCACAGGATTTAGCTACAAAAGATTTTGAATCTTGGAAGGCAGATAATTCGGATTCTGCAGTTGCTAGTCGATTAAAACAAGCATTTCCTGGTGCTTCTGATGCAGAGATTGCTAAGAAAGTAGCGAAAACAAATAGCGATCAAATGTCTCATTTCAAAAATCAGCGTAAACAAGATTTGCAAAATATGAAGAAAAACGCTACACCATATGGAAATGCTAGAGATTTAGTCAATGCTGCGACTAACGCATTTCAAAAGGGATATGAGGCAGATCATAAAGACGCGTTTATGAGTCAACTGCCAGAAAATATGTCGGCGGAAGAAAAAGAGGAACAATGGAACGGCCATCTTAATTCAAAAGTACAAGGGTTTAGAAATCATGCAGAACAAGCGGCAATAAAAGCGGGGGCTATGCCTGTTGATAC
>NZ_JAKUGJ010000151.1:0-462 GCF_022663915.1 Bacillus cereus group sp. BfR-BA-01331
GACAAAGAAGGTTGGTTTTTGTGGTTTTGGTCTTCCAGCCTGAATCCAAGATTGATGAATTCGAATCAGATCCTCTGTGCGTTTAATAAGATGTATCTCTGCGTCTGGTAATAAGTGTCGTATTTCTTCTTTTGCCCACTTCTCCGTAAGAGTTGGTGAAACAAATACGCAGGTACGATACCCTTTTTGTCCTTTTAAATGAAAATAGCCATCTACTGCAGCTGTCATGATTGCACTTTTCCCCACGGACATTTCACCCTGTATAATAATTCCTTTTTGTACTTGTAATGCTTTTGCTGCACCTGTTGCTACATGTGCTTGTACAGGGAATAATGGTCTTTCATACGTATCAAAATGGGATAATGCTTGGTCTGACATCGGTTGATGTAATGGCTCATCCAATTTTGTTACCTTATCAAGCATGACAGGCGAATATTCCAATAGGTATTCATTTAAATCATT
>NZ_JAKUGJ010000152.1:0-460 GCF_022663915.1 Bacillus cereus group sp. BfR-BA-01331
TACGCATAAGATATGCTTGTTCTTCTGTTGGATACAAACGGAATTTATATGCTTTATTATGCTTTGTCATATCATTTCACCTCACTTTTCAATATATTTCTTTACTACATCTATTGGAGAACCACCAGTAGTTAGTAAGCAAAAACTTCTTGACCAAAACAACTCTTTCCAAAGTTTCTTTTTCACTTGTGGAAAGTCTCTCTTGATTATTCGAGAACTTGCACTCTTATAAGCATTGATGAATTTTGTCATTTCTGTATTCGGATGTGCCTTGAACAAAATATGAACATCATCAAACACATTTCTTCTGTATTTTACGACCAACACAAGATGATAATACAACAAGAACACTGAATGATTATTGCTGTATAATTTCATTGATATACCAACCTTTGTACTTTATAAGACTGATTATATCAGAGGCAAAATAAAAAGCAAAGCCTTTTGGCTACGCCAAACC
>NZ_JAKUGJ010000153.1:0-448 GCF_022663915.1 Bacillus cereus group sp. BfR-BA-01331
ATTAAAAGTGCGGGTGAAGGGAGTCGAACCCCCACGCCAAAGGCGCTAGATCCTAAGTCTAGTGCGTCTGCCAATTCCGCCACACCCGCATGTTATAATTTAAAAAGAAAAAATGGGGCGACTGATGGGAATTGAACCCACGAGTGCCGGAGCCACAATCCGGTGCGTTAACCACTTCGCCACAACCGCCATGATTTTCTGGTGCCGACTAGAGGACTTGAACCCCCAACCTACTGATTACAAGTCAGTTGCTCTACCAATTGAGCTAAGTCGGCTAAATGGTGGAGGATGACGGGATCGAACCGCCGACCCCCTGCTTGTAAGGCAGGTGCTCTCCCAGCTGAGCTAATCCTCCGAATTGCCTGGCAACGTCCTACTCTCACAGGGACAAGGTCCCAACTACCATCGGCGCTAGAGAGCTTAACTTCCGTGTTCGGTATGGGAACGG
>NZ_JAKUGJ010000154.1:0-441 GCF_022663915.1 Bacillus cereus group sp. BfR-BA-01331
ACCTAGATTTGACTGTTCCAATGGATACACCTAATGTTTCAGCCATTTCTTCATAAGATAATTCATATTTCGCGTCCAATATTAGTATTTCACGGTGTTTTTTAGGTAGTTTTAATACAACATCCCACACTTCATTCAGTTCCTCTTGCTTAAAAAACTCTTGTTCTGCCGAGGAAGACTGCTTGTCGTCACTAAAAAATCCCACTAAAGATATCCTTTTAAAATAAGAGGATTTCAAATAGTTTATTGCCGTATTTCTTGTGATTTTTAATATCCACGTTTTAATAGATGACTCCTTTCGAAACGAATGCCAATGTTTAAAAACCTTTATAAAGACATCTTGTGTGATATCATCTGATAAGTGTGGATCTTTCGTAATAATAAATGAATAATTCCATACATCTTGCCAATAGTCTTTTATAACATAGTCAAGCTCATCAT
>NZ_JAKUGJ010000155.1:0-438 GCF_022663915.1 Bacillus cereus group sp. BfR-BA-01331
AAATCATATTTAAAACGTGGAAATCTCTATTTCAAATTCATCACTGGCAAACTATCAAACAAGAGCGATTAGAATGCCATGTGTATGGAAAACTCATTGCCATTTTTATCTGTTCTTCCACGATGTTTAAGATGCGCCAACTGCTGTTGCGAAAGCACAAAAGAGAACTAAGTGAATATAAAGCAATTGGGATGATTCAAGATCATCTATCCCTGTTATATCAAGCGATACAGAGAAACTCCCATATAATAATAAAGGTTTTAATCTGCCTGTTTACCCTACTAAAGAAAAATGGCCAGAAATCTCATCGATATGAGCAGAAAGCTATCTTTGATATTATGGGTGTTATCTATGAGTATAGTGGATATAGAAAACAAAAAAAGTTGCATAAGTAAAAAAATGAAACCCGTTAGGGTTTATTTCGTATGCTCATTTTTA
>NZ_JAKUGJ010000156.1:0-437 GCF_022663915.1 Bacillus cereus group sp. BfR-BA-01331
TCTGTAAAGCTAACTGTGAAACAGATTTTCCAAATAGCTTATAGTATCTATCACTCATTCTTTTACAATAGTTATAAGCAAATCTTGCAGCACCAGCATGGTTTCTAAGCACTTTTTCTTGTTCAGGCGTTGGAATTAGTCTGACTTTCTTCGCCAATATCATCAGAATTTAACTCCTTTAATGAAAGATTTGTTCTTCTGAATAGTAGCGTGTTCCACCAGCATTCTCCTTAGATTACTCGGATGCAAACCTGTTAATTCTGATACTTGACTGACTCGTGAAAATTTCATTATTATTCTCACCTCATTGAACCAAACATAGCACATACGTTCGATATTTTCAATGAAGTTTGATAGATTCAATAAAATTTATCTTGTTCAACTAAGGGCGCAATTCCTTAGCCAGTTCTCTTATGAACTTCTCATGTTTTCACATG
>NZ_JAKUGJ010000157.1:0-421 GCF_022663915.1 Bacillus cereus group sp. BfR-BA-01331
TAAATTTCATCGGTGCATCATAAAATTGATCTCCTGGCTGTATTGCCCCTGTCTCATATCCAGTTAATAACGTTGCGCCTTTTACAGCTGACCCTAGCTCATACGAAGTTGTCATGTTACCTAATGCTAAATCCTCAATCTCTATTTTCCCTTCTTTTTCTACAATCTTTTTGCCTGCCATAGATAAAATCTGCCCATTATTTGGATTCGTCATGACGACAAAAGCTCGGTCCAACAGTGGCTCTGAACTCTTAAAAGCTCTCAAATTTTTCTCAATACTTTCTTCCACTTTCTTTTGTAATTCCATATCAATCGTTAATATTAAACTATTACCACTTTTTCCTTTAGAGATTATTTCTGTGTTTATAATGTTTCCTGATTTATCAGTAATGTTTTTCACTTCTTCTTTTGTGCCGTGTAA
>NZ_JAKUGJ010000158.1:0-417 GCF_022663915.1 Bacillus cereus group sp. BfR-BA-01331
TTTTGTGTGCTTGTACTAACTTAAATACTTTTTGACATAAATCATTACTCGGTTCAATAACAGTGACACCATTTAAAAACGTCCCTTTTACTTCTTCCGTATCATAATCATTTTTTTTATAAGCATTCTCGAACTTATTAATGAAACGTACCATCCAGTGTAAATCTTGATTAATCATTGGAATGATTAAACTAGATGTTTTACCAGAACCAATTGGACCAATAATGATTCCATTTAATGTTCTATCTTTCCCTTTGATACGAACCATTTCTTTATGCTCAATATGAGGACCAATTTCTACATCAGGATATATTTGTTGTTCCTGACTATTAAACCATTTTTGTAACTTGTGGTTTTTGTACTCATATTTTTGTACCCATTTTAAAATTTCTTCCCGGTAACGAACAATATGCCCGC
>NZ_JAKUGJ010000159.1:0-408 GCF_022663915.1 Bacillus cereus group sp. BfR-BA-01331
TAGTTTACAGCCTCGTAATGGTTTTCTGTTGTCTTACGTCGAATGGCATCAAATGTCCAATCTACTTCATTGAGGTAGATGTTTGCGGCTAGGGGAGAAAATGGTCCCCCTTGCGGGACACCAATCTTTCCTGTCACCTTGATTACCTGTTTTACAAGATGCATAACTTGCGAATCTTGGACACGCTTTGCAATTTTCTCCAAAAGTATGTGGTGTCGAATTGTATCAAAGTAGCGTGACAGGTCAACATCGATTACTACAGTCATCCGGCGCAATATGCTACGTCGCACTTCTGCCAGTGCTTGATGTGGAGAGCGTTTTGGTCGGAATCCGTAGGAATTTGAACAGAAATCAGCTTCAAAGATGGCTTCCAATATGAGTTTTAGCGCTCCTTGGACCACGCGGTCC
>NZ_JAKUGJ010000160.1:0-408 GCF_022663915.1 Bacillus cereus group sp. BfR-BA-01331
TAGTTTACAGCCTCGTAATGGTTTTCTGTTGTCTTACGTCGAATGGCATCAAATGTCCAATCTACTTCATTGAGGTAGATGTTTGCGGCTAAGGGAGAAAATGGTCCCCCTTGCGGGACATCAATCTTTCCTGTCACCTTGATTACCTGTTTTACAAGATGCATAACTTGCGAATCTTGAACACGCTTTGCAATTTTCTCCAAAAGTATGTGGTGTCGAATTGTATCAAAGTAGCGTGACAAGTCAACATCGATTACTACAGTCATCCGGCGCAATATGCTACGTCGCACTTCTGCCAGTGCTTGATGTGGGGAGCCTTTTGGTCGGAATCCGTAGGAATTTGAACAGAAATCAGCTTCAAAGATGGCTTCCAATATGAGTTTTAGCGCTCCTTGGACCACGCGGTCC
>NZ_JAKUGJ010000161.1:0-400 GCF_022663915.1 Bacillus cereus group sp. BfR-BA-01331
CAATGGATGTATCTGTATCGTGCTGTTGATTCGAAAGGAAACACAATTGATTTTTTCCTAAACAAAACAAGAGACCAGAAGGCTGCAAAGCCCTTTTTCAAGAAAGCTTTGCGGTCTGTTCATGTTTCAAAGCCACGTGTTATAACAGTCGATAAGAACCCGGCTTATCCTATAGCAATTGAACAGTTGAAAAAAAAAAGCATACCTGATGGTATGCAACTTAGACAACAAAAGTACTTGAATAACATAGTAGAACAAGATCATCGCTTTATAAAGAAGCGAATCCGTTCTATGCTAGGGTTCAAATGTTTTGACACAGCTACATCCATTCTTTCTGGAGTAGAAGCCATGCATATGATTAAAAAAGAGCAGCTTGATTTACGGGACCAGTCTGTCCAAA
>NZ_JAKUGJ010000162.1:0-397 GCF_022663915.1 Bacillus cereus group sp. BfR-BA-01331
TAAGCAACATAATATTTCCGTTTACTACATTCGTTGTATAAGACTTTCTGTCTTTTTTACTTTTGAATGTTGGGAAGTCATTTTGACCACTAAAGAAATTCTTATAGGCAGTTTGCAAGTGTAGTTGAGCATTTGCCAAAGCTAATGAATCAACTTCTTTTAACCACTCAAATTCTGCTTTATATTTCGCAGGAGTTGGAAGCTTTTGTTTCTTTAGTTGTTCCTTATCATCTTTGTATTTTTCGTACGCTTCTTTCCGTTCAGCTAACATTCTGTTATACACGAAACGTACACAACCGAAGGTTTTACGCATAAGATATGCTTGTTCTTCTGTTGGATACAAACGGAATTTATATGCTTTATTATGCTTTGTCATATCATTTCACCTCACTTTTCA
>NZ_JAKUGJ010000163.1:0-396 GCF_022663915.1 Bacillus cereus group sp. BfR-BA-01331
GTATTGTTAACAACACCAAGTACATACACAAAAAAGAAAAATAAGGAGAGTGAGTGGGAATGAATACAATTCTAGTATTAGGTGGATCAAATGGTAGGACGTTAGAAAAACTAGCGAAAAAAAGAGATTGTCAGGTGATTTTTCATGACGGAAAGAATCATGGTGGCGTAAAGAAGACTTTTCGTAGTGTTATTAAGAAATGTGATGTCATTGTCGTGCAGAAAGGTGCATGTGGACATGTCTCTATTGATGTAGCAAAGGAATACGCAAAGAAGTATGATGTCCCGCTTCTATTTAATCAAGGGTTTGGTGGAACGGGTGCGTTAGAAATAGGTTTAAAACACCTGCAGGCAGCGTGAGATTAGTAGGAAAAGAATATTTCGGTTCATAAATCAT
>NZ_JAKUGJ010000164.1:0-394 GCF_022663915.1 Bacillus cereus group sp. BfR-BA-01331
CTTCGGATTCCTAGGATTTGATTTGAGGCGAGTACTTAATCGAAATAAGAGTAGATACTTTGTTCTTATTACCCCGAAGAAGAAAGCCTGTGCGAAAGTGAAAGCAAAAATCCGAGAATTAATCAGAAACGCAGGCGCCAAGCCTGCACAAGATTTAGTAAAACAAATCAATACTGTACTGAATTGACGAGAAGGAAACGGCGACAAAAGCGTAGCATTGGATGGCAGAGATGGAGTAATGAATATCTCTATGGTGTACTAGGACTCTATTGGGACTGGAAAGTTTGTCCTCTCGAAAGCTCAGGAAGATATTGATAAAAGTGTCTGCCATCTGATAGGTCTCATAACCCTTTTGATGAAGTTTATGGGGTGAGCTGCTTGAGGGAAAACTTCA
>NZ_JAKUGJ010000165.1:0-394 GCF_022663915.1 Bacillus cereus group sp. BfR-BA-01331
CCTGGATCAGGTGGTTGTGCACAAACAGCAGGTATCAAGATTCAATTAGAATATGACTTACACAGCGGACAGTTTTTAAACTTCCAGGTAGAGCCTGGAAAAAATAATGATAAAACATTTGGAACAGATTGCTTAGATACCTTACGCCCAGGAGATTTATGTATTCGCGATTTGGGTTATTTTTCATTGGAAGACTTAGATCAAATGGACCAACGTGGCGTGTACTATATATCAAGACTTAAATTAAACCATACTGTCTATACGAAAAATCCGTTTCCGGAATACTTTCGAAATGGGACAATCAAAAAACAGTCACAGTATATCCAAGTTGATTTAGAGAACATTATGCACACGTTAAAACCAGGACAAACGTATGAAATAAAAGAGGCGTATA
>NZ_JAKUGJ010000166.1:0-394 GCF_022663915.1 Bacillus cereus group sp. BfR-BA-01331
AAAATACAGTAACTTCCCCTTTTTTCTCTTTCAATTGTTCATACATATCTTCTTGTAAATTAAACATGAAATGCGCCCCCTGGTTTGTTTGTATTTACTTTTCTTCTCATACCTGCTGCTTTTCACTGTTGGATATATGTGATTCCCATTCACTTTCTATTTTTCTAAACCATTTTCCTATTTTGCTTAGATAATATCTTTTTACTTCACCATAAAGAATCCAAATTTCACGTTCCTGCATTTGAATCATCACTTCATGAAGAATCTCATCATGTTCATACTTTCTAGGTTTTCTATGATGTGTTTTTAACGAATTCCCCGAAAGAATTCTCCTTCCTCAAGCGTGTGAAGGGCGTAGCCCAACGGTAGGTGGGAGATGAATTTCGGTTTGGCA
>NZ_JAKUGJ010000167.1:0-391 GCF_022663915.1 Bacillus cereus group sp. BfR-BA-01331
TCTTCATATCGTTGTTCAATATAACTTTTTCCTACACGATCATTACGGTTATATCCACGTACCAAATAAGAATCTAAGTTTTCTTTCGGTAGTCCTTCTTCACTACTTGTAATATTACCTATCACGGAACGAAATAAATTACCATTTACATAATTACGTTCCCAATCAACTGTTGTATCTACTCCTGGAAACTCCGCAAGGTTTTCACTTATCCGCGCATATTCTTGATCTGTCACATCTTTTTTTATAATTTGTGGTATCAGTTGATAACCTGAACTCATTTTACTTTTAATAGCTAACACCTTTAAATCTTGTGCTGTTAATTCTGCCAATTCTACTTCTGTAACGCGACTTCGTCTTAAGTCTTGAATTTTTTTGTCTAGTTCTTTTC
>NZ_JAKUGJ010000168.1:0-388 GCF_022663915.1 Bacillus cereus group sp. BfR-BA-01331
AATTAAGCCGCTTGATTATCAGACATGGTACAATTGTAAACGACACCTAATATATCAAAGACTGTTTTCTTCTCATATCGATGAGATTTTCGCCCGTTTTGCTGTAGAAGATTGAATAGGCGATATAGAACCTTTGATAGTTCTTGGGTGTCTTTCTGTATAGCTTGGAAAAGAAGAAGAAAATAATCTCTAATCATATATATGGCCTTATACTCACTCAGTTCTCGTTTCTTTTTCATAAGAAGTAATTGACGCATTTGAAACATGATAGAAGAACAGAGTAGAATGGCAATCAATTGTCCATACAAATGGCACTCCCATCTTTCTGGTTTTATTTTTTTACACTGATGAATTTGAAAGAATGACTTCCACGTTTTAAATAAAATTT
>NZ_JAKUGJ010000169.1:0-384 GCF_022663915.1 Bacillus cereus group sp. BfR-BA-01331
ATGTGGCAGTTTATCGACTATGAACAAACAGTTAACTTCTTAGAAAAAGTAGCACGCCGCTCTCGTAAGAGAAATGCAGGTATGTGTTGGGCAAGTCAGGACTTTGTTCGTATTTTAGAAAATGTAAAAGCACGTGGTATCTTGCAATCCACTTTCTCTTATTTCTTCTTAGAACAAAATAAGATCGATAAGAAAAAGATCCAAGAGAACTTTAACTTAACTGCTGGGGAGCTTGATATTATTCTCAACAACCCAGGAAAAGGAGAAGGAATCTTCCGTGTAGGAGATAGTTCGGTTTGGATTCAAACAGATCCATCAGACAAAGAAATGATGTTCATTGAATCGAATGAAGCAGTACTACAAGAGCTTTTAAATAATATGAAG
>NZ_JAKUGJ010000170.1:0-384 GCF_022663915.1 Bacillus cereus group sp. BfR-BA-01331
GATTAAGCTATGCTGCTGGTGTGATTGGTGGCGCAGGTGCTTACCAAGCAGCTGCACGTACGGTAAGTAAATATAACCCGTACAATAAAGCCGTTCAAACTGAAGCAAAAGAAATTCAAGAGATTCAGAGAATGGTACCAACAACAACAGACCATACAGGAACGCAATCTGTTGCCAAAGGGGCTGTACGTTTAGTTACGACGAATAACAAGTCATGGATTGAAGCAAAAGATTCCAGTGGGATGACACAAGTTGTATCTCGTTATGGTAGTGGGGATAGTAGCATTCGTTCCGGACAAATGGTATATCAAGATTTAAATATTGCAGACGGGCAGTTGACACAGTACCGAAATGGTATGAAAGCTTCTCCAGCATATATACAAG
>NZ_JAKUGJ010000171.1:0-381 GCF_022663915.1 Bacillus cereus group sp. BfR-BA-01331
AACCGAGTAATGATTTATGTCAAAAAGTATTTAAGTTAGTACAAGCACACAAAATTCCTGAAAGCTCTGTTTACTATATTGATCCAACTAACCCTGATACAAAAAACATAAACATTCTGCGTGGACCAGTTGATAAAGTAGCAGAGGTTTTCGCAATGGTTATTCAAGGTTTATCTGAATCCAATAATGCATTCTTTGAACAAGCACAGCGTAACCATCTTAAGCAACATATCTATTTATTAAAGCTGCACAACCCGCAAAAAGATGTAACCTTCGACGACTTGATAGAGATGTATGTGCGCCCATAAGGGTAGATTTAGAATTGATTAAATAGCACTAATCTAGGTTAGCTCACGAAAGACCTATTACCAATCACCTCAC
>NZ_JAKUGJ010000172.1:0-380 GCF_022663915.1 Bacillus cereus group sp. BfR-BA-01331
GAATACTTTCGAAATGGGACAGTAAAAAAACAGTCTCAGTACATCAAAGTTGATTTAGAACACATTATGAATACCTTAAAACCAGGACAGGTCTATGAAATAGCAGATGCTTATATTTGAAAGGATAAAAAACTATTTACACGAGTTATTATATATCGATTAACTGAAAAACAACTTCGAGAACGTAAGAAAAAACAAGTGTATACGGAAAGTAAAAAGGGTATTACGTACTCAGAGAAAAGCAAACGATTAGCTGGTATGAACATTTATGTTACCAATACACCTTTGGAATGGGTTCCGATGGAACAAATACATGATTTTTATTCCCTCCGCTGGCAGATTGAAATTATCTTTAAAACTTGGAAATCCTTATTTCAAAT
>NZ_JAKUGJ010000173.1:0-378 GCF_022663915.1 Bacillus cereus group sp. BfR-BA-01331
AATTGGTGAAAACCAAACCAATGAGAATTGTTGTGGAAGACTTACCTATCTCAAACCTGTTAAAAAACAAAAAACTATCGAAAGCATTTTCCTTTCAAAAATTAAACTTCTTCTTTCAATGTTTGTCATACAAGTGCGAGAAGTATGGCATTGCATATGTAAAAGCTGATAAATGGTTCGCCTCAAGCAAGAATTGTTCATGTTGCGGAGTAAAATACGACCATTCAGTTCAACCAGAAGGACAGTGGAGTTTAAAAATACGTGAGTGGTGTTGTGTTAGGTGCAAGAGCCATCACGATAGGGATGTAAATGCGTCGATAAATTTATCAAGATGGGTAAAATAAATGCTTGATAATAGGAGGTAACGATACTGCCTCG
>NZ_JAKUGJ010000174.1:0-377 GCF_022663915.1 Bacillus cereus group sp. BfR-BA-01331
TGCGGGATATTCTTCTGGAAGGGGATCAGGATTTTTAGGGACATTATTCGGATGGGCTTTGTTTTTGGGTGGAGGATATCTATTAGTAGAACATTGGGATGCTATCACGGTTTGGATGCATAGTTTAAATATAGTGCAAGGGTTAGACGGTTATGAAGACATGAGTAATGGGTTCATCTTTGTATGCTTGGTCGTAAGTGCTTTTATTTTTATGCTGTTGTTACCTATTTTCGCAATTGTATTAATAGTAGGTTTAATATTCATGAATATTGTAGTTTGTACGCTTGTATTGTTAACAACACCAAGTACATACACAAAAAAGAAAAATAAGGAGAGTGAGTGGGAATGAATACAATTCTAGTATTAGGTGGATCAAA
>NZ_JAKUGJ010000175.1:0-376 GCF_022663915.1 Bacillus cereus group sp. BfR-BA-01331
TCTGCCGCGTTACCTCCTAATGAAGTATGAACAGCGGCTGCACTTCCACTTATCGCTTTTTGTACTGCATTCCCTCCTGCCTGCTGAACAGCATCTGACGCATTAAAGTATGCTTTTGAAACATTCTCTAGTGCATTTGTAGGCATAAAATGTTTGACACCTTCCATCACACTCATGCCAACCTTCGTACTTTGCTGTGTCATACGTCCCACAGCTGAAGTTGGGATAGACATTTTGCCAGCACTTTGTGCAATACTTGCTACACCTGCAGACGCATCTGCATACGAACGTTGAATTTCAGAAACGGAAAGATTTCCTGCACGCGCCATACTCGCTTGCGTTTGTGTAGCTGCATACACAGCTTTATTGATTGCAC
>NZ_JAKUGJ010000176.1:0-376 GCF_022663915.1 Bacillus cereus group sp. BfR-BA-01331
TGCGGGATATTCTTCTGGAAGGGGATCAGGATTTTTAGGGACATTATTCGGATGGGCTTTGTTTTTGGGTGGAGGATATCTATTAGTAGAAAATTGGGATGCTATCACGGTGTGGATGCATAGTTTAAATATAGTGCAAGGGTTAGACGGTTATGAAGATATGAGTAATGGGTTCATCTTTGTATGCTTGGTTGTAAGTGCTTTTATTTTTATGCTGTTGTTACCTATTTTCGCAATTGTATTCATAGTAGGTTTAATAATCATGAATATTGTAGTTTGTACTTGGTATTGTTAACAACACCAAGTACATACACAAAAAAGAAAAATAAGGAGAGTGAGTGGGAATGAATACAATTCTAGTATTAGGTGGATCAAA
>NZ_JAKUGJ010000177.1:0-375 GCF_022663915.1 Bacillus cereus group sp. BfR-BA-01331
AGTTGATTTAGAGAACATTATGCACACGTTAAAACCAGGACAAACGTATGAAATAAAAGAGGCGTATATTGGCAAGAACCAAAGATTATTTACAAGAGTAATTATCTACCGATTAACAGAGGAACAAATACTGGAACGTAGAAAAAAACAAAGCTATACCGAAAGTAAAAAGGGAATTACATTTTCAGAAAAGAGTAAACGATTAACGGGTATCAACATATATGTTACGAATACGCCTTGTGAGATGGTTCCGATGGAACAAATCCCCCTCCGCTGGCAGATCGAAATCATATTTAAAACGTGGAAATCTCTATTTCAAATTCATCACTGGCAAACTATCAAACAAGAGCGATTAGAATGCCATGTGTATGGAAA
>NZ_JAKUGJ010000178.1:0-371 GCF_022663915.1 Bacillus cereus group sp. BfR-BA-01331
TCTATATGAAAATGTTGGATTTGTTTTCTTTAATATTACAATTTCAATATTATGATATATACGGTTTTATGTCAATCATTTCTAAAAAAAAATCTATTTTTTCTATTCCAATGCACGAATTACAAAAAACAAAAAACCTTTAAAAACGTTGTCACATCAAGGTTTTTAAGCTATTAACTACCCATTAAATATGATATAATAGATGTAACGTAACTGAATATTTCAGGGTGGTCGGTTGCTATCCTTTCTCTTTCATTTTATGGGGAAAGGAGGTGACCAAATGGACATTCTTTTCACTATAGCAATTGAAATTTTGAAAGTTATTGCTAGGGAAGTCGCTGTATTTTTTGCAAAACGAGTAGGAAAATACC
>NZ_JAKUGJ010000179.1:0-370 GCF_022663915.1 Bacillus cereus group sp. BfR-BA-01331
GGAGGTAGAGGGATTCGAACCCCCGCGCGACTCTCGCCGCCTGTCGGTTTTCAAGACCGATCCCTTCAGCCGAACTTGGGTATACCTCCGACATATAAAAAATAAAGTGGAGCCTAGCGGGATCGAACCGCTGACCTCCTGCGTGCAAGGCAGGCGCTCTCCCAGCTGAGCTAAGGCCCCATGTTTTTGGGAAAATCGGGAAGACAGGATTTGAACCTGCGACCCCCTGGTCCCAAACCAGGTGCTCTACCAAGCTGAGCCACTTCCCGTTAATAAAAGCGCGCCCGAGAGGAGTCGAACCCCTAACCTCTTGATCCGTAGTCAAACGCTCTATCCAATTGAGCTACGGGCGCATATGGTGCCGAGGGCG
>NZ_JAKUGJ010000180.1:0-370 GCF_022663915.1 Bacillus cereus group sp. BfR-BA-01331
AGCACCTGTGTTACCTTGAACGCCTTGAGGTCCGGTAGCACCCGTGTTACCTTGAATACCTTGAATACCTTGAATACCTTGAATACCTTGAGGTCCTTGAGGTCCAGTAGCACCCGTGTTACCTTGAATACCTTGAGGTCCAGTGGAACCAGTAGCACCCGTGTTACCTTGAATACCTTGAGGTCCAGTGGCACCTGTATTACCTTGCGCACCTTGAGGTCCAGTGGAACCGGTAGCGCCCGTGTTACCTTGAACGCCTTGAGGACCAGTGGAACCAGTAGCACCTGTGTTACCTTGAACGCCTTGAGGTCCGGTAGCACCCGTGTTACCTTGAATACCTTGAATACCTTGAATACCTTGAATACCTTGA
>NZ_JAKUGJ010000181.1:0-365 GCF_022663915.1 Bacillus cereus group sp. BfR-BA-01331
TTTTTTTTAGAAATGATTGACATAAAACCGTATATATCATAATATTGAAATTGTAATATTAAAGAAAACAAATCCAACATTTTCATATAGACTTTAGATTAGCTAAAAGGACACACCTAAGGCGCTTTATGCCATAGGTGTGTCCTTTTTTTGCGTTTAAAGGCTACATAAGGAGGAACACAAACATTGAAGCCATCTAAGTTTCAAAAGAAGCAGATTGCTGCGGTTGGTCTTGCCGCTGCAACAGTCGCTGGTATCTATGGATACAATCATTTTGCAGTGGAGAATGCAGTAAAACCAACAAAGATTGTCGTAGCCGCAAAGGATATACCCGCTCATACAGAGATTAAAGAGGATATGCTAGT
>NZ_JAKUGJ010000182.1:0-364 GCF_022663915.1 Bacillus cereus group sp. BfR-BA-01331
ACCCGTTCCCATACCGAACACGGAAGTTAAGCTCTCTAGCGCCGATGGTAGTTGGGACCTTGTCCCTGTGAGAGTAGGACGTTGCCAGGCTTATATTATTCCGCAGTAGCTCAGCGGTAGAGCTATCGGCTGTTAACCGATCGGTCGTAGGTTCGATTCCTACCTGCGGAGCCATTATGCTTCCATAGCTCAGCTGGTAGAGTACTTCCATGGTAAGGAAGAGGTCACCGGTTCAAGCCCGGTTGGAAGCTTGGGAAAAGTTTTTGTTTTTTTTTTGGCCCGTTGGTCAAGTGGTTAAGACACCGCCCTTTCACGGCGGTAACACGGGTTCGAATCCCGTACGGGTCACCACTTTTGGAGGATT
>NZ_JAKUGJ010000183.1:0-359 GCF_022663915.1 Bacillus cereus group sp. BfR-BA-01331
AGCACTTCATTTTGGAAAAAGTGTTGCTGATAATGGGTGGGGTATGTTCACTTCTTTCTTAGCTTATAAACTAAACGAACAAGGAAAACAACTTGTGAAAATAGACAAATGGTTTCCTTCCACAAAAGCATGTAGTAGTTGTGGAAATGTAAAAAATATGACATTGTCTGAACGAGTATATTCTTGCATATGCGGTGTAAATCTCGTTAGAGATTATAACGCAGCTATCAATATCAAAAATGAAGCAATACGCCTATTAGCGTTAGCATAAATAGCAATAAAATAACCTTTGGAACAAGGGAGTTAGCTCGGCTGTCTTAGGACGAATTCGTTAGCTATCAAAAGTAACGACTAACCGA
>NZ_JAKUGJ010000184.1:0-353 GCF_022663915.1 Bacillus cereus group sp. BfR-BA-01331
AAAATCCATAAAAATAGAAACATGGCGTTCATTTAAAGAAGAAAAGAATGTTTTAGGTATTACGGACAGTGACATTTTCCAAATTCAAATGATCTTATACGATCCAAACAAAGACAATAAGCAAAAATAAAAGCAAGATGGCAGAAGAAATGTCTATCTTTCTTTTATTTTTGTTAAATATGTAAAGAAAGTCTTGTGTTTTAAAAATCGCATTGCTATAATATGAATGTAATAGGATTTAACAATGAAATAAAAAATGAATCAGTTCGCATATAAGAGAAGACCTCAATATGCGCCATGTCCTTAGGGGACGTGTGCGTGTATTGGGGTCTTTTTGCGTTTTGCGAGCAAAA
>NZ_JAKUGJ010000185.1:0-351 GCF_022663915.1 Bacillus cereus group sp. BfR-BA-01331
CGCGCCCGAGAGGAGTCGAACCCCTAACCTCTTGATCCGTAGTCAAACGCTCTATCCAATTGAGCTACGGGCGCATATGGTGCCGAGGGCGGGGGTCGAACCCGCACGGTGGTCACCCACCGCAGGATTTTAAGTCCTGTGCGTCTGCCTGTTCCGCCACCCCGGCATGTCATACTGAAAATTGGAGCGGAAGACGGGATTCGAACCCGCGACCCCAACCTTGGCAAGGTTGTATTCTACCACTGAACTACTTCCGCAAGACATGTTTGAGTTATTTTATTAAAAGTGCGGGTGAAGGGAGTCGAACCCCCACGCCAAAGGCGCTAGATCCTAAGTCTAGTGCGTCTGCCA
>NZ_JAKUGJ010000186.1:0-348 GCF_022663915.1 Bacillus cereus group sp. BfR-BA-01331
ATCAAACTCTCCAATAAAGTTAGTTTGTCTAGCATCTAAAAATAAAAATTGACGTTCACGTTGTTTGTTTCGTTCAGTTTTCAAAGAACTTTTTTGGTGGAGCCTAGCGGGATCGAACCGCTGACCTCCTGCGTGCAAGGCAGGCGCTCTCCCAGCTGAGCTAAGGCCCCAAACAAGTATCGGGAAGACAGGATTTGAACCTGCGACCCCCTGGTCCCAAACCAGGTGCTCTACCAAGCTGAGCCACTTCCCGAAAGAAAACGCGCCCGAGAGGAGTCGAACCCCTAACCTCTTGATCCGTAGTCAAACGCTCTATCCAATTGAGCTACGGGCGCATATGGTGCCGAG
>NZ_JAKUGJ010000187.1:0-344 GCF_022663915.1 Bacillus cereus group sp. BfR-BA-01331
TAGCCGCAAACATCTACCTCAATGAAGTAGATTGGACATTTGATGCCATTCGACGTAAGACAACAGAAAACCATTACGAGGCTGTAAACTATCACCGTTTTGCTGATGATATAGTTATCACTGTAAGCGGACACTCTAGTAAACGTGGATGGGCTGAATTGGCATTGCGACGACTGTGGGAACAATTAAAGCCTTTGGGAGTTGAACTGAATCTGGAGAAAACCCGAGTGGTTAATGTTTTAAAAGGAGAATCCTTCGGATTCCTAGGATTTGATTTGAGGCGAGTACTTAATCGAAATAAGAGTAGATACTTTGTTCTTATTACCCCGAAGAAGAAAGCCTGT
>NZ_JAKUGJ010000188.1:0-338 GCF_022663915.1 Bacillus cereus group sp. BfR-BA-01331
TGTTTTTTAACAGGTTTGAGATAGGTAAGTCTTCCACAACAATCCTCATTGGTTTGGTTTTCACCAATTTAGCTGTTGCTTGATGGATATGGTTATTTCGGATATTCGTAATTTTCCTAGATAACCGCAGGTGCTCAGTTTTCGCTTTTTCATATCCGGCAGATTGAATTTTTACACCTTTTTTAAATCTCCTAGACATATCTCTTTGTGCTGACTTTTTCCTTTTCAAAAGTTTTTTAACCTTGGCATCTTTGTTTATATTTCGTTCTTTCATACCATTAGAAGCTACAAACAGCTCTTTTAAACCAACATCCACACCAATCGACTCATTGGTTAGT
>NZ_JAKUGJ010000189.1:0-337 GCF_022663915.1 Bacillus cereus group sp. BfR-BA-01331
CGACAGTAATAGCCAACGGCTACTAAAATAATGTCTTTTTTGAACTGTTTTCCTTTAAAATATCTCATGTATCATTCTCCTCAACACATTTTCCCTACAGTTTAGCTTCATTTAACAAACTTTGCAACGGAACCAGTGTAGTAAATACATTTCGAAAGAAGGCTACAGAAGCCGAGTTAAATCGTCGATTAAGTCCCTCAGGACTTAATAAAATTCCTGTTGAAGTTTCTAATTGACTACAAAGTTGAGTAAGAGAGGTTGTAGCGATTTGTTGATTTAACCATACACACAAAGATAAAAAATGGTGCCCATGGCACTTACGTTTTCGTTTCATTCC
>NZ_JAKUGJ010000190.1:0-325 GCF_022663915.1 Bacillus cereus group sp. BfR-BA-01331
GGCCTCAAGGTACGCAAGGTAACACAGGTGCTACTGGTTCCACTGGGCCTCAAGGCGTTCAAGGTATCACAGGTGCTACCGGTTCCACTGGTCCTCAAGGTGCGCAAGGCAACACGGGTGCTACTGGACCTCAAGGACCTCAAGGTAATACAGGTGCTACTGGACCTCAAGGACCTCAAGGTAATACAGGTGCCACTGGACCTCAAGGTACGCAAGGTAACACAGGTGCTACTGGGCCTCAAGGTACGCAAGGTAACACAGGTGCTACTGGTTCCACTGGGCCTCAAGGCGTTCAAGGTATCACAGGTGCTACCGGTTCCACTGG
>NZ_JAKUGJ010000191.1:0-319 GCF_022663915.1 Bacillus cereus group sp. BfR-BA-01331
GCTTTGCAGCCTTCTGGTCTCTTGTTTTGTTTAGGAAAAAATCAATTGTGTTTCCTTTCGAATCAACAGCACGATACAGATACATCCATTGACCTTTTACTTTGATATATGTTTCATCGACTCTCCAAGAGTCATTTGTTTGTTTGAGGTGACGGCGGATTCGTTTGTCCAATTCAGGACCATACTGATGAACCCAACGCATAATCGTTGTATGAGAAATGGATAAACCCCGTTCTTCTAGCATTTCCACCAAATCACGAAAACTGAGGTTGTACCGTAGGTACCATCTTACCGTTAACAAAATAATATCAGGCTGATA
>NZ_JAKUGJ010000192.1:0-319 GCF_022663915.1 Bacillus cereus group sp. BfR-BA-01331
TGGTTATCACACTTCTTATAAATCCAAAAAAGATTTAATCCAAGGATTTTATGCCAATTATGAAAGACTGATTATAGGAAAGAAAGTAGTTCATATTCAGTCTATTGGTGAAGTGAAAACAAGCCAACAACTACCAAGAAACAAAAAACCATCAAATCCAAGAGTTACATTTGATGGTCGTCACTGGTGGATTAGTGTAGGATTCCAAGAAGACTTTGAATTACAAGAACTAACCAATGAGTCGATTGGTGTGGATGTTGGTTTAAAAGAGCTGTTTGTAGCTTCTAATGGTATGAAAGAACGAAATATAAACAAAGAT
>NZ_JAKUGJ010000193.1:0-305 GCF_022663915.1 Bacillus cereus group sp. BfR-BA-01331
CAATAAGTCCTAATCCAACTTGTGTTAAAGCATAACTTCCCCATTTAGCACGACTTTCAGCATCTCCATTTATTACATCATTAATAAATGATTCCTTGCGCTAAAGGACGAAAGGTTTGTACAAAAAATGAATACAAAGTATAAGTTAAAATTAATATTCCATAAATAACTTTGTGCAATGAACTCCCCCCTTTTTGCCGTATATATTTTAGTATAAAAATTTAATTCAAGCCCTATATCAAAATGAAAATAAAAAGCACCTGTGATATACACAAAGTGCTTTTCTCTTGTCAATTTATCTATTT
>NZ_JAKUGJ010000194.1:0-304 GCF_022663915.1 Bacillus cereus group sp. BfR-BA-01331
TTGTTCCATGCCGCCTCTTTTTCTTGTTGTGGTACACCTGCAGAAAATTGCTTCATAAATCCAGCCTTATGATCTGCAGCATACGCCTTTTGAAATGCAGCAGTGGACGCCCCAACAAGCGAGTCTACTTGTCCCATGTTTTGATGACCACCCTCTAGTGTTTCTCCCTTTACCCCTTCAACTGCTTTTCCAAGTGCAAGTTGAGACGCAAATGTATCAACAGGCATAGCCCCCGCTTTTATTGCCGCTTGTTCTGCATGATTTCTAAACCCTTGTACTTTTGAATTAAGATGGCCGTTCCATT
>NZ_JAKUGJ010000195.1:0-302 GCF_022663915.1 Bacillus cereus group sp. BfR-BA-01331
ACATGTTTGAGTTATTTTATTAAAAGTGCGGGTGAAGGGAGTCGAACCCCCACGCCAAAGGCGCTAGATCCTAAGTCTAGTGCGTCTGCCAGTTCCGCCACACCCGCATATTTCATTAAAAATGGTGAGCCATGAAGGATTCGAACCTTCGACCCTCTGATTAAAAGTCAGATGCTCTACCAACTGAGCTAATGGCTCGTACAATTAAAAACTGGTGCCGACTAGAGGACTTGAACCCCCAACCTACTGATTACAAGTCAGTTGCTCTACCAATTGAGCTAAGTCGGCTAAATGGTGGAGGA
>NZ_JAKUGJ010000196.1:0-297 GCF_022663915.1 Bacillus cereus group sp. BfR-BA-01331
CATGTGAAAACATGAGAAGTTCATAAGAGAACTGGCTAAGGAATTGCGCCCTTAGTTGAACAAGATAAATTTTATTGAATCTATCAAACTTTATTGAATTTATCGAACGTATGTGCTATGTTTGGTTCAATGAGGTGAGAATAATAATGAAATTTTCACGAGTTAGTCAAGTATCGGAATTAACAGGTTTGTATCCTGGTAGTCTCAGGAGAATGCTGGTGGAACACGCTACTATTCAGAAGAACAAATCTTTCATTAAAGAAGTTAAATTCTGATGATATTAGCGAAGAAAGTCAG
>NZ_JAKUGJ010000197.1:0-296 GCF_022663915.1 Bacillus cereus group sp. BfR-BA-01331
CTACCGTACGATCCTCTGCAGTTGGAAATTCAAAACAAATACTAAGGTCTGGCTTTAATCGAATGGCAGCTGTGAATTCTCCTTTTTCCCCATTAAAACCATTAATGAAGTCTGTTACATTACTATTTAATAGCTTCTTAATCTGACTATCCGATAATTTCTTACCTTTAATTTTAGCTGGCAACATAAAATTACATACGTTTTGATGGTCTGAGCACCCGAAAAATGTTTTACGGTTTAGAATTTGTCCCTTTTGGCACTTTGGGCACTGACCTAGTGATAATTCTTCAACTGTA
>NZ_JAKUGJ010000198.1:0-292 GCF_022663915.1 Bacillus cereus group sp. BfR-BA-01331
GTGGGACAGATGATTGGGGTGAAGTCGTAACAAGGTAGCCGTATCGGAAGGTGCGGCTGGATCACCTCCTTTCTATGGAGAATTGATGAACGCAGTTCATCAATAAACGTTGACTTGTTTTGTTTCGTTCAGTTTTGAGAGAACTATCTCTCAAGTTTAAATGTATGTTCTTTGAAAACTAGATAACAGTGTAGCTCATATTTTTTTAATTTTAGTTTGGTTAAGTTAGAAAGGGCGCACGGTGGATGCCTTGACACTAGGAGTCGATGAAGGACGGGACTAACGCCGATAT
>NZ_JAKUGJ010000199.1:0-282 GCF_022663915.1 Bacillus cereus group sp. BfR-BA-01331
GAGTAAGAGAGGTTGTAGCGATTTGTTGATTTAACCATACACACAAAGATAAAAAATGGTGCCCATGGCACTTACGTTTTCGTTTCATTCCACCTGCTTCTATAGCTAATTGATTAAGTGTAGCGGGAGACATATATCGATATAACTCTTCGGCAAATAAAGACAGCTCTTGTTTTTGATGCATATTCATAAAAAGCACGTCACCCTTTCTCATTAACATAAGAGAATAGTAACGTGCTTTTTAGTTTAAGAATAGTCTAAATCCTTAAGTTGATGGATGTG
>NZ_JAKUGJ010000200.1:0-279 GCF_022663915.1 Bacillus cereus group sp. BfR-BA-01331
TTTGGACAGACTGGTCCCGTAAATCAAGCTGCTCTTTTTTAATCATATGCATGGCTTCTACTCCAGAAAGAATGGATGTAGCTGTGTCAAACATAGAACGGATTCGCTTCTTTATAAAGTGATGATCTTGTTCTACTATGTTATTCAAGTACTTTTGTTGTCTAAATTGCATACCATCAGGTATTCTTTTTTCTTTTTTCAACTGTTCAATTGCTATAGGATAAGCCGGGTTCTTATCGACTGTTATAACACGTGGCTTTGAAACATGAAAAGACCGCA
>NZ_JAKUGJ010000201.1:0-274 GCF_022663915.1 Bacillus cereus group sp. BfR-BA-01331
ATCTTTGTTTATATTTCGTTCTTTCATACCATTAGAAGCTACAAACAGCTCTTTTAAACCAACATCCACACCAATCGACTCATTGGTTAGTGCTTGTAATTCAAAGTCTTCTTGGAATCCTACACTAATCCACCAGTGACGACCATCAAAGGTAACTCTTGGATTTGATGGTTTTTTGTTTCTTGGTAGTTGTTGGCTTGTTTTCACTTCTCCAATGGACTGAATATCAACTACTTTCTTTCCTATAATCAGTCTTTCATAATTGGCATAAAAT
>NZ_JAKUGJ010000202.1:0-250 GCF_022663915.1 Bacillus cereus group sp. BfR-BA-01331
ACAAGGTCCCAACTACCATCGGCGCTAGAGAGCTTAACTTCCGTGTTCGGTATGGGAACGGGTGTGACCTCTCTGCCATCATTACCAGACTGTATTCATTTAAGACAAGAATTATCATAACTTATTCGACATTTAAAGTCAATAAGTTTTTTATATTCTTTCAAAACTAGATAACATTGCTTCATATTATATGGTTAAGTCCTCGATCTATTAGTATTCGTCAGCTCCACATGTCACCATGCTTCCACCT
>NZ_JAKUGJ010000203.1:0-242 GCF_022663915.1 Bacillus cereus group sp. BfR-BA-01331
AACTACTTTCTTTCCTATAATCAGTCTTTCATAATTGGCATAAAATCCTTGGATTAAATCTTTTTTGGATTTATAAGAAGTGTGATAACCATTTTTGTACTTTTTGAACGAATTTTTTCGCGCCTTGTCAAAATCTTTTGAAGCCTGTTTAGGAACTTGTGCGTTGATATTTTTTAACCACTCATATTGCTTTCGCTTCTTGATCTTTGTAAATCGTTTCTGTAAAGCTAACTGTGAAACAG
>NZ_JAKUGJ010000204.1:0-231 GCF_022663915.1 Bacillus cereus group sp. BfR-BA-01331
ACAAGGTCCCAACTACCATCGGCGCTAGAGAGCTTAACTTCCGTGTTCGGTATGGGAACGGGTGTGACCTCTCTGCCATCATTACCAGACTTTTATCATTATACACATTCTTTTGAGAATGTCAAAAGGAATTTTAAATATATATTCCTTCAAAACTAGATAACATTTGCTTCATATTATATGGTTAAGTCCTCGATCTATTAGTATTCGTCAGCTCCACATGTCACCATG
>NZ_JAKUGJ010000205.1:0-225 GCF_022663915.1 Bacillus cereus group sp. BfR-BA-01331
GCTGACGAATACTAATAGATCGAGGACTTAACCATATAATATGAAGCAACGTTATCTAGTTTTGAGAGAATATAAAAAACTTATTGACTTTAAATGTCGAATGAGTTATGATGATTCTTGTCTCAAATGAATATAGTCTGGTAATGATGGCAGAGAGGTCACACCCGTTCCCATACCGAACACGGAAGTTAAGCTCTCTAGCGCCGATGGTAGTTGGGACCTTGT
>NZ_JAKUGJ010000206.1:0-222 GCF_022663915.1 Bacillus cereus group sp. BfR-BA-01331
CTGATAGGTCTCATAACCCTTTTGATGAAGTTTATGGGGTGAGCTGCTTGAGGGAAAACTTCACGAGCAGTTCTTATGGGGAGGGGCTGGAGACGGGTCATAACTGATACCGCGCCAGTTCTTTACCCGACAAATCATATTTAAAACGTGGAAATCTCTATTTCAAATTCATCACTGGCAAACTATCAAACAAGAGCGATTAGAATGCCATGTGTATGGAAA
>NZ_JAKUGJ010000207.1:0-220 GCF_022663915.1 Bacillus cereus group sp. BfR-BA-01331
ATCTTGTTCAACTAAGGGCGCAATTCCTTAGCCAGTTCTCTTATGAACTTCTCATGTTTTCACATGAGCGCAGACTATATGTTTATCTACTTAGAGATAGAGGATTTTTCCACCACCATAGGCTTGTGGTGTACTCTCGTCAGTTATACGAGATAGTCGTTGAACGTTCATCTTATCCATTTTGACTTAGATGATTCGAGGCGGAAGACCCATTGTTCTA
>NZ_JAKUGJ010000208.1:0-201 GCF_022663915.1 Bacillus cereus group sp. BfR-BA-01331
CGGGAGTGGAGTCTATTCTCCCGATTGGACTTTCACCAACTAGATAATGTGTCCTTATCTGGACACGCCGATTTGCCAACGTAAAGAATACGAATCATGTACTTGTCCCGTCGGGACAATATCTGTAGGGGTGTTTGTCATATATACATTGATACCACTGAGTCGTTTACTACGAGGAGAATACTTCATTCCTTTCTTTTT
>NZ_JAKUGJ010000209.1:0-200 GCF_022663915.1 Bacillus cereus group sp. BfR-BA-01331
CCTGAAACCGTGTGCCTACAAATAGTCAGAGCCCGTTAATGGGTGATGGCGTGCCTTTTGTAGAATGAACCGGCGAGTTACGATCCCGTGCAAGGTTAAGCTGAAGAGGCGGAGCCGCAGCGAAAGCGAGTCTGAATAGGGCGTTTAGTACGTGGTCGTAGACCCGAAACCAGGTGATCTACCCATGTCCAGGGTGAAGT